>NZ_WWIR01000462.1 GCF_009863025.1 Streptomyces sp. SID4985 | reverse complement strand
GCCGTGCCCGGACCGGCGCGGCCCGGGGACGGTGCGGGTGCGCGGCGTGCTCCGGCGGCGCCCTCGTCGCTGTCGCCGTCGCGGGCGAGCGACTTCATGCAGTGTCCGCTGTTGTACCGGTTCCGGGTGATCGACCGGCTGCCGGAGAAGCCGAGCGAGGCGGCGACGCGGGGCACGCTGGTGCACGCGGTCCTGGAGCGGCTCTTCGACGCCCCGGCGGTGGAGCGTACGGCGCCTCGGGCGAAGTCGCTGGTGCCGGGGCAGTGGGACCGGCTGCGGGAGAGCAGGCCGGAGCTGGGTGAGCTGTTCGCGGACGATCCGGAGGGCGAGCGGCTGGCGCGCTGGCTGGGTGAGGCCGAGCAGCTGGTGGAGCGCTGGTTCACGCTGGAGGACCCGACGCGTCTTGAGCCCGCCGAGCGCGAGATGTTCGTGGAGACGGAGCTGGAGTCGGGGCTGCGGCTGCGCGGGATCATCGACCGGGTGGACGTGGCGCCGACCGGTGAGGTGCGGATCGTCGACTACAAGACGGGTAAGGCGCCCCGGCCGGAGTACGCCGAGGGCGCGCTGTTCCAGATGAAGTTCTACGCGCTGGTGGTGTGGCGGCTGAAGCGGGTCGTGCCCCGGCGGCTCCAGCTGGTGTACCTGGGCAGTGGTGACGTGCTGACGTACGACCCGGTGCCGGGGGATCTGGAGCGGATGGAGCGGCGGCTGCAGTCGCTGTGGGAGTCGATCTCGCGGGCGACGGAGACGGGCGAGTGGCGGCCGCGGCCGACGAAGCTGTGTGGCTGGTGCGACCACCGGGCGAGTTGCCCGGAGTTCGGGGGGACTCCCCCGCCGTATCCGCTGCCGGTGAGGGCGGCGGAGTCCGGGGCGGACGGGTTGGGCAGAATGGGGTCCGACTAGCGAAGGAGTTGTCACGTGGCGATCCGTGTCCTGCTGGTGGATGACCAGCCGCTGTTGCGTACGGGCTTCCGGATGATCCTGGAGGCCGAGCCGGACATCGCGGTCGTCGGTGAGGCCGGTGACGGTCTGCAGGCTCTCGACCAGGTGCGCGCGCTGCAGCCGGATGTGGTCCTGATGGACATCCGTATGCCCCGGATGGACGGGGTGGAGGCGACCCGGCAGATCACCGGTCCCGGCCGGGACGGTCCGGCGAAGGTGCTGGTGCTGACCACGTTCGATCTGGACGAGTACGTGGTGGAGGCGCTGCGGGCGGGGGCGAGCGGCTTCCTGTTGAAGGACGCCCCGGCGAACGAGCTGGTGCAGGCGATCCGGGTGGTGGCGGCGGGCGAGGCGATGCTGGCCCCGAGCATCACGCGCCGTCTGCTGGACAAGTACGCGACGCATCTGCCCTCGGGCGAGGAGCCCGCGCGGGACACGCTGCACACGCTGACGGACCGTGAGGTCGAGGTGCTGAAGCTGGTGGCGCGGGGGCTGTCGAACGCGGAGATCGCGGCGGAGCTGTTCGTCAGCGAGACGACGGTGAAGACGCATGTGGGGCATGTGCTGACGAAGCTGGGTCTGCGCGACCGGGTGCAGGCGGCGGTGTACGCGTACGAGAGCGGATTGGTGCGTCCGGGGGCGCAGCCGTAGCGGCGGCGCGCGGTACGACGGCGAAGGGCGCCCTTCCGGAAGGAGGGGCGCCCTTGGCGTGTCCGGCGCGCTGTGTCCGGCCCGCTGTGTCCGGCGGGTCGTCAGCTCTTGCTGAGTTCCCAGAACCGGAAGACGGTGGAGGCGTCGAGGCAGTACTCGAGGCCGTAGACCCCGTCGCGGACGACGGCGTACTGCTTGCCTTGCCAGACGGGCAGGACGGGGACCTGTTCGGCGACGATGTCCTGCAGTTCGACGAAGGAGCTGTCGGTGGAGGTGCGGTCGCTCTGGGCGGCGGTGGCGGGGATCAGGGTGCGGGTGATCCGGCTGTTGTCGTAGTGGTTGTCGAGGACGTTGCCCTTGCCGAAGAAGGGTGCGGTGAAGTTGTCGGCGTCGGGGTAGTCGGGCACCCAGCCCTTGACGTAGACGCCGTACTTTCCGGCGGCTATGTCCTTCTCGTACTGGTCGAAGGCGACGGACTTCACGTCGGCGGTGAAGAGGCCGCTGGCGTTGAGCTGGGCGGCGAGGGCCTTGAGCTCGGCGTCGGTGCCGGGGCCGTAGCGGGTCGGGGTGGACCAGAGGGTGAGCGTGACCTTGCCGGTGATGCCGTCGGCGCGCAGGGCCCGGGCGGCCTTGGCCCGGGAGGGGCGCTCGCCGTAGGTGTCGAAGAAGGCGGTGTTGTGGCCCACGATGCCCGCCGGGATGATCGAGTAGAGCGGGGTGGCGGTGTTCTTGTAGACGTCGCGCATGAGGGCGTCGCGGTCGATGAGGTAGGCCATGGCCTTGCGGACGCCGAGCTTTCCGGCGACGGGGTCCTTCATGTTGAAGACGAGGTGCTGGACCTCGGCGCTGCTGCCCTCGACGACGTCGATGCCCTGGGTGCCGTCCTGCTTGTCGATGTCGTCGATGTCGCGGGCGCTCAGGCCGCGGTAGGCGATGTCGACGGAGCCGTCGAGGAGGGCCTTCTTCAGGGTGCTCTGGTTGCCGTGGAAGAACTTGAGGGTGACGCCCGCGTTCTTGGTCTCGGCGGTGCCCTTGTAGTGGGGGTTGACGGAGAAGACCGCCTGGCCCTTGTCGAAGGAGTCGAGCGTGTAGGGGCCGGAGCCGACGGCCTTGTGGTCGCCGCGCAGCCGGCCCGCCGGGTACTGCCGGTGGTCGACGACGGACCCCGCGCCGGAGGCCACCTTGCTGGGGAAGGTGGCGTCGGGGACGGTGAGCCGGAAGACGACGGTGCGCGCGTCCGGGGTCTCGACCTTGCCGAGCGAGGGGAACATGACGGCGGGTCCGCCCGGATCGTTGATCTTCAGCATCCGGTCGAAGGAGAACTTGACGTCCTCGGAGGTGAGCGCGTCGCCGTTGCTGAACTTCAGGCCGTCCTTCAGCTCGCACTTGAAGACGGTGGCCCGGGTGTCCGTGAACCTGCAGGACTTGGCGAGTTCGGGCTCGGGCAGCGTGCCGCCCTTGGGGAAGCTCAGGAGCGATTGGAAGACGTTGTTGAACAACAGCCAGGAGCCGGGGTCGTAGCCGGAGGCCGGGTCGGTGGCGAGGACGTCGTCGGACATCCCCATCACCACGCGGTGGCCTTCGGTCCCGGAACCGTCGCCGCTCGTGCCGCAGCCGGTCAACAGGCCGCAGGCCAGCCCTGCCACGATGGGCAGGACTGGCCAGTGGGTGCGCATGTTCACAGCATGTGCCTTCTCGTCGGGGGCCTCCCGGGGCCGCCGTCCCGGCCCCGGCGAGGGAGCCGTCAGCCGCTCACACCGCGGCCGAGCTCCCACAGCTGAAGCGTCGAGGAGGAGTTCAGAGCGTAGGAGACGCCCGTGATGTCGTCCCGTGCGGCAACGTACTGCTTGCCCTGCCACAGGGGCAGCACGGGGACGTCCTCCGCGACGGCGTCCTGAATCGTCGTCAGGGTCTTGCCCGCCTCCAGCCGGTCCGCCTGACGGCGGCTCTGGGGGATCAGAGTCTGCTGGATGGTGGGGTTCGTGTAGGGCGAACCGAGGAAGTTGTCCTTGTCGAGGAAGGGCGCGATGAAGTTGTCGGCGTCGGGGAAGTCGGGGAACCAGCCCATGCCGTAGACGTCGTACTGGCCCTTCTGCTCCGCGGGGCGGAAGGTGGCCCAGGGGTGGCCCTGGATGCTCACGTCGAACAGACCGCTGTTGTTGAGCTGCTTCTGCAGGATCTGGAACTCCTGCTTGGTCACCGCGCCGTAGTGGTCGGTGGTGTAGTGCAGCGTCAGCTTGATCGGGGTGGTGACGCCGGCCTTGGTGAGCAGTTCCTTGGCCTTCGGGACGCTCGGGTCGCCGTACTTGTTGAAGAACGAGTTGGAGTGGCCCGCGAGGGTGGCCGGGACCAGCGAGTACAGCGGCTCGGCCTGAGTGCCGTAGACCTTGGCGACGAGCTCGCCGCGGTCGATGACCTGGGCCATGGCCTGGCGGACGGCCTTGTCCTTGACGCTGGTGGCGTCGGTGTTGAAGGCCAGGTAGCGGATCTCGAGGCCGGGCATGTCGACCAGCTCGGCGTTCGCGTCGGAGCCGGAGTCCAGCTTCTGGATCTGCGACGGCGTCATGGTGCGGGTCATGACGTCGATGTCGCCGTGGTCGAGGGCGACGCCCATGGCGTCCGCGTCGGCGAAGGACCGGATCTCGACCTTGTCGTTGTTGACCTTGGTGCTGCCCTTGTAGTTCGGGTTCTTCGTGTACGTGGCGCTGACGACCGCGTTGTTCTTGACCTCGGCCTTGAAGGTGTACGGGCCGGAGCCGTCCACCTCGAAGCCGTCGCGCAGCTTGTCGGCCGAGTAGTTCTTCGGGTCGACGATGCCCGCGACCGGGGTGGACAGCTTGTACGGGAAGGTCGCGTCGGCCGTCTTCAGGTGGAAGATGACCTCGCGGTCGCCCTGGGTCTCCACCGTGTCGATGGTGTTCAGCAGGGCCGAGACGCCACTGTCCGCCTTGAGGTGGATGGCGCGGTCGATGGAGAACTTGACGTCCGCCGCGGTGACCGCGTGGCCGTTGGCGAACTTCAGGCCGTCACGCAGCTTGCAGGCGTAGCGCTCGTTGCCGGAGTCGGTGAAACCGCAGCTCTCGGCGGCCTCCGGAACCGGGTTGCCCTCGCCCTTGGGCTGGGTCATGAGGGTCTGGACGGTCTGGCGGAGGACGTTCCAGGTGCCGACGTCGTAGGCATAGGCGGGGTCGAGCGGCGCGGGGGCGTCCGAGGTGGCCGTGAACTGGTCCGTGGTACCTACGACGATGGGCTTGCCGCCCTGGCTCCCGCTGTCCGATCCACCGCACGCGGCGAGCACCGGCGTAAGCAGGCCGGCCACTGCCGGCAGCACCAGAGTCTTGCGGTTCATGCGGGACTTTTCTCCAGAGCGTTCGGTTCCGTGGACCCGGCAACAGGGATGGCGCGTCGGTTCACGGGAGTTGCTGCGATGTTGTCGCGACGACATTAGTCCGCGCCCGCGGAAGGGCCGACGGGTGCCCGAGTTGAGGGCTCATCACGCAGTGAAACCGGGTGTGGACGCACCGAAAAACCGACAGTGGCAGGATTGGTGCAACGGATCATCAACTGGGACACAAAGACCGGCCGACCACCCCGGTTCCGGAATGGTCGGCATATGGGCCCCGTGATGTCTAGACCTTTCGGAGTGGCGAACCTCACATTTCAACTCCGGTGGCCGTCACGGGAATTCGCTGAGTGACGACCGGGTCGTCGGATACGCCCGCTAGCGGCTGCCCGCCAGCAGGCCGCGCAGGAAGGCCAGATCGACCTGTTCCAGTGAGGTGACGACGGTGCGCCGGTGGGCCGGGACGATGGGGGCGATGGAGGGCACGGCCACGACATGGCAGCCTGCGGCCTCGGCGGCGGCGACGCCGGTCGCGGTGTCCTCTACGACCGCGCAGCGGGCCGGTTCGGCGCCGAGTCCGGCGGCGGCCAGGAGGTAGGGGTCGGGGTGCGGCTTGGTACGGGAGACCTCGTCGCCGCCGATGGACAGGGTGAAGTGGTGCGGGCCGAGGACGGTCAGCACACGGTCGATGATGCGCCGGTGGGAGGCGGAGACCAGGGCGGTCGGGACACGGTGCCGGTGGAGTTCGGCGAGGAGGTCGGCGGCGCCGGGCATCAGCGGCAGGGCGCGGCCGATGCGCTGCTCGAAGCCGTCGTTGAGCAGGACGGAGATCTCTTCGAGGGTGATGTCGGCGCCGGTGGCCTCGATGAGGAAGCCCGCGCTGCGGGTCATGGGGCCGCCGACCACGACGTGCCGCCAGGACTCGTCGAGGGTGTGGCCGAGGCGCGCGAAGACCTCGACCTCCACGTCCCACCAGAAGCCCTCCGTGTCCACCAGGGTGCCGTCCATGTCCAGCAGGACCGCCTGTAGGGCGTAGTCCTCTGCCGTGGTGGTCTTCGTTGCCCGAGCGGGGCCGGGCGCGGGGACCGTACTGGTCATCCGGGCGCACCTCCTTGAGGGACGACCAGGCCGGCCCCCCGGACAGGGAGCCGGCCTGCGATGGACCGACCAGTGTACAACTCCGCGCGGCGAACCGCCTCGTTTATCCGGGGCGCGCCGGGGTACACCGGGAAAGCCTGCGCCGCAGGCCAGGGGGGTCTCCGGCGCGCCCGGACCGGCCTTCCGGCGTGCCCGGACCGGCCCCGGGGTGCGGCCGTGCGCCGGGCGTCAGCGGGCGTTGAAGTACTTCGCCTCCGGGTGGTGGATCACGATGGCGTCCGTGGACTGCTCGGGGTGGAGCTGGAACTCCTCGCTCAGGTGGACGCCGATGCGCTCGGGTTCCAGGAGCGTGGCGATCTTGGCCCGGTCGGCGAGGTCGGGGCAGGCGCCGTAGCCGAGGGAGAAGCGGGCGCCTCGGTACTTGAGGGCGAACATGTCCTCGATCTCGTTCGGGTCCTCCCCGGCGAAGCCCAGCTCCGAACGCACGCGCGCGTGCCAGTACTCGGCCAGCGCCTCCGCCAACTGCACGGACAGGCCGTGGAGTTCGAGGTACTCGCGGTAGGCGTCGGCGGCGAAGAGGCGGGCGGTCTCCTCACCGATGCGGGAGCCGACGGTGACGACCTGGAGGCCGACGACGTCCGTCTGCCCGGACTCCTCCGGGCGGAAGAAGTCGGCGAGGCAGAGCCTGCGGCCCCGGCGCTGGCGGGGGAAGGTGAAGCGGGTGCGCTCGTTGCCGCGGTCGTCCAGGATGATGAGGTCGTCGTCCTTGGAGACGCAGGGGAAGTAGCCGTACACGACGGCCGCTTCGAGCAGGTTCTCGGTCTGGAGCCGGTCGAGGAGGCCGCGCAGCCGGGGGCGGCCCTCGGTCTCCACCAGCTCCTCGTAGGTCGGCCCGTCTCCGGCGCGGGCCTGCTTCAGGCCCCACTGGCCCTTGAACAGCGCGCCCTCGTCCAGCCAGCTCGCGTACTCCTTGAGCTGGATGCCCTTGACGACGCGGGTGCCCCAGAAGGGCGGCTCGGGGACCGGGTTGTCGGTGGCGACGTCGGAGCGGACGTGGCCCTCCTCGGGCCGTTCCTCGACCTCCACGACGGCCGGACGCACCCGCCGCTGCCTCAGCTCGGGCAGCTTGGCGCCGGGTACGCCGCGCTTGACGCCGATGAGGGCGTCCATGAGGCGCAGTCCCTCGAAGGCGTCGCGGGCGTAGCGGACCTCACCCTCGTAGATCTCGTGGAGGTCCTGTTCGACGTAGGCGCGGGTGAGGGCGGCGCCGCCGAGGATGACGGGGTAGTCGGCCGCGAGTCCGCGCTGGTTCAGCTCCTCCAGGTTCTCCTTCATGATCACGGTGGACTTGACCAGGAGGCCCGACATGCCGATGACGTCGGCGCGGTGCTCGGCGGCGGCGTCCAGGATCGCGGAGACGGGCTGCTTGATGCCCAGGTTGACGACGTTGTAGCCGTTGTTGGACAGGATGATGTCGACGAGGTTCTTGCCGATGTCGTGGACGTCGCCGCGGACGGTGGCGAGGACGATGGTGCCCTTGCCCTCGGCGTCCGACTTCTCCATGTGCGGTTCCAGATGGGCGACCGCGGTCTTCATGACCTCGGCGGACTGGAGCACGAACGGCAGCTGCATCTGGCCGGAGCCGAACAGCTCGCCGACCACCTTCATGCCGTCCA
Source organism: Streptomyces sp. SID4985 (assembly GCF_009863025.1). Lineage (GTDB taxonomy): Bacteria > Actinomycetota > Actinomycetes > Streptomycetales > Streptomycetaceae > Streptomyces. The sequence goes on along the minus strand of NZ_WWIR01000462.1, from coordinate 10,367 downwards.
GGAGGGTGTCGTTGACGATGTCGAGGGCCGGACGCTCGGTCAGCGCGGCGTCGAGGTCGGCCTCCAGGCCGTTCTTCTCGCCGTCGATGATGCGGCGCTTGAGGCGCTCCTCCAGCGGGAGGGCGGCGAGTTCCTCGGCCTTGCCCGCCTTGAGGGACTTGGCGGTGGCACCCTCGAACAGCACCATCAGCTTCTGGAGGGGGTCGTAGTCCTCGGCGCGGCGGTCGTGGATGAGGTCGAGGGCGGTCCGCACCTCTTCCTCGCTGAAGCGGGCGATGGGCAGGATCTTGGAGGCGTGCACGATGGCCGAGTCCAGGCCCGCCTTGACGCACTCGTCCAGGAAGACGGAGTTGAGCAGGATGCGGGCGGCCGGGTTGAGGCCGAAGGAGATGTTGGACAGGCCGAGCGTGGTCTGCACGTCCGGGTGACGCCGCTTCAGCTCGCGGATCGCCTCGATGGTGGCGATGCCGTCCCCCCGGGACTCCTCCTGGCCGGTGCAGATGGTGAAGGTCAGACAGTCGACGAGGATGTCCTCCTCGCGGATGCCCCAGTTCCCGGTGAGGTCGTCGATGAGCCGTTCGGCGATCTCGACCTTCTTCTCGGGGGTGCGGGCCTGGCCCTCCTCGTCGATGGTCAGCGCGATCAGCGCGGCGCCGTGCTCCTGGGCGAGCCGGGTGACCTTGGCGAAGCGGGACTCCGGGCCGTCGCCGTCCTCGTAGTTGACGGAGTTGATGACCGCGCGGCCGCCGAGCTTCTCCAGGCCGGCGCGCAGGACGTCGACCTCGGTGGAGTCCAGGACGATCGGCAGGGTGGAGGCGGTGGCGAAGCGGCCCGCCAGCTCCTCCATGTCGGCGACGCCGTCGCGGCCGACGTAGTCCACGCACAGGTCGAGCATGTGCGCGCCCTCGCGGATCTGCTCCCGTGCCATCTCCACGCAGTCGTCCCAGCGGCCCGCCAGCATGGCCTCGCGGAACTTCTTGGAGCCGTTGGCGTTGGTGCGCTCGCCGATGGCCAGGTAGGCGGTGTCCTGGCGGAACGGCACCGACTGGTAGAGCGAGGCGGCGCCCGGCTCGGGGCGCGGGCTGCGCTCGGTGGGGGTGAGGTCGCGGACGCGCTCGACGACCTGGCGCAGATGCTCGGGGGTGGTGCCGCAGCAGCCGCCGACCAGCGAGAGGCCGTACTCGCGGACGAAGGTCTCCTGGGCGTCGGCCAGCTCCGGCGCGGTGAGCGGGTAGTGGGCGCCGTCCTTGCCGAGGACGGGCAGGCCCGCGTTGGGCATGCAGGACAGCGGGATGCGGGCGTTGCGCGCGAGGTGGCGCAGGTGCTCGCTCATCTCGGCGGGGCCGGTGGCGCAGTTCAGGCCGATCATGTCGATGCCGAGCGGTTCGAGCGCGGTGAGCGCGGCGCCGATCTCGGAGCCGAGCAGCATGGTGCCGGTGGTCTCGACGGTCACGGAGACGATGACGGGGAGGTCCAGGCCGAGGGCGTCCAGGCCGCGCCGGGCGCCGAGGACGGCGGCCTTGGTCTGGAGCAGGTCCTGGGTGGTCTCGATCAGCAGGGCGTCGGCGCCGCCGGTGACCAGTCCCTCGGCGTTGCGCTGGTAGGCGTCGCGCAGGGTGGTGTACGGGGCGTGGCCGAGGGTGGGCAGTTTGGTGCCGGGGCCGATCGAGCCGAGGACCCAGCGGGCGCGGCCGTCCCGCGCGGTGAACGCGTCGGCGGTCTCGCGGGCGATGCGGGCGCCGGACTCGGACAGCTCGTGGACGCGCGCGGGGATGTCGTACTCGCCGAGGGCGGAGTGGTTGGCGCCGAAGGTGTTGGTCTCGACGCAGTCGACGCCGACGGCGAAGTACGCCTCGTGGACCGAACGGACGATGTCGGGGCGGGTGAGATTGAGGATCTCGTTGCAGCCTTCGAGCTGCTGGAAGTCGTCGAGCGTGGGCTCCTGGGCCTGGAGCATGGTGCCCATCGCTCCGTCGGCGACCACCACGCGGGTGGCGAGTGCCTTTCGGAGCGCGGACACACGGGTCCGGAGGTCGGCGTGGGGGGACGTCGGCGACGAGGCCATGAAGGGGCTCCCTGGGATGCGACGGCTGTCGGCTATGCGCCCTGCCCCGGCGAGCCGGGCGAGGGGCACGGCGTCAGACTAACCGGCGGTGGGCTTGGATGGGCACCGGCGTCCACCACACGGACGCGGACGGCGGAATCGGCCCCTCCGGGTGCTGCGGCCGGGTCCGCGGGCCGTGCGGATGTGGCGCGGTCATTGGCGGGAGGTCGGCATGGACCGGTACTGTTCGGCATTGTCGAACGATGCCTGAGGTGTCACCCGCGGGGTCATCCGAGGTGTCGTTCGACGGCGGCCGGAGCGGACGGAGGTAGGACGGGGATGGCACGGAACATCCAGTCGCTCGAACGGGCGGCCGCGATGCTGCGGCTGCTCGCGGGCGGCGAGCGGCGGCTCGGCCTGTCGGACATCGCCTCGTCGCTGGGCCTCGCCAAGGGCACGGCGCACGGCATCCTGCGCACCCTCCAGCACGAGGGCTTCGTCGAGCAGGACGAGGCGTCCGGGCGCTATCAGCTGGGCGCGGAGCTGCTGCGGCTCGGCACCACCTACCTGGACGTGCACGAACTGCGGGCGCGGGCGCTGGTGTGGACCGACGACCTGGCCCGCTCCAGCGGGGAGAGCGTGCACCTGGGGGTGCTGCACCAGCAGGGCGTGCTGATCGTGCACCACGTCTTCCGCCCGGACGACAGCCGGCAGGTGCTGGAGATCGGCGCCATGCAGCCGCTGCACTCGACGGCGCTCGGCAAGGTGCTCGCCGCGTACGACCCGGTGGCCCACAGCGAGGCGCTGGAGGCCCCGCGCAAGTCCTTCACCGACCGTACGGTGTGCGGCCCCGAGGACTTCGAGCACATCCTCGACCTCACGCGCGCGCGGGGCTACGCCGCCGACGTGGAGGAGACCTGGGAGGGCATGGCGTCCGTCGCCGCCCCCATCCACGACCGCCGCCGCATGCCGGTGGGCGCGGTCGGGATCACCGGCGCCGTGGAGCGCCTGTGCCGCGAGGGCGAACTCCGCCCGGAACTGATCGCGGCGGTGCGCGACTGCGCCCGGGCGGTCTCCCGGGACCTGGGCGCGGCCCGCTTCTGAGCGGCCCTGCGGTAACCCGCTTCCGAGCGGCCCTGTCGTACATCACCGCCCCGGCGCGACGGCCCGGGGCGGCCACACGCATGCGCGCACGTTCGCGGACCCACCCTCACACCCGCCCCGGGCGATAGCTCCTGCCGATCAATAACGATCGCGTTTTCGATTACAGAACCCTTGACGCATGGACGACCCCAAAGCGAGACTCCCGTCCATCGGTCGGCATTGTCGAACACTTGCCGTTAATGCACGTTAGGGTGTGACAGCGCCAAGGGCCGACACCGCTCTCATTCCCGAGGGCACGAGAACCCCCGAAGGGACGCGGGGTTCGGCTTTCCCTGGACGAAGGACAAAGGAGTCGCGGGTGTCCAGCTCCGACATCTTCATCGGCGAGACCATCGGTACCGCCATACTCATCCTGCTCGGCGGCGGCGTCTGTGCCGCCGTGACGCTGAAGGCCTCCAAGGCGCGCGGCGCCGGCTGGCTCGCCATCGCCTTCGGGTGGGGTTTCGCCGTTCTGACGGCGGTCTACACCTCCGCGCCGCTCTCCGGCGCGCACCTGAACCCGGCCGTGACGCTCGCGCTCGCCATCAAGGACAAGGACTTCAGCAACCTCCCGGTGTACTGGGGCGGTCAGCTGCTCGGCGCGATGATCGGCGCGACGCTGGTCTGGGTGGCGTACTACGGCCAGTTCCACGCCCACCTCACCGACCGGGAGATCGTCGGCGGGCCCGGCGCGCAGGACACCGTCAAGGCGGTCGAGGCCGAGGAGGCGGCCGCGGGGCCGGTCCTGGGCATCTTCTCCACCGGCCCGGAGATCCGGAACGCCGTGCAGAACCTCCTCACCGAGATCATCGGCACCGTGGTCCTGGTCCTGGCGGTCCTCACCCAGGGCCTGAACGAGAAGGGCAACGGTCTCGGCGCCCTGGGCGCCCTGATCACCGCGCTGGTGGTCGTCGGTATCGGTCTCTCGCTCGGCGGCCCGACGGGGTACGCGATCAACCCGGCCCGCGACCTGGGCCCGCGCATCGTGCACGCCCTGCTGCCGCTGCCCAACAAGGGCGGTTCGGACTGGAGCTACGCCTGGGTCCCGGTGGTCGGTCCACTGATCGGCGGCGCGATCGCTGCGGGCATCTACAACGTCGCTTTTGCTTGATGAGTAACGATTTGTCGCAAAAGCGCCGATCATTCGAGTACGCGCCGTACACACCGCACGCACCGCACCCTCACCTCGGATCTCCCAGGAGCACACAGTGACCGACGCCCACACCGCAGGCCCGTTCATCGCGGCGATCGACCAGGGCACGACCTCCTCGCGCTGCATCGTCTTCGACCGGGACGGCCGGATCGTCTCCGTCGACCAGAAGGAGCACGAGCAGATCTTCCCCAAGCCGGGCTGGGTCGAACACGACGCGAACGAGATCTGGACCAACGTCCAGGAGGTCGTCGCCGGAGCCGTCGAGAAGGCCGGCATCACCCGCGACGACATCAAGGCCATCGGCATCACCAACCAGCGCGAGACCACCGTGCTGTGGGACAAGACCACCGGTGAGCCCGTCCACAACGCCATCGTCTGGCAGGACACCCGCACCGACGGCCTCTGCCGCGAGCTGGGCCGCAACGTCGGCCAGGACCGCTTCCGCCGCGAGACCGGCCTGCCGCTGGCCTCGTACTTCGCCGGGCCCAAGGCCCGCTGGCTGCTGGACAACGTCGAGGGCCTGCGCGAGCGCGCCGAGGCGGGCGACATCCTCTTCGGCACCATGGACAGCTGGGTCATCTGGAACCTGACCGGCGGTGTCGACGGCGGCAAGCACGTCACCGACGTCACCAACGCCTCGCGCACCATGCTGATGAACCTGCACACGATGCAGTGGGACCCGAAGATCGCCGAGTCCATCGGTGTGCCGCTGGAGATCCTGCCCGAGATCCGCTCCTCCGCCGAGGTCTACGGCGAGGTGACCGGGGGCAGCCTCGGCGACCTGCTCGGCGGCATCCCGGTGGCCTCCGCGCTCGGCGACCAGCAGGCGGCCCTGTTCGGCCAGACCTGCTTCTCCGAGGGCGAGACCAAGTCCACCTACGGCACCGGCACCTTCATGGTGATGAACACCGGTGAGAAGATCATCAACTCCTACGCCGGTCTGCTGACCACCGTCGGCTACAAGATCGGCGAGCAGCCGACGGTGTACGCCCTGGAGGGCTCCATCGCCGTCACCGGCTCGCTGGTGCAGTGGATGCGCGACCAGATGGGCCTCATCTCCACCGCCGCCGAGATCGAGACGCTCGCGCTCTCGGTCGAGGACAACGGCGGCGCCTACTTCGTACCGGCCTTCTCCGGCCTGTTCGCCCCGCACTGGCGCTCCGACGCGCGCGGTGTGATCGCGGGTCTGACCCGGTACGTCACCAAGGCGCACCTCGCGCGCGCCGTCCTGGAGGCCACGGCCTGGCAGACGCGGGAGATCGCGGACGCCATGACCAAGGACTCCGGCGTGGAGCTGACCACGCTCAAGGTGGACGGCGGCATGACCGCGAACAACCTGCTCATGCAGCAGCTCGCGGACGTGCTCGACGCCCCCGTGGTGCGCCCCATGGTCGCCGAGACCACCTGTCTCGGTGCCGCCTACGCCGCCGGCCTCGCCGTCGGCTTCTGGTCCAGCACCGACGAGCTGCGCGCCAACTGGCGCCGGGCCGCCGAGTGGACCCCCCGCATGGACGCGGAGACCCGCGACCGTGAGTACAAGAGCTGGCTCAAGGCCGTCGAGCGGACCATGGGCTGGCTCGAGGACGAGAGCTGAGCGGGCGGCAAGGACCGCCCATCCGGCTCTGACGAGGAGTGAAGTACCCGACATGACCAGTCCCACCACCCTGCCGCCCGTACCCACCCTGGGCACGCGCCCCGCCTCGGGCTCCAACCCGAGCCGGGCCGAGACCAGGGAGCAGCTCTCCAGGGCGTCGTACGACCTCCTGGTGATCGGCGGCGGCATCCTCGGCATCTCCACCGCCTGGCACGCCGCGCAGTCCGGGCTCAGGGTGGCGCTGGTCGACGCCGGTGACTTCGCCGGTGCCACCTCCTCCGCCTCCTCCAAGCTGCTCCACGGCGGCCTGCGTTACCTGCAGACCGGCGCGGTGAAACTGGTGGCGGAGAACCACTTCGAGCGCCGTGCGGTCTCCCGCCAGGTGGCCCCTCACCTGGCGAACCCGCTCACCTTCTACCTCCCGGTGTACAAGGGCGGGCCGCACGGCGCGGCGAAGCTCGGCGCGGGCGTGTTCGCGTACTCGGCGCTCTCCGCGTTCGGGGACGGCGTGGGGCATCTGCTCTCGCCGTCCCGGGCCGCGCGGGACGTGCCCGAGCTGCGCACCGAGAACCTGAAGGCCGTGGCCGTCTACGGCGACGACCAGATGAACGACGCCCGCATGGCGCTGATGACGGTCCGCGCGGCCGTCGACTCGGGCGCGGTCGTCCTCAACCACGCCGAGGTCACCGGGCTGCGCTTCACGCGCGGCCGGGTCACCGGTGCCGAGCTGCGCGACCGGGTGTCGGGCGAGGAGTTCGGCGTGAACGCCCGGCTGGTGCTCAACGCCACCGGGCCCTGGGTCGACCATCTGCGCCGACTGGAGGACCCGAACGCGGCGCCGTCGATCCGGCTGTCCAAGGGCGCGCACCTGGTGCTCAAGCGCACCGCGCCCTGGAAGGCCGCGCTGGCGACGCCCATCGACAAGTACCGCATCACCTTCGCCCTCCCCTGGGAGGACATGCTGCTGCTCGGCACCACCGACGAGGAGTACGAGGGCGACCCGGGCGACGTGTCCGTCACCGAGAAGGACATCGCCCAGATCCTGGACGAGGCCGCGTTCTCCGTCCGGGACAACCAGCTCCGGCGCGAGCTGATGACGTACGCCTTCGCGGGGCTGCGGGTGCTGCCCGGCGGGCCCGGAGACACCGCCAAGGCCAAGCGCGAGACGGTGGTCACCGAGGGCCGGGGCGGGATGCTGTCCGTCGCGGGCGGCAAGTGGACGACCTTCCGGCACATCGGCCGTACGGTCATGAGGAAGCTTCAGGAGCTGCCGGGCCACCCGCTCGGCGACGACTTCGAGCCGGTCTCCACGCTGCCCAGGCGGCTGCCGCTGCCCGGTGTGGCCAACCCGCGCGCGGTCGCCCACCGGCTCCTGGTGGACCGTCCGGCGCCGGGCCCGCGCATGGGCGCCGACACCGCCCGGCATCTGGCCACCCACTACGGCTCGCTCGCCTTCGACATCGCCCGGCTGGCCAACGAGCAGCCGGAGCTGGCCGAGCGGGTCCACCCCGACGCCCCGGAGATCTGGGCGCAGGTGGTGTGGGCGCGTGACCACGAGTGGGCCGAGACGCCGGACGACGTGCTGCGCCGCCGCACCACGCTCACCATCCGCGGTCTGGCCACCGACGAGATACGCGCCGGGGTGCGGGGCCTGCTCGACCAGCGGTAGCCCGTCGGCTCCCCCGGTCCGGATCGCCGCGCCCGCGGGGTGTTCCGGACCGGGGATCGGGGCAGTGATCCGTTCAACCCCCCGTCCAAGGGGGCTGCGGGCGCTCCGGCCGGACGCCGTAAGGTTGGGTGGTCAGGCGAGAGCACGTCGGAAGGAGGCACTGGGTGATCGAGCTGGAGGGTGTTCCCGAGCTGATCGACCCAGTCATGGTGGCCGCGTTCGAGGGCTGGAACGATGCCGGTGACGCCGCCTCCACGGCGGTCGCGCATCTGGAACGCGAGTGGAAGGGCGAGGTCTTCGCCGCGCTGGACGCGGAGGACTACTACGACTTCCAGGTCAACCGGCCCACGGTCTTCATGGAGGGCGGCGTACGCAAGATCACCTGGCCGACCACGCGGCTCTCGGTGGTCCGGGTCGGCGGTGACAAGCCCCGTGACCTGGTGCTGGTGCGCGGTATCGAGCCGTCGATGCGCTGGCGCTCGTTCTGCAACGAAATCCTCGGTTTCGCCCATGAGCTGGGCGTGGAGCTGGTGGTGATCCTGGGCGCGCTGCTCGGCGACACCCCGCACACCAGGCCGGTCCCGGTCAGCGGAGTGACCTCCGACGGGGAGCTGGCGCGCCGGATGGACCTGGAGGAGACGAAGTACGAGGGCCCGACGGGCATCGTCGGTGTCCTCCAGGAGGCCTGCACGCACGCCGGGGTTCCGGCGGTCTCGTTGTGGGCGGCGGTGCCGCACTACGTGTCGCAGCCGCCCAACCCCAAGGCGACCCTCGCGCTGCTCAACCGTCTCGAGGACCTGCTGGACCTGCGTATCCCGCAGGGCGAGCTGCCCGAGGACGCACGTGCCTGGCAGGTGGGCGTGGATCAGCTCGCGGCCGAGGACAGCGAGGTCTCGGAGTACGTACAGACGCTGGAGCAGGCGCGGGACACCGCCGAGCTGCCGGAGGCGTCCGGCGAGGCGATCGCCCGCGAGTTCGAGCGCTATCTGCGGCGCCGGGACGTCGGACCGGGCGGCGGGCACGCCACGGCGGACGGCTCGGACAGCGGGCCGTTCCGGCGCGACACGCCGAGCGGCCGGACCCGGCCGCCCAAGCCCCCGAAGCCGGAGGCGCCGGGCGCGTCGGAGGGCAGCGAGGACACGGACGGCTCGGAGGACTGAGCGAACGCGGTGGGGCGGTACCCGATCCGGGTACCGCCCCACCGCGTTCGTGCGGGTGTCAGAGCTGTGCGGGCGTCAGAGCGCCACGCCCAGCAGCGCGTCCACGGTACGGCTGACCAGACCGGGCGCGCCCATGTCGGTGCCGCCCTCGGCCTCCTGACGGGCCGCCCAGCGGTCCACGGCCTCCAGCGCGGCGGGCGCGTCGAGGTCGTCGGCCAGGGCCGCGCGGACCTCGTCCACCAGCGCGTCGGCGGAGGGGCCGTCGGGCCGGGAGACGGCGGCACGCCAGCGGCCGAGCCGGTCCACCGCGTCCTGGAGCACCTGGTCGGTCCACTCCCAGTCGGAGCGGTAGTGGTGGGAGTGCAGGGCGAGCCGGATCGCGGCGGGGTCGACGCCGTCGCGGCGCAGCTGGGAGACGAAGACGAGGTTGCCCTTCGACTTCGACATCTTCTCGCCGTCCAGGCCGACCATGCCCGCGTGGACGTACGCCTGGGCCATGGGGAACTCGCCGGTGAGCACCTGGGCGTGCGAGGCGCCCATCTCGTGGTGCGGGAAGGCGAGGTCGGAGCCGCCGCCCTGGACGTCGAAGCCCATGCCGAGGTGGTCGAGGGCGATGGCGACGCACTCGATGTGCCAGCCGGGGCGTCCCCGGCCGAGCGAGCCGCCGTCCCAGCTGGGCTCGCCCTCGCGGGCCGCCATCCACAGCATCGGGTCGAGCGGGTTCTTCTTGCCCTGGCGGTCGGGGTCGCCGCCGCGCTCGGCGGACAGCAGCCGCATGGCGGCCGCGTCGAGGTGGGAGACACCGCCGAAGTGCGGGTCGGACTCGACGGAGAAGTAGATGTCGCCGTCCAGCTCGTAGGCGGCGCCGAGGTCACGGAGCCGCTCGACGAGGGGGACGATGCCGGGTATGGCCTCGACGGCGCCTATGTAGTGCTGCGGGGGCAGCATCCTGAGGGCAGTCATGTCCTCGCGGAAGAGCGCGGTCTCCTTCTCGGCGAGGGCGACCCAGTCGACGCCGTCCCGCTCCGCGCGCTCGAGCAGCGGGTCGTCCACGTCGGTGACGTTCTGGACGTAGTGAACCTGCCGCTTGGTGTCGAGCCACACGCGCTGTACGAGGTCGAACGCGTTGTAGGTCGCCGCGTGACCCATGTGGGTCGCGTCGTACGGCGTGATGCCGCAGACGTAGATCCGGGCGACAGGACCGGGGTCCAGGGTGACCGGACCGCCGGTCGCGGTGTCGTGAATCCTCAGGTCGCGGCCCTGACCGGGCAGGGCGGGGACCTCGGAAGCGGGCCAGGCATGCATGTACATGAGACTAACCGCCCATGAGCAGCGCCTACGAACCGGATCGGGCCGGATGGCCGGTTCGGCGCTCTCGCGCGGCGGCGGAATCCGTGCGGGACACGGCTGTGGCCGGGCGGAACGCCGCTGCCGTGAGGCAGGACACCACCGAGGACACCACCGTCGTCAGACCGGTGGCCAGGGGATCGCGGGCCAGTCGCCCGCCGGTTCGGGGTGGCGGCCCGAGGCGCGCAGGGCGGCGACGCGGGCGCGGGTGGCCTCGATCTCGGCGGGGGTGAGCAGCGGGGCGAGACGGCCGGCCA
>NZ_WWIR01000461.1 GCF_009863025.1 Streptomyces sp. SID4985 | reverse complement strand
ACGCTCCGCGAGCGCCTCGCGCACCTCCAGGAGGCGGCGCCCGGGGTGTACGACCTGGACGAGCCCGCGGACGTGTACGGCGACCGGGTCGTGGCCGCCCTGGAGGCGCGGGTCGCCGCGCTGCTCGGCATGGAGGCCGCCGCGTTCTTCCCGACGGGCACCATGGCCCAGCAGGTGGCCCTGCGGTGCTGGGCGGCCCGTACCGGCAACCCCGTCGTCGCCCTGCACGCCCTCGGCCACCCCGAGCGGCACGAACGGCACGCGCTGAGCCAGGTCGCGGGGCTGCGGCCGATGATCCTGACGACCGAGCACCGGCCGCCCACGGCCGCGGAGGTCGCGGAGTTCCCCGAGCCCCTCGGCACGCTCATGCTCGAACTCCCCCTGCGGGACGCCGGGTTCCTCCTGCCGACCTGGGAGGAGCTGACGGATACCGTCGAGGTGGCGCGCGAACGGGACGCGGTGGTGCACTTCGACGGCGCGCGCCTGTGGGAGTCCACCGTCCGTCTCGGCCGCCCGCTGGAGGAGATCGCGGGCCTGGCCGACAGCGTCTACGTGTCGTTCTACAAGTCCCTCGGCGGCTTCGGCGGTGCCGCGCTCGCCGGTCCCGCGAGCCTGATCGAGGAGGCCCGCACCTGGCGGCACCGCTACGGCGGCAACATCTTCCAGCAGTTCCCGACCGCCCTCTCCGCCCTCGTCGGCCTGGACCGCGAACTCCCCCGTCTGCCGGAGTACGTCCACCACGCGCGCGTGGTCGCCACCGCCCTGCGCGAGGGCTTCGCCGCGGCCGGGCTCCCCTGGGCCCGCGTCCACCCCGAGGAGCCGCACACCCACGAGTTCCAGGTCTGGCTGCCGTACGACCCCGACACGGCCGCGGAGGCGGCGGTGCGCCAGGCCGAGGAGACGGGGACGATGCTCTTCGCCAACGGCTGGGACACGGCGGGACCGGGCCTCGCCGTCACCGAGGTGACGGTGGCGGAGGCGGGCCTCGACTGGACCCCGGAGGACGTGAAGCGGGCGGTGGTGGAGTTCGCGGAGCGGGTGCGGCCGCCGAAGGACTGACCGCCCCGGGACCTACGGCCTCCGGGACCGACGCCCCCGCCACCCGGCCGACGCGGCGCGCAGGAGCGCCAGGTATCCGCTGCCCGGAGCAGGCGGTTCGGGGGCGGCGTGCGAGCGGGCGCGGTAGGCGTCGAACAGGTGCTGCTGGGTGATGCTCATGGGGCTCCGCCTCTCGGGACGTGGACCGGCCCCACGCTGCTCCCCCGCCCACGTCCCGTCCCGTCGATTGACGGCCCGCGTCAATCGACCGCCGAGCCGCCGGAGGCACAGGGCACGATGGGCGCCATGAGCGTGACGATCGACATCGACGGGCTGCCCGCGGAGCGGATCACCGCCGTGCCCTCGCCGTTGGCGGAGCTGGGGATGGCGCTGCACGCCCTCAGCGAGACCGGCCACCATCCCCAGCTGCACGGCTGGGCGACCGGGGTGAGCGGACGCCTGGAGGCGTGTCTGGCGGACCGGCTGTGCGAGGGGGAGTTCCTGTGGCGGACGTCGATCGCGGACATCTTCTGGCCGTTCGCCGCGATTCCCGGGCGGCGGACTCTCCCGGGAGCCACGCTCCTGGACGAGCTGGAGCTGCTCGACAAGCTGACGGACGACCAGTTCGTACTGGCGGCGACCGAGTTCAGCTGCATGCCCTACCGGCACACCCGGCCGGAGGCGAGTCCGCTCACCGATCCGGAGGCCCGCTGCCGCGCCCTGGAGCTGGCGGCCGCGCGCGGGGCGCGCCAGGAGCGGTTCACACGGCGGCTCCTGGACGACCCGCCCGCCGTACGCGCCTGGTTCCGCAGGCTGGTGCTCGACTGCGAGGAGGCCTTCTTCGCGGACCTCTGGGCGCGCACCCAGAACCAGCTGGCGGCGGACGCCCGGCACCGCACCGAACTGCTGCGGCACAAGGGAGCCACCGAGGCCCTCTCCTCGCTGTCCAACGCGATCACGGTCGACGAGGAGGCGCGCACCGTCACGGTCGACAAGCTCCTGGTGGGCCGCACCTCCACCGGCGACGGCGGCCTGGTCCTCGTCCCGACCGGCATCGGCTGGCCGCACGTCCTGGTCCTGCACCGGCACGGCTGGCAGCCCGTGATCATCTACCCGGCCCAGGCGTCCCGCCCGCAGGCCCCCAGCGTCGAACAGCTCACCCGCCGTCTGGAGGCCCTCGCCCACCCGACCCGGCTGCGGCTGTGCCGCCATCTCGCGCGCGGCCCGCACAGCACCGGCGAACTGGCCGACGCGCACGGCATGTCCGCGCCGGAGATCTCCCGCCACCTGGCCGTGCTGAAGAAGGCCGAGCTGGTCACCAGCTGCCGAAGCGGCCGGTACGTACGGCACCAGCTGGACCTGTCGGCGGTGGCCCGGCTCGGCAGCGACTTCCTGGAGGGCGTCCTGCGCTGAAACGATCCTCCGCCGAAACGATCCGCCAGGACGCGCCCGCCCCCGCGCGTCCCCTCAGCCGTTCCCGCCCGCCCGCACCAGCCCCGTCTCGTACGCCAGCACGACCACCTGCACCCGGTCGCGCAGCCCGAGCTTGGTCAGGATGCGGCCCACATGGGTCTTCACGGTGGCCTCGGACAGGACCAGGCGCGCGGCGATCTCGCCGTTCGACAGCCCCTGCGCGACCAGGATCATGACCTCGCGCTCGCGGTCGGTCAGGCGGCCCAGCTCCTTGTGCCGGGGCTGCGGTCCGGCGGCGGGCAGCATCGGCGCGAAACGGTCCAGCAGCCGGCGGGTGGTCGAGGGGGCCACCACCGCGTCGCCGCTGTGCACCGCGCGGATCGCGCTCAGCAGCTCGGCCGGGGGCACGTCCTTGAGCATGAAGCCGGAGGCGCCCGCCTTGAGCCCGGAGAAGGCGTACTCGTCCAGGTCGAAGGTGGTCAGGATGAGCACCTTCGGCGGGTCGGGCTCCAGACAGATCCGCCGGGTGGTCTCCACGCCGTCCAGCTTGGGCATCCGCACGTCCATGAGGACCACGTCGACCTCGGTGGCGCGCAGCACCTGGAGCGCCTCCACGCCGTCGCCCGCCTCCGCGACGACCTCCATGTCCGGCTGGGCGGCGAGCACCATCCGGAACCCGGTGCGCAGCAGCACCTGGTCGTCGACGAGCATCACGCGGATCGTCATGGGTCCTCTTCCGGTTTCGGTTCGGTCGGTGTGCACGGTTCGGTCGGCGTACACAGGGGCGTACGACGGGATCAGTGCGCCGGTTTGAGCGGCAGCAGCGCACTGATGCGGAAGCCGCCGCCCGGCCGGGGTCCGGCGTCCAGGGTGCCCCCGACCATGCCGATCCGCTCGCGCATGCCGATCAGCCCGTGTCCCTGGCCGTCGGCGCCGCCCTCCTCGTACAGCTCGTGCGGGGCGCCCTTGCCGTCGTCCTCGACCAGCAGGCCGAGCCCGTCGTCGAAGTAGACGAGCCGCACGCTGGCGCCCGCCTCGGGGCCGCCGTGCTTGCGCGTGTTGGTCAGCGCCTCCTGCACGATGCGGTACGCGGTCAGCTCGACCCCGCTGGGCAGCGGGCGCGGGGTGCCCTCGATCCTGAAGTCCACCGGGAGGCCCGCGCTGCGGCACTGCTCGACCAGGTCGTCGATCTGGCCGACGTCGGGCTGGGGGACGTACTCCCCGCTCTCCTGGTGCTCCCCGGTGCGCAGCACGCCCAGCAGGCGGCGCATCTCGGCGAGGGCCTGGCGGCCGGTGGAGGAGATCGTCTCCAGGGCCTTCTTGGCCTGGTCGGGGGCGGCGTCGAGGACATAGGCGGCGCCGTCGGCCTGGACCACCATGACGGACACGTTGTGCGCGACCACGTCGTGCAGCTCGCGCGCGATCCGGGCGCGCTCGGCGGCCACCGCGACCTTGGACTGCGCCTCGCGCTCCCTCTCCAGGCGCGCCGCGCGCTCCTCCAGCTGGGCGAAGTAGGCGCGCCGGGTGCGCATGGAGTCGCCCAGCACCCAGGCGAGCGCGAACGGCACCGTCTGGAACACGGCGAGCGCGACCTGCCCGAGCCCGCTGGTGTGCTCGTTCGGCCAGCGCACCTGCGCCAGCGAGGCCGCGACCAGACTGCCCGCGAGCGAGAGCCGGGAGGCCCAGCGCGCGCCGGTCGCGGCGACCGTGTACGTGATGACCAGCATCGCGAAGTCGGCGGCGACCGGCTGGACGTCCAGGATCAGCTGGACCACTCCGGTGGCGAGCACCACAAGGAGCATCATCTCGGGCAGCCGTCGGCGCAGGGCCAGGACCGCGCACAGGACCACGGAGACGGCCCAGGCCGCGGCGTAGGAGCCGTGGTGGCCCGGGGTGCCGTCCATGTTCACGACGCTCACGCCGGAGAGCCCGAGCAGGACGACGGCCCAGAAGCAGTCGACCCATGTCGGGTGGCGACGGAGGAAGTCATAGAGGCGCTGCACGTAACCCAGAGTAGGTAGCGGGGACGTGACCGGGGTCAGCCGGAGGGGCGATCCGTACGCGATACGTGTACGCCGCAAGGTGGATGCCGTGGCCCTGGGGCCAGGGACGGAGGACGCACTGGTCCTCCGGACCGATGTCCGCCGCCGGTCCGGCCGCCTAGGCTCGGGGCCGCCAGGCAAGGACGATCCACCCGAGTCCCAGGAGACATCGTGATCGCAGTGACCGGCGCCACCGGCAATGTAGGACGCGCCCTCGTCGAACGGCTCGTCGCCGCCGGTGAACCTGTGCGGGCGCTGACCCGCGACCCGGAACGCGCCGATCTCCCCGGTGGAGCCGAAGTGGTCCGCTTCCGGCCGGACGATCCGGGCGCCGTGTTCGACGGGGTGACCGGGCTCTTCCTCTACGTCCAGGCCGGGGGCGGCGACCTCCCGGGCCTGCTCGCCGCCGCGCGCGAGGCGGGCGTACGGCACGTCGTGCTGCTCTCCTCCGGAATCGTCGGCGGGAGCGCTGACGACGAGAGCCACCCCATCCACGTCATGCACGCCACGGCCGAGCGGCAGGTCCGCGACAGCGGGCTCACCTGGACGTTCCTGCGCCCCAACGCGTTCGCCACCAACTCCCTCCAGTGGGCCCCGCAGCTCCACGAGGGCGACACCGTGCGCGGGGTCTTCGCGGACATGCTCACGGCACCCATCCACGAGGACGACATCGCCGCCGTGGCCGAACGCGCGCTGCTCGACGACGGCCATGAAGGCGCCGTACACCGCCTGACCGGGCCGGAGGCGACCACCAACACCGACCTGATCGCCGCGATCGGCCGGGCGACCGGCCGCGAGCTGACCTTTGTGGAGGTGTCGCCCGAGCGGGCCGGGCCCGAGCTGTTCCCGCAGGCCCCGCCGGAGTTCGTCCAGGCCCTGCTGGAGAGCTTCGCCGCCACGGTCGGCGTGGACCCGGAGATCACCGGCACGGTGGAGAAGGTCACCGGCACACCGGCCCGCACCTTCGGGCGGTGGGCCGAGGACCACGCGGCGGACTTCCGGAAGGGCTGATCCCGACGGGGACCTAGGCTGTTCCGATGACGAAGGAACCCGGCGCGGAGAACGAGTGGCGCGGCTGGCGGGCGGCCACCGAGGAGGCCCTGTACGGCCCCGGCGGCTTCTACCGGCGTCCCGAGGGCCCCGCCGGACACTTCCGCACCTCCGTGCACGCCTCGCCGCTGTTCGCGGCGGCGGTGGCCCGGCTGCTGTGCCGGGTGGACGAGGCGCTGGGGCGCCCTGAGCGGCTGGACTTCGCGGACCTCGGGGCGGGGCGCGGCGAACTCGTCACCGGGGTCCTCGCCGCCCTGCCCGCCGACGTGGCGGCCCGTACGCGCGCGTACGCCGTCGAACTCGCGGACCGCCCGGCGGACCTGGACGAACGGATCGACTGGCGGGACGAACTGCCGGAGTCGCTGACCGGGCTGCTGTTCGCCAACGAATGGCTGGACAACGTCCCCGTGGACGTGGCCGAGACGGACCCGGCGGGCGTGCCCCGGCACGTCCTGGTCGCCCCGGACGGCACCGAGCAGCTCGGCCACCCGGTCGACGGTCCTGCGGCCGACTGGCTGGCCCGCTGGTGGCCGCTGCCCGCCGAGCCGGGTGCGCGGGCGGAGATCGGGCTACCCCGTGACCTGGCCTGGGCGGCGGCCGTGCGCCGGATCGAGCGGGGTCTCGCGGTGGCCGTGGACTACACCCACACCCTCGGCGCACGCCCCCCGTTCGGCACCCTCACCGGCTTCCGGGAGGGCCGGGAGGCGGCCCCGGTCCCTGACGGGTCCTGCGACATCACGGCGCATGTGGCGCTGGACGCGTGCGCGGCGGCCGGAGCCGAAGCCTCCACCGGAGCCGCCCCCCGCCTGCTCACCCAGCGCGAGGCCCTCCGCGCCCTGGACGTGACCGGCGCACGCCCCCCGCTCACGCTGGCCACCGCGGACCCCGTCGGCTACGTCCGCGCCCTCGCGCGCGCCGGGGAGGCCGCCGAACTCACCGCGACGGGCGGCCTCGGGGACTTCGGCTGGCTCCTCCAGCCGGTGGGCCTGGACGCAACTCCCCTGTAGCGGCGCCTACTTGTCGATGTCTCCCACCACGAAGAACATCGACCCCAGGATCGCCACCATGTCCGCCACCAGCGTCCCCGGCAGCAGCTCGGCGAGCACCTGGATGTTGTTGTACGACGCCGAGCGCAGCTTGAGCCGGTACGGCGTCTTCTCGCCCTTGCTGACCAGGTAGTAGCCGTTGATGCCGAGCGGGTTCTCGGTCCAGGCGTAGGTGTGGCCCTCGGGCGCCTTGAGCACCTTGGGCAGCCGCTGGTTGACCGGGCCGGGCGGCAGCTCCGCGAGCCGGTCCAGACAGGCGTCCGCGAGGTCGAGGGCGTTGTGGGTCTGCTCAAGGAGGACCTCGAAGCGGGCCAGGCAGTCGCCCTCGGTGCGGGTGACGACCTTGAGGGTGTCCTGGAGTTCGCCGTAGGCCAGGTACGGCTCGTCGCGGCGCAGGTCGAAGTCGACGCCGGAGGCGCGCGCGATGGGCCCGCTCACGCCGTAGGCGTGCACGGCCTCGGGCGCCAGCGCGCCCACGCCCCGCGTACGCCCCCGGAAGATCTCGTTGCCGAGCACCAGGTCGTCGAAGACGTCCATGCGGGAGCGCACGGCGGCGACGGCCTCGCGCGCGCGGCCGGTCCAGCCGTCGGTCAGGTCCTCCTTGAGACCGCCGACCCGGTTGAACATGTAGTGCATCCGGCCGCCGGAGACCTCCTCCATGACGTTCTGGAGCACCTCGCGCTCCCGGAACGCGTAGAAGACGGGCGTGATCCCGCCCAGCTCCAGCGGGTACGAGCCGAGGAACATCAGATGGTTGAGCACCCGGTTCAGCTCGGCGAGCAGCGTGCGGATCCACACCGCGCGCTCGGGCACCTCCATGCCGAGCATCCGCTCCACCCCGAGGACGACGCCCAGTTCGTTGGAGAACGCCGACAGCCAGTCGTGGCGGTTGGCGAGCATGATGATCTGGCGGTAGTCGCGGGCCTCGAAGAGCTTCTCGGCGCCGCGGTGCATGTAGCCGATCACCGGCTCGGCCTGCTGGATGCGCTCGCCGTCCAGCACGAGCCGCAGCCGGAGCACGCCGTGCGTGGACGGGTGCTGGGGGCCGATGTTGAGCACCATGTCGGTGCTCTCGGCGGCGCCGCCGATCCCGACCGTGGTCTGGGTCGCTGTCATGGTCCCAGTCTCTCCTACGCGCGCGTGCCCGGCGGAAACGGGCGAGCCCGGCGCTCCCTGGTCGGGAGGGCCGGGCTCGCGGGCCGTACGGCGCCGGTCAGGAGACCACGCTGCGCAGCCCCTGTACGTCGATGTGCTCCGTCTCGTCGTGCGCGGTCAGGTCGACGACCCGGCCGGCCTCGCCGGTGGCGGGCTTGTAGCCGGACTCCGCGTCCGCCTTGTGCAGCGCGAGCGCCTCCTGGCCGACGACGTCCGCCAGGTCCTCGTTCTGCACGCCGCCCAGGGCGGGCGTCGCGGTCTGCTTCTGGGTGCCGAAGAAGTCGAACCCGCCCTCGACGCCCGGACGCCGGGTGGGCTGGGGCGATACGACGGCCACGGCGGTCGGCACGGTGAAGTGGCCGTCCCGGCGGGCGTGGCGCGCGGAGGTGTGCGCCTCGACGGCGGGCTCGGGCGCGGGCGCGGTTTCAGGTGCGGCTTCGGCGCGGGTGTGGGTGTCGGGCTCGGCGTCGGGGGCGGTCTCGGGGGCCGTCACGGTGGTGGTGCCGGTCCCGCTCTCGGCCGCGCCGTCCGCCTGCGGGGCGGTGTCCGCGTTGGGTTCCGCATCGGCGGGCTCGGGCTCAACGGGCTCGGACGTCGGCGCCTCGGCCCGTATGGACTCGGCCTTCGCGGTTTCAGACTTGGTCTCGGCCTCGGCCTTCGCCGTCTCCCGCTCCCTCTCCCGGTCCCGGTCGAGCCGCGCCAGCGCCACCCCGGCCCGCCGGTACAGCTCCGCGCCCTCGGCGGAGAACGCCGAAGCGGCGGCCACCGCAGCGGACTCCGGACGGGACGCCTCCACGACCTCGGTCTCCGCCGGAGACTGAGGCTCCGTCGGCTCCGTCACCTCGGTCGGCTCCGTCGACTCCGCGACGGACACCGGCACTTCGGCCTCCGCGCCCGTCCCCGGCGGCAGCGCGAGCGTGTCGGCGGAGTCGCCCGCCTCCAGCTCCAGCAGCCGACGCCCCTCCAGGGCGCTCGCCCGCTCGGTCTCGGCCGTGGCGTACCGGCGCAGCAGCGAGGCGTGCTCGTTGCGCAGCCCGGCCAGCTCGGCGCGCTTGGCACGCAGCCGCCGCTCCAGCTTGGCGCGCAGCTCGCGGGCCTCCTCGAGGTCGGTCTCCAGTTCGGCGACGCGTTCCTCGAAGCGCCACTCGTCGCTGGCCCGCGCGCGCGTGAGGTCGGCGACCTGCTTGCCCGCCTGCGCGTCCCAGCGGTGCATCACGACGGCACCGGCGACGGCCGTCAGCGCGACGACGGCGGCCAGTGCCCGCGGCACCCCGGCACCGGCGAACACCCAGGGGCCCAGAGCGCAGACGACGGCGATTCCGGCGATCGCCGTGGAGGGCAGCAGCCGGTGCAGAGGCGGGGAATGACGATGGCGTCCACGTGGCATGGCCAGAAACTTACCGCGCGTAGGCGGCCCATGGACCCGGGTGGCCTAAAAATCCGGCCACCCGGCACGCGTCACAGAGTGTCAGGTTGTCCGGTTTCAGTGGTCGGCGAGCTGTTGGCTGAGCCACTGGAGGGTCGGCGGGATCTCCCGTCGCCAGGTGTTGAAGTTGTGGCCGCCGCTCTCCAGGATGATGGAGGAGATCCTGGTCCGGTCGGTGGCCCGTACCTCGTTGATGAAGTTCAGGGTCTCCTTGTAGTTGTGCTCGCCGACCCGGCTGCTGGTGACGAGCAGCGAGGTGTCGGGGGCCGGTTCGTGCTTGAGCAGCCAGTGCAGGTCGGCGTGATCGCGCAGGTTCCGGTCGCCGTGGAAGAGGTCGCCCGTGGTCGGGTCGATCGGCGCGGTGTAGTACGCGGAGAGCCCGGCACCGGCCGCGTAGGTGCCCGGGTGACGCATCGCCAGTTTCAGCGCGCAGTAGCCGCCGGTGGAGTCCCCGACGATGCCCCAGCTGGCCGCGTGCCTGCCCACGCGGTAGTGCGTGAGCACGGCCTCGGGCAGGTCCTTGGCGAAGAAGGTCTCGGTCTGCGGGCCCTTCGGCACGTCCACGCACTCGGTGTCGCGCGGCGGTGCGAGGGTCGGCCGCATCATCACGAGGATCATCGGCTGCATCCGGCCGTTCTTCGCCAGCTCCCGCGCGGTGCGCGGATAGTGCAGATTCGAGATCAGCGCCTGGGCGGTGCCCGGGTAGCCGGTCAGCACGACGGCGGCGGGGAAGGTACGGGTGCGGTACTGCGGCTGGAAGTATTCGGGCGGCAGATAGACGTACGCCGGGGTCGCCAGGTGCGAGGAGCGGCCGACGATGCTCACCTTCTGGATCTGGCCCGCCGTCCGCGGATTGGCGCTCGGGCCCGGACCGCCCTTCACCTGCGCGGTGGAGACGACCTGGAGCGGGCCGCCCGTACCGCTGTTGGTGGACTGGTCGATGACGATGCCCTGGTTGGTCTCCGTGCCGAGCAGGTCGGCCCAGCCCGCGTAGAAGCCGAACGCCTGGTTGGCGGCGAGGCCCAGGGAGCAGAGGAGCACGAACTGGGTGGCGAGGAGGAGCCCGGCACGGCCCGCGAGGGTACGCCAGTTCGACCGCGCGAGCCGGGGCCAGAGCCACAGCGTCGCGCCGAAGAACGCGACGGCGAACACGACCGCCAACAGCAGCAGTTTGTTACTCGTGAGACCCATGGACTGATTTCCTGTCTGCGTCCTGGCCCCCGGCCACCACGCTTCGTCGAGTGGTCTTGCCCAGGGCTTTCCTTGACCTTTGACCCGGCTTTCCGAAGAGGAGTGAACCTCTGAGACCGGCACACCGTCCTAGAAGGCGCAATGTGGCCGGATGCCCCGATCGGCACCGGGATTCAAGGTCTCTCGCAGAACTACGGGATGCGATGTCTGTCAGGATAGATGGGGAAAAGTCAGGTCAGGTTCCGGCCCGACCGAGGCGGGCGCCGCGGCTTCCGCGCGGTCCGCGCCCGGAGGCCGTTCCCGTCCTGACGGGCCGGGCGTGTGCCCTCGTGGGCGTCGTGGACATCGCCGCGGGGGTGTTCCCGCGCTTCCGTCACAGCCGTATGCACGCCCTCGCCGAGGTGCTGCCCGGCTCCTTCGGGCCGTTCGCTGCGGCGCTCTCGCTCAGCGCGGGTGTGCTTCTGCTGCTGCTCGGACACGGGCTCAAACGGCGCAAGCGACGGGCCTGGCGGGCCGCCGTCGCGCTGCTGCCCGCGGGCGCCGTCGCCCAGTTCCTGTACCGGCACTCGCTCATCGGCATGTTCATCTCGCTCGTGCTGTTCACGGTGCTGCTCTGCTACCGCCGCGAGTTCGCCGCGCTGCCCGACCCGCGCAGCCGCTGGTGGGCGCTGGCCAACTTCGTGCTCATGAGCGCTGGTTCCGTCGCCCTCGGACTGGTCATCGTCAGCGTCCACCCCGGCCGCACGATCGGCGACCCGAGCGTGGCCGACCGGCTGACACACGTCGTCTACGGCCTGTTCGGCTTCGAGGGCCCGGTGAGCTACCAGGGCAGTACCTCCTGGACGGTCGCCTTCTCGCTCGGCGCGCTCGGCTGGCTGACCGCCGCCACCACCAGCTATCTCGCCTTCCGCCCGGAACACCCGGCCGCCCGCCTCACCGAGGAGGACGAGACCCGGCTGCGCGCCCTCCTGGAGCGGCACGGCCGCCGCGACTCCCTCGGCCACTTCGCGCTCCGCCGCGACAAGGCCGTCGTCTTCTCCCCGAGCGGCAAGGCCGCCGTCACCTACCGCGTCGTCTCCGGCGTGATGCTGGCCAGCGGCGACCCGATCGGCGACGTCGAGGCGTGGCCCGGCGCCATCGAGCGCTTCATGGACGTCGCCAAGGCCCACTCCTGGGCCCCGGCCGTCATGGGCTGCTCGGAGACGGGCGGCGAGGTGTGGACCCGCGAGACCGGCCTCGACGCCCTGGAGCTGGGCGACGAGGCGGTGGTCGACGTGGCGGATTTCTCGCTCGCCGGACGCGCGATGCGCAACGTGCGCCAGATGGTCAAGCGCATCGAGCGGGCCGGCTACGAGACCCGGGTACGGCGGGTGCGTGACCTGGGCGAGGCCGAGCTGGAGCGCGTCCGCCGCGCGGCGGAGGACTGGCGCGGCACCGACACCGAGCGCGGCTTCTCCATGGCGCTCGGCCGCATCGGCGACCCCGCCGACGGCGACTGCCTGATCGCCACCGCCCACAAGCAGGACGAGGCGCCCGGACCCTACGGCGACCTCAAGGCGATCCTGCACTTCGTGCCCTGGGGCACCGACGGCGCCTCGCTCGACCTGATGCGCCGCGACCGCTCCGCCGACCCCGGCATGAACGAACTCCTCATCGTCGCCGCCCTCCAGGCCGCGCCCCGCTTCGGCATCACCCGGGTCTCGCTCAACTTCGCGATGTTCCGCTCCGCCCTCGCGCGCGGCGAGAAGATCGGCGCGGGCCCGGTGCTGCGCGCCTGGCGCGGGCTCCTGGTGTTCCTCTCGCGCTGGTTCCAGATCGAGTCGCTGTACAAGTTCAACGCCAAGTTCCAGCCGCGCTGGGAGCCCCGCTTCCTGGTCTACCGCGCCTCCGCCGACCTGCCCCGCATCGGCTTCGCCGCCATGCAGGCGGAGGGCTTCGTCAACCTCGCGCTGCCCCTGCCGCGCTTTCTGCGGGGCCGCCGGGCCACCACCCCCCGGCCCTGCGGACACGCGGCCGCCGAACACGACGTACGCGCCGCCTGACCGGCACCGCGCACGCCCTTCCGAGCCCGTACGACGGCCCGGACCGGGACACGGCTCCTCTCACAGGGCCGCCCGGTCCGGGCCGTCGCGCGAACCGGGCTGCCTCAGGGGCCTACGCTGAACGTATGAACAACCACAGCGGACGCGGCCGGGTGGCGGGCCTGCCGGAATGGGACCGGTGCGCCGTCATGGGGGTCGTCAACGTGACCCCCGACTCCTTCTCCGACGGCGGCCGCTGGTTCGACACGACCACCGCCGTCAAGCACGGCCTCGACCTGGTGGCCGAGGGCGCCGACCTGGTCGACGTGGGCGGCGAGTCCACCCGCCCCGGCGCCACCCGGGTCGACGAGGCGGAGGAGCTGCGCCGGGTCATCCCCGTGGTGCGCGGCCTGGCCGCCGAGGGCGTCGTCGTCTCCGTGGACACCATGCGCGCCTCGGTCGCCGAGCAGTCCCTCGCGGCGGGCGCCGCACTCGTCAACGACGTCAGCGGCGGCCTCGCCGACCCCGCGATGCTCCCGGTGGTCGCCGCCGCCGGGGCCCCCTTCGTGGTGATGCACTGGCGCGGCCTGCTGGCGGGCGGCAACGTCCGGGGGCAGTACGCCGACGTCGTCACCGAGGTCGTGGACGAGCTGCGCGCGCGGGTGGGCGCCGTCCTCGCGGCCGGTGTCGCCCCGGACCGGATCGTCGTCGACCCGGGCCTCGGCTTCTCCAAGGACGCCGACGACGACCTCGCGCTCCTCGCCCATCTGGACCGGCTGCGCGCGCTCGGCCATCCGCTGCTCGTCGCCGCCTCCCGCAAGCGCTTCCTCGGCCATGTGCTGGCCGGACCCGACGGTGTCACCCCGCCCGCCCGCGAGCGCGACGCGGCCACCGCCGCCGTCTCCGCGCTGGCCGCCCAGGCGGGCGCCTGGGCGGTACGGGTGCACGAGGTGCGCGCCACGGCCGACGCCGTGCGCGTGGCCCGGGCGGTCGAGGCGGCCCGGGAACCCCGGGAACTCCGGGAACACTGCCCCGCGACCGGTACGCCGTCGGAAGGAGCGCGGTGAGCGCGCCGCATCTGGACGTCGAACAGGTCTCCGCCGCCAACACCGCCTTCTACGAGGCGCTGGAGCGCGGCGACTTCGAGGAACTGGCCGGTCTCTGGCTCACCCCCGCCGACCTCGGCGTGGACGAGGAGTACCACGACCCCGCCGACGCGGGCGTGATCTCCTGCGTGCACCCGGGCTGGCCGGTGCTGACCGGGCGCGGCGAGGTCCTCAGGTCGTACGCGCTGATCATGGCGAACACCGACTACATCCAGTTCTTCCTGACCGACGTGCACGTCTCCGTCACCGGCGACACGGCGCTGGTCACCTGCACCGAGAACATCCTCAGTGGGGGTCCGGCCCCGGAGGAGGGCGAGGAGCTGGGCCCGCTGGTCGGCCAGCTGGTCGTCGCCACCAACGCCTTCCGGCGCACCCCGGCCGGCTGGAAGCTCTGGTCGCACCACGCCTCCCCGGTGCTCGCCGGAGCCGATGACGACGAGGACGAGGACAACGGCTCGAACCCGGACGACGACGGCACCCTGGCCTGAACACCGGGCGGGAGTGGTTGGAATCACCCTCGCCCGGGTAGGTGCGGTCACCAGTCGGCGGCGCGGCCGGAATTCACCGGGTTCCCTCCCTGTGAACGATCCCGGCCGGGCACCGGCCGACACCCCGTGGCCCGGTCATGCCGGTGCCCGCAGGTAGATTCGTCCAAGGCCGGTGCGCCGCCCGCTCGCGGCACCGACCGGCCGTTCCCGACGATTGCAGGAGTGATTCGCGTGGATCGTGTCGCGCTGCGCGGCCTGAAGGCCCGCGGGCACCACGGCGTGTTCCCCAGGGAGCGCGAGGAGGGCCAGACCTTCATCGTGGACCTCGTCCTCGGCCTGGACACCCGGCCGGCCGCGGCCGACGACGACCTGGCGAAGACCGTGCACTACGGCCTCGTGGCCGAGGAGGTCGTGGCCGTCGTCGAGGGCGAGCCGGTGAACCTCATCGAGACCCTCGCCGAGCGGATCGCCCAGACCTGCCTGAAGCACGACGCGGTACAAGAGGTCGAGGTGTGCGTCCACAAGCCGGACGCGCCGATCACCGTGCCCTTCGACGACGTGACCGTCACCATCCTCCGGAGCCGAGCATGACCCGACCTTTCGCCCAGGGTCAGAGCGACCCGACCGTCCAGCCGGTCCCCGCGTCCGTCGTCCAGAAGGTGGACGAGGCCGACTCGACCCTGCACAACCCCCAGTGGGCCGTGCTCTCCCTCGGCGCCAACCTGGGCAACCGTCTGGAGACGCTCCAGGCCGCCGTGGACGCCTTCGAGGACACCCCGGGCGTCCGCGTGAAGGCCGTCTCCCCGGTGTACGAGACGGAGCCGTGGGGCGTCGAGCCCGGCAGCCAGCCCGCGTACTTCAACGCGGTCGTCCTGCTGAAGACCACCCTGCCCCCGTCCTCCCTGCTGGAGCGGGCGCACGCCGTGGAGGACGCCTTCCACCGGGTCCGCGACGAGCGCTGGGGCCCGCGCACCCTGGACGTGGACATCGTCACCTACGCCGGTGTCACCTCCGACGACCCCGAGCTGACCCTCCCCCACCCGCGCGCCCACGAGCGGGCCTTCGTCCTCGCCCCCTGGCACGACGTGGACCCGGTGGCCGAACTGCCGGGCCGGGGCGCGGTGGCCGCACTGCTGTCGGCCGTGACCCGCGAGGGCGTCGCTCCCCGCGCGGATCTGGAACTCCGACTGCCCGAGTAGTCGTTAAGGTCGGGGACGACCACGGCCCGGGACCGGTCCGGGGGGAGCTGAAGGGACACCGTGAAACAGCTGCGCATCAGGGTGCTGGCCGGCGTGTTCGTCGCGGCCGGCGTCCTGTCCTGGGCGGGCGCCCGCCTGTGGAACTCGCTCGGGACGCTGCCCGGCGTGCCGCTGGCCGCCCCCATCGTCCTCGCGTTGATCGCCGTGGTGCTGTTCGCCACGGCGATCTCCCTGCGCGGCCGTTTCAAGGCCCAGCGCGAGCGCCGCCCGGACGCCAAGGGCGTCGACCCGATGATGGCCGCCCGCGCGGTCGTCTTCGGCCACGCCAGCGCCCTGGTCGCCGCCCTCGTCTCCGGCATCTACGGCGGCACGGGCGTCTTCCTGCTGGAGCTCCTCGACCTCCCGGCCCGCCGCGACCAGGCCATCTACGCCGGTTTCGCGGTCCTCGCCGGTATCGCCGTCATAGCGGCGGCCGTCTTCCTGGAGCGCGTCTGCCGCCTCCCGGAGGACGACGACAACCACAACGGCCGCCCCCACCCGGCGGCCTGACGGCCCACCGGGCCGGGCGGGACCCGGCCCGGGGCCGGTCTCAGCGCGCCATGATGAGGCTCATCGCCTCGTTGCGGGTCGCCGCGTCCCGCAGCTGGCCGCGCACCGCCGAGGTGATGGTCTTCGCGCCCGGCTTGCGGATGCCCCGCATCGACATGCACATGTGCTCGCACTCCACGACCACGATGACGCCCCGGGGCTCGAGTATCTCCATCAGGGAGTCCGCGATCTGCGTGGTGAGACGTTCCTGCACCTGCGGCCTGCGGGCGTAGACGTCCACCAGGCGGGCCAGCTTGGACAGGCCGGTGATCTTCCCGGAGACCGAGGGGATGTAGCCGACGTGGGCCACGCCCCGGAACGGCACCAGATGGTGCTCACAGGTGCTGTAGACCTCGATGTCCTTCACCAGGACCATCTCGTCGTGCCCCAGGTCGAACGTCGTCGTCAGCACGTCCTCGGGCTTCTGCCACAGCCCCGCGAAGATCTCCCGGTACGCCCGCGCCACCCGACCCGGGGTCTCCTTCAGCCCCTCGCGGTCCGGGTCCTCGCCGATCGCCATCAGCAGCTCGCGGACCGCGTTCTCGGCGCGCTTCTCGTCGAACTCGCCGACGGTGCCGTCTCCGGCCAGCGTCACGGGGTCGGTCATCTGTTGCCTCGTTCCTGTACGTCTCGCCCGCGCGGACATGGCGAAATGCCGCGCCCCCCAGGCTAGAACCCGGGGGGCGCGGCATACATTCCGGCCAGGTGGCCGAAGGGTCAGCTGTCGGTGCGGTCCTCGGGGGACTGCTCCGTGACCGGGGCCGACTCGGCGGCCGTGGACTTGATCGTGCTGATCGCGGCCGTGGCGCCGTTCGCACCGTTGGTCAGTGCCAGCTCCTTGGGGGAGAGCACCGGCGGGCGGGTGGAGGGCGTACGACGCGAGGAGCCGGTCCACGCGGGCCGCGGCGGGCGCTTGTGGATCGAGGCGAAGATCTCGGCGATCTCCTCCTTGCCCAGGGTCTCCTTCTCCAGGAGGGCCAGGACCAGGTTGTCGAGCACGTCGCGGTTCTCGACCAGGATCTCCCACGCCTCGTTGTGCGCGGTCTCGATGAGCTTCTTGACCTCTTCGTCCACCAGCGCGGCGACCTCTTCCGAGTAGTCGCGCTGGTGAGCCATCTCACGGCCCAGGAACGGCTCGCTGTTGTCGCCGCCGAACTTGATGGCGCCGAGCCGCTCGGTCATGCCGTACTGGGTGACCATCGCGCGGGCCACGTTGGTGGCCTTCTCGATGTCGTTCGCGGCGCCGGTGGTCGGGTCGTGGAAGACCAGTTCCTCCGCCGCCCGGCCGCCCAGCATGTAGGCGAGCTGGTCGAGCATCTCGTTGCGCGTGGTCGAGTACTTGTCCTCGTCCGGGAGCACCATCGTGTAGCCCAGGGCGCGGCCCCGGGACAGGATCGTGATCTTGTGGACGGGGTCGGAGTTCGGCGAGGCCGCCGCGACCAGGGCGTGACCGCCCTCGTGGTACGCGGTGATCTTCTTCTCCTTGTCCGACATGATCCGGGTCCGCTTCTGCGGGCCCGCGACCACACGGTCGATCGCCTCGTCCAGCGCCTTGTTGTCGATCAGACGCTGGTCGCTGCGGGCGGTGAGCAGCGCGGCCTCGTTCAGCACGTTCGCGAGGTCGGCACCGGTCATGCCCGGCGTACGGCGGGCCACGGCGGCCAGGTCGACGTCGGGCGCGACCGGCTTGCCCTTCTGGTGGACCTTGAGGATCTCCAGGCGGCCCTGGAGGTCCGGCGGGTCGACCGCGATCTGCCGGTCGAAACGGCCGGGACGCAGCAGCGCCGGGTCCAGGATGTCGGGCCGGTTCGTGGCGGCGATCAGGATGACGCCGCCCTTCACGTCGAAGCCGTCCATCTCGACGAGCAGCTGGTTCAGCGTCTGCTCGCGCTCGTCGTGACCACCGCCGAGGCCGGCGCCGCGGTGGCGGCCGACCGCGTCGATCTCGTCGACGAAGACGATCGCCGGGGCGTTCGCCTTGGCCTGCTCGAACAGGTCGCGGACGCGGGAGGCGCCCACACCGACGAACATCTCGACGAAGTCGGAGCCGGAGATCGAGTAGAACGGCACCCCGGCCTCACCGGCGACGGCGCGCGCGAGGAGCGTCTTGCCGGTACCGGGGCGGCCGTACAGCAGCACACCCTTGGGGATCTTGGCGCCGACGGCCTGGAACTTGGCCGGCTCCTGGAGGAACTCCTTGATCTCCTGGAGCTCCTCGACCGCCTCGTCGCAGCCCGCGACGTCGGCGAACGTGGTCTTCGGCGTGTCCTTGGTGATGAGCTTCGCCTTGGACTTGCCGAAGTTCATGACCCGGGAGCCGCCGCCCTGCATCTGATTCATCAGGAACAGGAAGACGACCACGATCAGGACGAAGGGCAGCAGCGAGAGCAGGACACCGACGAACGGGTTCTGCTTCGAGGGCGAGACCGTGTAGCCCTTCGCGATCTGCTTGTCCTGGTACTTGTTCTGCAGCGTCTGGGCGATGGCCACGCCCTGGTCGCCGATGTAGCTCGCCTGGATCTTCGAGCTGTCCTCGATCTTGACGCCGGGCTTGAGGTTGACCTTGATGGTCTGCTCGTCACCGGTGGTGACCTTGGCCGACTCGACCTTGTTGTCGTTGATCGCGGCGACGACCTGGCCTGTGTCCACCGTCTTGTAGCCGCCGGACTGGCCGACGACCGTCATCAACACGACCACGGCAAGGACGGCCAGCACGATCCACATGACCGGCCCACGGAAGTATCGCTTCACGTCCATCCATACGGAGCGGTGCCGCCCCGTCCCTCCTGCCATAGTGAGTTTGATAAGACAGTTCTTCTGACGGTACCCCAGCATGGACGCCCGCAGCCGCACGGAGCGGTGCGGACGGACTGTGGTCCGCCTCTCCTTGCTCCAACGGCGCGAGGCCCGCCGGGGTTCCCGATCTCCGGCCGAGCTGATCCGCTCGGGTCAGCCGCCGTAGACGTGGGGCGCGAGCGTACCGACGAACGGCAGGTTGCGGTACTTCTCGGCGTAGTCGAGGCCGTAGCCCACGACGAACTCGTTGGGGATGTCGAAGCCGACCCACTCGACGTCGATGGCGACCTTGGCCGCCTCGGGCTTGCGCAGCAGCGTGCACACCTTGAGGGAGGCGGGCTCGCGCGAGCCGAGGTTCGAGATCAGCCAGGACAGGGTCAGGCCGGAGTCGATGATGTCCTCGACGATCAGGACGTGACGGCCCTTGATGTCGGTGTCGAGGTCCTTGAGGATGCGGACCACGCCGGAGGACTGGGTGCCCGCTCCGTAGGAGGACACGGCCATCCAGTCCATGGTGACGGGGGTGGACAGCGCCCGGGCGAGGTCCGCCATCACCATCACCGCGCCCTTGAGGACACCGACGATGAGCAGGTCCTTGCCCGCGTACTCCGCGTCGACCTTCGCGGCCAGCTCCGCCAGCTTCGCGTCGATCTCTTCCTTGGTGATGAGCACCGACTTGAGGTCCGCACCCATGTCTTTCGCGTCCACCCGCATCACTTTCGGTCGTCCCGCACTTACGGCCGCACTGTGGCGACCGGCGGCCCCGGCCCGTCGAGAGGATCGCTCCCGGGCCGGAACTCAGCCTTGCCGAATCACCAGTCTGCCACCCTGACGCTGGGCGACGACCTTGCCGGGCAGGTTGATGGCCCCCTGACCGCGCCATCCGGTGATCAGACGGTCGACTTCCTCGATGTGCCGGGCGAAGAGGGAACCGGCCGGAGCGCCCGCCTCGATGGCCGCCCGGCGCAGCACCCGGCGGCGCACGGCGGGGGGCAGCGCGTAGAGCTTGGCGCACTCCAGACGGCCCGCCGCGTCGCGCACGGAGGACTCGGCCTGCCCGGCCCAGGCGTCGAGGGCGTCGGCGTCGTCGCGGGAGAGCTGGGCGGTGCGGGCGAGGGCCTCCACGACGCCCTTGCCGAGCGCCTTCTCCAGCGCGGGCAGGCCCTCGTGGCGCAGCCGGGAGCGGGTGTAGGCCGGGTCGGTGTTGTGCGGGTCGTCCCAGACCGGCAGCGACTGGACCAGGCAGGCCTTGCGGGCGGTCTGCCGGTCCAGTTGGAGGAAGGGGCGCCGGTAACGGCCGCCGGCCCCCGAGACCGCGGCCATTCCGGACAGGGAGCGGATGCCGGAGCCGCGGGCGAGGCCGAGCAGGACGGTCTCGGCCTGGTCGTCGCGGGTGTGGCCGAGCAGGACGGCGGCGGCGCCGTGGCGTTCGGCGACGGCGTCCAGCGCGGCGTACCGGGCGTCGCGGGCGGCGGCCTCGGGGCCGCCCTCGCGACCGACGGAGACGGCGACGGACTCGACGGGATCGAGGCCCAGCTCGCGCAGGCGCAGGACGACCTCGTCGGCGCGCAGCCCGGAGCCCTCCTGGAGTCCGTGGTCCACGGTGACGCCGCCGGCGCGCACGCCGAGACGGGGGGCCTCGAAGGCGAGGGCGGAGGCGAGGGCCATGGAGTCGGCGCCGCCGGAGCAGGCGACGAGCACGAGGGGGGCGGCCGGGTCGGCGGGCGGGCCCTGATCGCGGGCGGTCCGGCCGGCCGGCGCGAGGGCGGTGGCCGCCTCGGGGCGGCGGCTGTGTTCGGTGATGACGTCGTGCAGTACGCGGCGGACCGCCAGGCGTATCGCCGCGACCGCGGGGTGGGGCCCCATGTCCGGTTCCCTTCATGGAGTTTCGGGAGTGAGCCCGGGTTCGGTCACTCAGAGTGCGTCGATGGTGACAGAAGCGGGCCCTTCCCCGAGCATCGCACGCCTACGCATGGCTGACGGTCCCTCGGACGGGTGATAGGAACGGCGTCCGCCTGCCGTGTTCCTGCCGTCCGTTCGAGGGAGTTCATGGTGGTGTGCGCGGTCGGCTACGCGGTCCTGCCGTGCACGCGGGCGACCCAGTCGGCCGGTTTGGCGATCTCCGCCTTGGTGGGCAGCGTGTTGGGCGAGGTCCACACGCGGTTGAAGCCGTCCATGCCGACCTCGCCGACGACGGCGCGTACGAAGCGTTCGCCGTCGCGGTACTGGCGCAGCTTGGCGTCCAGGCCGAGGAGTTTGCGCAGGGCGAGGTCGAGGTGGGAGGCGCCCTTGGCGCGGCGCTGCTGGAACTTCTCGCGGATCTCGGCGACGGACGGCACCACGTCGGGGCCGACGCCGTCCATGACGAAGTCGGCGTGGCCCTCCAGGAGGGACATCACGGCGGTGAGACGGGCGAGGATCTCGCGCTGGGCGGGGGTCTGGACGAGGTCCACCAGGGAGCGGCCGCCGTCGTCCTCCTCGCCCTCGGGGCGGCCGCCCGCGAGGGACTGGGCGGCGTCGCGGACGCGTTCGAGGAAGGTCACCGGGTCGACGTCGGTCTCCGCGAGGAAGGACTGGATCTCGCCCTCCAGGTGGTCGCGGAGCCAGGGCACGGCCGTGAACTGGGTGCGGTGGGTCTCCTCGTGCAGACACACCCACAGCCTGAAGTCGTGGGGCTCCACGTCGAGTTCGCGCTCGACGTGGACGATGTTCGGCGCGACGAGCAGCAGCCTGCCCCCGCCGGGGGCGCCGGACGCGGGCAGGTCGGTGGTGGCGGGGGCGAAGGTCTCGTACTGCCCGAGGACGCGCGAGGACAGGAACGACAGCAGCATCCCCAGCTCGACGCCGGTCACCTTGCCGCCTACGGCGCCGAGTACGGCGTTGCCCGGGTTGTTGCCCCGCCGCTCCTGCATCTTCTCCAGCAGGGGGCGCAGGATCTCCCGGAACCCGGCGACGTTGGCCCGCACCCAGCCGGGCCGGTCGACCACGAGCACCGGGGTGTCGTGCACGTCCTCGGTCCCCATACGAGTGAAGCCCCGGACGTGCGCCTCCGAGGCCTTCGCGTGCCGCCGCAACTCCGCGACCACGGCCCGCGCCTCGTCCCGGCTCACCTCCGGCCCGGGCCGCACGAGCCGAGTCGCGGTCGCCACCGCGAGGTTCCAGTCGACCATCCCGGAAGATGCGGTCCCACCGAAGCTCGTCATGCGTCAACGGTACGTGAGCGGGGGCCCTCCGGGCAGGCTGTACGGGGGCTCTGCGCGGGGTGCGTGTGAGTGC
>NZ_WWIR01000460.1 GCF_009863025.1 Streptomyces sp. SID4985 | reverse complement strand
CCATGTCCGTGGTGCGGGCGAGGGCGCCGCGGGCAAGGGCGCTGCGGGCGGAGGGCGCTGCCCCGTTACGCCGCCGCCTCCTGGGCCGTCTCACGCCCCGCCCCGGCCGCAGCGAGACGGCTCAGGGCCTCGTCGCGGCCGCAGGGATGGGCGCCCAGGGAGACCTGGCGGGTGACGATCACGCGCTCGGTGCGCATCAGGCGCCAGCCGCGCCGCAGCAGGAACGGCACCGACTTGCGGCCCTCCTTCAGATCGCGCAGGAAACGGCGCCGGAAGGTGGTGAGCGGGCCCCGGGTCAGACACAGCGCGTCGGCCAGCACGCCCAGTTCACGGCAGCGCTCCACGATCTCCGCCGCGAAGATGCCCTCGGCGACGAACAGCGGCGTACGGCCGATGTCGAGGGTGTCCTCGCCGGTACGGGCGCTGCGCGAGATGTCGTACACCGGCACCGGCGTCGAACCCGTCGCGCACAGGCGGGTGATGGCCGCGACGGCCACGTCCGCGTCCCAGGACAGCGGATGGTCCCAGTCGATGTCCGCACTTCCGTCCACCAGCGGCAGTGTCGGGTCCTCGCCCTCCTTGTAGAAGTCGTCGAGGCGCAGGACGGGCAGCCCGGAGAGGGCGGCGACGAGTGACTTGCCCGAACCCGACGGGCCGCACAGCAGCACCACACGGGCGGGGGACGGGGGATGGATGCTCACGGAACACCAGTTTGACGCATGGTGGCGCCGTTGCCGACCACGCGGGTCGGCTTTGGAACGTGCGTCACACCTCAACTACCCTACGTGTCGACCGCATTACCCCGCGCACCCGAAGGTGGCACCAGCGATGGCCCGACACTCCGCACCCCGGTCCTCCCGGAACCCGGCCCGGCGCGCCCTGATCGCCCTCGCGACGGCCGGAGCGGCCCTCGGCGCGGGCGCGGCGACGGCCCACGCCGACGCGTCCGCCCCGCTCGTGGACCTGCCGTCCCGCCCGACCTCCCTCGGCAAGGTGGACCCGCAGGCCGGCCTCTCCGCCCTCACCACCACCCTCGGCTACGCCACGGGCCCGATCGCCGGCCT
This sequence comes from Streptomyces sp. SID4985, assembly GCF_009863025.1. Classification (GTDB taxonomy): domain Bacteria; phylum Actinomycetota; class Actinomycetes; order Streptomycetales; family Streptomycetaceae; genus Streptomyces. The sequence continues at coordinate 16,727 of NZ_WWIR01000460.1, read as the reverse complement.
CAAGCCCAACCCCCTCGCGGGCACCGGCGTCGACCCACTGAACAACGGCATCGGCACCCAACTCGCCGACTTCAAGCCGCTCACCTCCCAGGCCCTGACCGCGCCCATCGCCGAGGCCCAGTCCTTCGGCCACATCCCGGTCGTCGGCCAGGTCCTCGGCGTCCTCGGCGCGGGCACCCCGCAGGGCTGACCGGACCCGGCAACACGGCGAGCCGCGCCGCCCCCGCCTCGTGGACGGGGGCGACGCGGCTCGTGCGCGTAAGGAATGTACGGAGGTCAGGCGGGGGTCAGTACGAGGAACCCGCCGCGCCCAGCGCGCCCGTCGGGTGCCAGACCGTCTTCGTCTCCAGGAACGCCGTCATGCGGTCGATGCCCGGGGTCGCGGTGTGGTCCACAGGCTGTGGACGCAGGACGCGCTTGAGGTTGTCCGCCGCCGCGATCTCCAGGTCCTTCGCCAGGTCGGCGTCGGCGCCCGCGAGGTCGATCGCGTTGACGTCCTGGTGCGCGGCGAGCGACGGGGCGATCTCCGCCGTCCTGCCGGACAGGATGTTGACGACACCGCCGGGCACGTCGGACGTGGCCAGCACCTCGCCGAGCGACAGCGCGGGGAGCGGGGACTTCTCGCTCGCGATCACGACCGCCGTGTTGCCCGTCGCGATCACCGGGGCGATGACCGAGACCAGGCCGAGGAACGAGGAGTCCTGGGGGGCCAGTACGGCGACCACGCCGGTCGGCTCCGGGGAGGAGAGGTTGAAGTACGGGCCCGCGACCGGGTTGGCGCCGCCGACCACCTGGGCGATCTTGTCGGTCCAGCCCGCGTACCAGACCCAGCGGTCGATGGCCGCGTCCACGACCGCCGCCGCCTTCGCCTTCGACAGGCCCTCGGCCTCGGCGACCTCGCGGACGAACTGGTCCTTGCGGCCCTCCAGCATCTCCGCGACGCGGTAGAGGACCTGACCGCGGTTGTACGCGGTCGCGCCGGACCAGCCGCCGAACGCCTTGCGCGCGGCGACGACCGCGTCACGGGCGTCCTTGCGGCTCGACTGCGGTGCGTTCGCGAGCCAGTTGCCCTTCGTGTCGGTCACCTCGTACACCCGGCCGCTCTCGGAACGCGGGAACTTCCCGCCGACGTACAGCTTGTAGGTCTTGAAGACACTCAGTCGCTGCTGCTCGGTCTTGTCCGTCTTCTCAGACATCGAGGTACGCCTCCAGGCCGTGGCGACCGCCCTCGCGGCCGAAGCCCGACTCCTTGTAACCGCCGAACGGCGAGGTCGGGTCGAACTTGTTGAACGTGTTGGACCAGATCACGCCCGCGCGCAGCTTGTTGGCGACGGCGAGGATCCGGGAGCCCTTCTCGGTCCAGATGCCCGCCGAGAGGCCGTACTGCGTGTTGTTCGCCTTGGCGACCGCCTCGTCCGGCGTGCGGAAGGAGAGCACCGACAGGACCGGGCCGAAGATCTCGTCACGGGCGATGGTGTGCGCCTGGGTGACGTTGGTGAACAGCGTCGGGGCGAACCAGTAGCCGGAGGAGGGGAGTTCGCAGGCCGGGGACCAGCGCTCGGCGCCCTCGGCCTCGCCCTTGTCGGCGAGCGCGGTGATACGGGCCAGCTGCTCGGCGGAGTTGATCGCGCCGATGTCGGTGTTCTTGTCCAGCGGGTCGCCCAGACGGAGGGTCGACAGGCGGCGCTTCAGCGACTCCAGCAGCTCGTCCTGGATCGACTCCTGGACCAGCAGCCGCGAGCCCGCGCAGCAGACCTGGCCCTGGTTGAAGAAGATGCCGGTGACGATGCCCTCGACGGCCTGGTCGATCGGGGCGTCGTCGAAGACGATGTTCGCGCCCTTGCCGCCCAGCTCCAGCGTGAGCTTCTTGTCCGTGCCCGCGACCGTGCGCGCGATCTGCTTGCCGACGGCCGTCGAGCCGGTGAAGGCGACCTTGTTCACGTCGGGGTGCGCGACCAGCGCCGCGCCCGCGTCGCCGTACCCGGGAAGGATGTTGACGACACCCTTGGGCAGGCCCGCCTGGCGGCAGATGTCCGCGAAGAACAGGGCGGACAGCGGGGTGGTCTCGGCGGGCTTGAGGACGACCGTGTTGCCCGCGGCGAGCGCGGGGGCGATCTTCCACGCCAGCATGAGGAGGGGGAAGTTCCACGGGATGACCTGGCCCGCGACGCCCAGCGGACGGGGGTTGGCGCCGAAGCCCGCGTGGTCGAGCTTGTCGGCCCAGCCCGCGTAGTAGAAGAAGTGCGCGGCGACCAGCGGGAGGTCCGCGTCGCGGGTCTCCTTGATCGGCTTGCCGTTGTCCAGCGTCTCCAGGACGGCCAGCTCGCGGCTGCGCTCCTGGATGATGCGGGCGATGCGGAAGAGGTACTTGGCGCGCTCGGAGCCGGGCAGCGCCGACCACTTGGCGAACGCCTTGCGGGCGGCCCTGACCGCGCGGTCCACGTCGGCCTCACCGGCCTGCGCGACCTCGGAGAGCACCTCCTCGGTGGACGGGGAGACGGTCTTGAAGACCTTGCCGTCGGCCGCCTCGGTGAACTCGCCGTCGATGAACAGGCCGTAGGAGGGGGCGATGTCGACGACCGAGCGGGACTCGGGCGCCGGTGCGTACTCGAAAAGGGAACCCATGGTGATCAGTCCACCGTCACGTAGTCGGGGCCGGAGTAGCGGCCGGTGGCCAGCTTCTGACGCTGCATCAGCAGGTCGTTCAGGAGCGAGGAGGCGCCGAAGCGGAACCAGTGGTTGCCCAGCCAGTCCTCGCCCGCGGTCTCGTTGACCAGAACGAGGAACTTGATCGCGTCCTTGGTCGTCCTGATGCCGCCCGCGGGCTTCACGCCGACCTGCGTGCCGGTCTGGGCGCGGAAGTCGCGCACCGCCTCCAGCATGAGCAGGGTGTTGGCGGGGGTGGCGTTGACCGCCACCTTGCCGGTGGAGGTCTTGATGAAGTCCGCGCCCGCCATCATGCCGAGCCAGCTGGCGCGGCGGATGTTGTCGTACGTGGACAGCTCGCCGGTCTCGAAGATGACCTTCAGGCGGGCGCTGGTCCCGCAGGCCTCCTTCACGGCGGTGATCTCGTCGTACACCTTCAGGTAGTCGCCCGCGAGGAACGCGCCCCGGTCGATGACCATGTCGATCTCGTCGGCGCCCGCGGCGACGGCGTCACGCACGTCGGCCAGCTTCACGGGGAGCGCGGCGCGGCCGGCCGGGAAGGCGGTGGCGACCGAGGCGACCTTGACGCCGCTGCCGGCGACGGCCTCCTTGGCGACGGCCACCATGTCGGGATAGACGCAGACGGCGGCGGTCGTCGGGGTCGTCCGGTCCGTCGGGTCCGGGTGGACCGCCTTGGCGCCGAGCGCCCGGACCTTGCCGGGGGTGTCCGCGCCTTCCAGCGTCGTCAGGTCGACCATCGAAATGGCGAGGTCGATGGCGTACGCCTTCGCGGTGGTCTTGATGGATCGGGTGCCGAGGGCGGCGGCGCGCGCCTCCAGGCCGACCGCGTCGACGCCGGGCAGCCCGTGGAGGAAGCGGCGCAGCGTGCTGTCGGACGCGGTGACGTCGGCGAAAGCTGTCGCGGGGGAGAGGGGGGCACCGCCCTGTTCGAGCGAAGCCGAGAGCTTGGGGGAGGTGGGCATGGTCACCAGACGAGCATATCTACGCGCGTAGCGGCTGTATACCCCCGGAGCGGGACGTAAAGGTGCCGGTACAGATCACGGTTGGGCGCCGGTTTCGGCACCGGCCGCGGGCGAGGCGGACATGTCGTGCACAATCGGGGCCATGACGAGCCCGCAGCAGCAGCCCACCGCGCCTTCGGCGCCCGCCCACAAGGACTGGGCGCACCGTTCGACGATGGGCATCGGCGGCGGGCTCCTCCTGTGCGCGATCATCGGCTGGCTGGGCATCGACGCGCTGGTCCACGGCGACGGGCGCACCCCCTGGCTCGCGCTCGCCGGGATGCTCCTGGTGCTGCCGATCGTGATCGCCTTCACGCTGCGGCCCGCCGTCTTCGTGAACGAGCAGCGGCTGCGTGTCCGCAATCCCTTCCGCGTCATCACCCTGCCCTGGGGGAAGGTGTCGGGCCTGCGTTCCGGCTACTCCAACGAGGTCTTCTCCGACGCCGGTACCAAGTACCAGCTCTGGGCCATCCCGGTCTCCCTGCGCGCCCGCAAGCGCGCCAACCGCCAGCAGGCCCGGCTGCAGATGGAGGCCGCCGGTATCACCTCCCGCCCCGGCGGCTTCGCCTCCGCCTTCACCGCCCCGCGCCCCGGCGACTCGGACGAGCCCACCCGCGCCGCGACCGACAAGATCATGGACGACCTCCGCGAACTCCACGAGGGCCACGCGGCCGTCGCCCAGGGCGAGGTCACGATCCGCTGGGCCTACGAGATCCTGGCCCCCGCGCTGGTGGGCGCGATCGCGCTGGCCGTCCTGCTGGCGACGGGCTGACCCGGCGCCCGCATGTGGCTCCCGGCCGACCCGCCCGCACTGATCGAGGCCGTCCGCATCACCGACCCCCTGGGCCAGTACCGCGCGGACGACCTCACCGGTGATCTCGTCGCCCTCTGGGAGGACGACAGCGCGCCCACTCTGATCCGCGCCCTCCCGCCCGGCGACCTCCACCGCTGCTTCGTCCCGGGCTGGGGCATCCGCGCCCACGGCACGGACGGTCCCCTGTACCAAGTCGCCTTCTGTTACGACTGCCACGGCGCCCGCCTCTGGGGCCCGGCCGTCCCCGCCGACCGCGCGGGCATCCACGGCTTCGACGCCGGGAGCGCCCCGGCCCGCGAGCTGCTCGGGCGCTTCCGGTCGAGCGCAGGAGGGCTCTGACCGGGCGTCTCGCCCGGTCAGGCCCCTGCCACTAGTCGTCGAGGTACCGATACCTCGCGTCCGCCGGAGTGACGAAGAGCCGGCCGTCCCGGATCTGCCACTCGGTCATGCCGTCGACCTCGTGGCTGACGAGGAACAGGCCCAGGACGCGGTCTCCGTCGTCGTCGGACGCGGGGATCCGGGCGATCTCCTCGATCTGTGCGGTGAACCAGCCCAGGGCCGAGTCGCGGATGTCGCCCCCGAAGAAGACGTAGTAGGTCCAGTTGACGTGCCGACGGGGTGCTCCCCAGCAGTGCGTGTAGTGGAGGCCGTCGTCATGGGCGGCGATGATCTCCTGGACCGTGGCGAGCTGCGGCTCGTCGCACTCCAGCCACCCTCTGACCGATACGTAGACGCCCATGCGCGGCCCCTCCTCACACCTTGTAGTACAGGTCGAACTGCCGGTCGCTCCCCGAGTTGTTCGTGATGCCGAAGCTCAGCCGGGGTGAGCCGGAGCCGGTGTGGATGGCCATGCCCTCCGGCTCGCGGGGGTTGGCGGCGGCGTCGGCCTCGGAGTGGGTGCTGGCGATGTAGCCGGTGGTGGGGTTGTTCTGCGTGCCGTTGAGGTCGAAGGACGTGGTGTGGATCGCCCACTTGTCCGTGCCGGTCAGGGTGTCGGACGCCGTGCCGGTGCGCGGGTCGCCGTCGAGCATGTACACGTACTGGCCGTACGAGGTGAAGCCCTGGAAGGTCGCCTCCTCGGCCGTGGGTGTGCCGTCGGCGGCGTACTTGTACAGCGTCGGCTGCTGGATGCGGGCCAGCGGGGTGGGCAGCGGCTTGTCGGTGTTCGCGGTGGCGACGGCCGCCGCGAGGTCGTACGCCGCGAACCAGTGGGCCGAGTCCAGCGCGTAGCGGATGAGCAGAATGCCGTGGTCCACGTCCACCGAGGGGGTCATGGAGGTGGCCGCCGGGTCCGGTGAGCCGAAGCGCTGCACGGCCGGATGGCTCGTCCACAGCACCGTGCGGTCGGCGAAGGCGAAGCGGACGAACTCCTGCCCGAAACCGGTCCGTCCCGTCCCCGCCTCGGTCCAGACGTACGCCGGGGAGCCGCTCTTCGCCGGTTCGACGCCGAGCGAGACGCCGTGGCCGAAGCCCAGCAGATACATGTAGCCGGTGACCGCGCCCGTGGACAGGTCGTGACGGGTCAGACAGAGATCGCCCGACTTGTCGTGGTCGCCGGCGCCGATCGACGAGGTGACGGCGGCCTGGCTGCCCGAGCGGAGGTAGGCGACCTGGCTCGCGCCCGCGATCTGGAGGGTGTACAGGTGGCCGTTGACCGAGTCGAAGGCGATGCCCTGCAGGGTGGTGGAGCTGTCCTGGTTGCCGACGCCCGTGAGCCAGCGGGTGGACCCCGCGGCGACGTCGATCAGTGCCGTACCGCCCGGAACGTTCGCGGGGTTCACGGCGGGCTCGGCGGCCGCGTCCTGAGCGGGCAGCGCGAGCGCGGCGGCCGCGCCCACGGCGACGCCGGTGCCGCCGCGCAGGAGGTTGCGGCGGGTCATGTTCATGGTCATGTCGGGGACTGTAACCGCAGGTCCGGCGGCAACCCGGAAGATTTTCCTCGCACTTGACGAGGGCCCGCCTCCCCCGGGAGACGGGCCCTCGATGTCGTACGGACGGGATCAGATCCCCGCCGCCTCCGACAGGTCCCGCTTGATCGCGGTCAGCAGGTCCGTCGCCCTCGTCCGGACCGACGGCAGGTCGGCGTGGGCGGCGACCGGGAGGACGACCTCCAGGTAGCACTTGAGCTTGGGCTCGGTGCCGCTGGGGCGGACGATGACGCGGGCGCCGTCCAGCGTGTAGCGCAGGCCGTCCGTGGGCGGGAGGGTGGCGGTGCCCCGGGTCAGGTCCTCCGCGGAGGTGACCGTCAGCCCGGCCAGCACGGTCGGCGGCTGCTCGCGCAGGCGGCGCATGGCGTCCGCGATGACCGACAGGTCCTCCACACGGACCGAGAGCTGGTCGGTGGCGTGCAGGCCGTACGTCACGGCGATGTCGTCCAGGAGGTCGGTCAGGGTCCGGCCCTGCTCCTTCAGCTCCGACGCCAGCTCGGTGATCAGCAGCGCGGCCGTGATGCCGTCCTTGTCGCGCACGCCCTCGGGGTCGACGCAGTAGCCGAGCGCCTCCTCGTACCCGAAGCGCAGGCCCTCCACGCGGGCGATCCACTTGAAGCCCGTCAGGGTCTCCTCGTAGGGGAGCCCGGCCCGCTCCGCGATCCGGCCGAGCAGCGAGGACGAGACGATGGACTCCGCGAACACGCCCCGCGCGCCCCGGCGCACCAGGTGCTCGGCGAGCAGCGCGCCCACCTCGTCGCCGCGCAGCATCCGCCAGTCGGCGCCGTCGCGCACGGCCACCGCGCACCGGTCGGCGTCGGGGTCGTTGGCGATCACGAGGTCCGGGTCCGTCGCGCGGGCCGCCGCGAAGGCGAGGTCCATCGCGCCGGGCTCCTCCGGGTTGGGGAAGGCCACGGTCGGGAAGTCCGGGTCGGGCTCGGCCTGTTCGGCCACCAGCACCGGCTCCGGGAAGCCCGCCCGCGCGAACGCCGCGAGCAGCACGTCCTTGCCGACGCCGTGCATCGCCGTGTAGACGGTACGGGCCGTGCGCGCCGAGTCCTTCGCCAGCACCGCGTCCGTACGGGCCAGATACGCGTCCAGGACCTCGTCGCCGAGGATCTCCCAGCCGGACTCCGGGCGCGGTACGTCGGCCAGGGCCACGACCGCGTCGATCTCGGCCGCGATCTCCGCGTCGGCGGGCGGGACGATCTGGGAGCCGTCGCCGAGGTACACCTTGTAGCCGTTGTCCCGGGGCGGGTTGTGGCTCGCGGTGACCTCCACGCCCGCGACCGCGCCGAGGTGCCGTATGGCGTAGGCGAGGACGGGCGTGGGCAGCGGACGGGGCAGTACGGCCGCGCGCAGCCCGGCGCCGGTGATCACGGCGGCGGTGTCCCGCGCGAAGTCGGCCGACTTGTGCCGGGCGTCGTAGCCGATGACGACCAGGCCGTCGGTCTGGCCCTTGGCCCTGAGATACGCGGCGAGACCGGCGGCGGCGCGGATCACGACCGCGCGGTTCATCCGCATCGGGCCCGCGCCCAGCTCGCCGCGCAGCCCGGCCGTACCGAACTGGAGCGTGCCGCTGAAGCGCGCGGCCAGCTCGTCGGTGTCCCCGGCGTCGAGGAGCGCGGCCAGCTCCGCACGGGTCTCGGGGTCGGGGTCCTCGGCCAGCCACGCCTGGGCCCGCGCGATGAGTTCGTCCTGCACGTCGTCCTGCACGTCCTGCACCTCGGGTGAACCTCTCTCTCGATCTGTCCGCTGCCGCCCTGTGCTACAGCCGGTTCAGCACCTGTCCCAGCAGCTCGCCCATGTGCGCCGCCGAGTCGCGGCCCGCCTGGAGGACCTCCTCGTGGTTCAGGGGCTCGCCGGTCATGCCCGCGGCGAGGTTGGTGACCAGGGAGATGCCCAGCACCTCGGCACCCGCCTCGCGCGCGGCGATGGCCTCCAGGACCGTGGACATGCCGACCAGGTCGGCGCCGATGACACGGGCCATGCGGATCTCGGCCGGGGTCTCGTAGTGCGGGCCGGGGAACTGCGCGTAGACGCCCTCCTCCAGGGAGGGGTCGATCTCCTTGCACAGGGCGCGCAGGCGCGGCGAGTACAGGTCGGTCAGGTCGACGAAGTTGGCGCCGACGATCGGGGAGGTGGCCGTCAGGTTCAGGTGGTCGCTGATCAGCACCGGCTGGCCGGGGCGCATGCCCTCGCGCAGACCGCCGCAGCCGTTGGTCAGCACGATGGTCTTGCAGCCCGCGGCGACGGCGGTGCGGACGCCGTGCGCGACGGCGGCCACGCCACGGCCCTCGTAGTAGTGCGTGCGGCCCAGGAACACCAGGGCGCGCTTGGCGCCGAAGGTGTACGAGCGGATCTTGCCGCCGTGACCCTGGACGGCGGGCGGGGGGAAGCCGGGCAGCTCGGTCACCGGGAACTCGGCGTCGGGCGCGCCCAGGGCGTCCACGGCCGGGGCCCAGCCGGAGCCCATCACGAGGGCGACGTCGTGGGTCTCGGCGCCCGTGAGCTCGCGCAGGCGCGCGGCGGCGGCGTCGGCGGCGGCGTGGGGGTCGTCCGGAAGGAGAGATGCGTTCACGGCACGAGGGTAGCCGGTCTTCGCCTACGCGCGTAGATGACAGCGCCCACGGGAATGCGATCGTTGTCAGGAAGATTTCGGCGAACCGTGGGCAAACCGTTGATGAAGGGACGGGGGGCCCTTTGTGTGGCGGCTGGGAACCGGCTTGGCGGCGGGGCCGGGACCGGCTTGGCGGCGCGCCTGGCACCGGCTCGGTGGCGGGCCCCGGGACTGGTTCGGTGGCGGCCCTGGGACTGGCTCGGTGGCGGCCTGGGGACCGGCTCGGCAGGGCCGCTTGCGCAGCCCTCAGCAGGGTCGCTTGCGCAGCTCCATCACATAGTCGTGCGGGGCGCCCGCGGACTCGGCGGCGTCCGCGATCTCGCCGAGGTAGCGGGCGGAGGGGAGACCGCCCTCGTAGCCGTTGAGGACGTACACCCAGGCGGGTTCCTCGCCGTCCAGGGTGTGCACCCGGACCTTCAGGCGCCGGTAGACGTCGAGGCCGACACCCTCCCAGCGGTCCAGCGAGTCCTCGTCCATCGGCGCGATGTCGTACAGCCCGACGAAGACCTGCGCCCCGGGCTCCTCGACCAGTGTCGCGAGCGCGCCCTCCCAGCCGAGCTGCTCGCCGCCGAAGGTCAGCCGCCAGCCGTTCAGCCAGCCGGTCGCGCGCAGCGGGGAGTGCGGGGCGCGGCGCGACATCAGCCGCGCGTCGAGGTTGCCGGCGTAGGCGGCGTAGAGCGACATGGACAGAGGGTACGGCAGGGGGAGCGGGGGCCCCTGAAGCCGGAAGGGCGGCCTGATGAACGCCGCGCCTTGGTTGCCGGGGGGACCTGGCGTGTGCTTTTCGGGGCAGCAGGGATGGTTTGGGGGCGCGTTCCTTTCGGGTGGACGGCGGTCGGTCCCGGGGGTGCCCTTCTGCCGGGCTCGGGGATGCCGGTGTCCCTCCCGCCGGGCCTCGGGGGGCGGGGTGGCCGCCTCGGCGGCTGCGGGCTGCCCGGAACGCCTGGTGCGCGCCGCTGCGGGTCTGCCGGGAGGCGGGGTGGCCGTCCGCGCCGGATCGTCGGGGAAGCCGCCCGTGCCCCTGCCGGACCGTCGGAGGCGCGGTGTGCGCCGCCGCAGGTCCGTCGGGAGGCCGTCTCCCCGGATCGTCGGGGAAACCGGCCCGTCCCCTGCGGAACCGTCGGAGACGTGACGTACGGCTTTCGCGCTGCTCGGAGCGTCCGGGCGCGCGTCCCCCGCGGAGGTGCGGGGACGCCGGAGGGCCGTTGCCGCCGAACCGTCGGGGACTGCCCGCCCCCGCCGAACCGTCGGAGACCCTCGTGCGGGACAATGGGGTACGTGACTCGGATCGTGATCATCGGTGGTGGACCCGGCGGGTACGAGGCGGCGCTGACGGCGGCGCAGCTCGGCGCGGAGGTGACCGTCGTCGACTGCGACGGTCTGGGCGGGGCGTCGGTGCTGACCGACTGCGTCCCGTCGAAGACGCTCATCGCCACGGCGGAGGTGATGACCACGTTCGACTCCTCCTACGAGGAGCTGGGCATCATCGTCGCCGACGACACCCCGCACATCGAGCAGGCGGCCCGCGTCGTCGGCGTGGACCTCGGCAAGGTCAACCGCCGGGTGAAGCGGCTCGCGCTCGCGCAGTCGCACGACATCACCGCCTCCGTCACCCGCGCCGGTGCCCGCGTCATGCGCGGTCGCGGTCGCCTGGAGGGCATGCAGGCGCTCGACGGCTCCCGCAAGGTCGTCGTCACCGCCGCCGACGGCTCCGAGGAGACCCTCACCGCCGACGCCGTGCTCATCGCGACCGGCGGCCACCCGCGCGAGGTGCCCGACGCGCAGCCCGACGGTGAGCGCATCTTCAACTGGACCCAGGTCTACGACCTCGACGAGCTGCCGGAAGAGCTGATCGTGGTCGGCTCCGGCGTCACCGGCGCCGAGTTCGCCGGTGCCTACCAGGCGCTCGGCTCCAAGGTCACCCTCGTCTCCTCCCGCGACCGCGTGCTGCCCGGCGAGGACCCGGACGCCGCCGCCGTCCTGGAGGACGTCTTCCGCCGCCGGGGCATGAACGTGATGTCCCGCTCCCGCGCCCAGTCCGCCAAGCGGGTCGGCGACCGGGTGGAGGTCACGCTCGCGGACGGCCGTGTGATCACCGGTACGCACTGCCTGATGGCGGTCGGCGCGATCCCGAACAGCGCCGGGCTCGGCCTGGAGGAGGCCGGGGTCAAGCTGCGCGAGTCGGGCCACATCTGGACCGACCGGGTCTCCCGCACGACCGCCCCCGGTGTGTACGCCGCCGGTGACGTCACCGGTGTCTTCGCGCTCGCCTCGGTGGCCGCGATGCAGGGCCGTATCGCCATGTACCACTTCCTCGGCGACTCGGTGGCCCCGCTGAACCTCAAGACGGTCTCCTCGAACGTCTTCACCGACCCCGAGATCGCCACCGTCGGCTACACCCAGGCCGACGTGGACGCGGGCAAGATCGACGCGCGCGTGGTCAAGCTGCCGCTGCTGCGCAACCCGCGCGCCAAGATGCAGGGCATCCGGGACGGCTTCGTCAAGATCTTCTGCCGTCCGGGCACCGGGATCGTGGTCGGCGGTGTCGTCGTCGCGCCGCGCGCCTCGGAGCTGATCCACCCCATCTCGATCGCCGTGGACAACAACCTGACGGTCGAGCAGATCGCGAAGGCGTTCACGGTCTACCCGTCCCTGTCGGGCTCGATCGCGGAGGTCGCGCGGCAGCTGCACACGCGGAAGGCGGGCGCGGAGGGCTGAGAGGGCCCTTCTGTTTCTCCTGCTGGACACGGACTCCCCGCCGGGTGCGGGGAGTTCTCGTGTTTCCGGGGGTTTCCGACGGCACGGCGGTGTACGGCGGTTCCTATACCACCTCGGGCACCACGTTGCGAACAACTTCTGCTATTCGGCGCAAACTGCTGAAAGCAGACGGTCGTTGGGGTTACTGTCAGTTTCGTGTTCGCTGCAGAACGTCGTCAATTGATCCTCGAAATGGTGCGAGCGAATGGGGCCGTGTCGCTCCGTGAACTCGCCCGCGTCGTCCAGACCTCCGAAGTGACCGTACGGCGGGACGTGCGCGCGCTGGAGGCAGAAGGACTCCTCGACCGCCGGCACGGCGGTGCGGTGTTGCCGGGCGGGTTCACGCGAGAGTCCGGCTTCCCGCAGAAGTCCCATCTCGCGACCGCCGAGAAGACGGCCATCGCCGACCTCGCGGCGGGGCTCGTCGAAGAGGGCGAGGCCATCGTGGTCGGCGCCGGTACGACCACGCAGGAGCTGGCCCGCAGACTGGCCCGGGTACCCGGGCTGACCGTGGTCACCAACTCCCTGCTGGTGGCCCAGGCGTTGGCCCATGCCAACCGGGTGGAGGTCGTCATGACCGGGGGCACCCTGCGGGGCTCCAACTACGCCCTCGTCGGCTCCGGTGCCGAGCAGTCCCTCCAGGGGCTGCGCGTCTCCAAGGCGTTCCTCTCCGGGAGCGGTCTCACCGCCGAGCGCGGGCTGTCCACGTCCAACATGCTGTCGTCCTCCGTCGACCGGGCGCTCGTCCAGGCGGCCGCCGAGGTCGTGGTCCTCGCGGACCACACCAAGCTCGGCACCGACACCATGTTCCAGACCGTCCCGACCGAGCTGATCACCCGCCTGGTCACCGACGACCCGCCCCCGCACGACGACCGCGCCGCCACGGAACTCCAGGCGCTCGCCGATCAGGGGGTGCAGATCGTCGTGGCCGGGGGGAACGGGGCGAACGGAGCGCCGGGGGGTGAGCCGGGGCCTGCGGCCACTCCCCGCCAGCGGGCCCTTCCCGGCCCCCGCCGGGGACACCCTACGGCCGCACTGCGGTCGGCCTCCGGCCTGAGCGAGGGGCGCGTCGCTGATCTTCGGCGACGGTAGGCTTCGCCGATTCAGCGGGGGGTTCGTTGTCGGGTGCGGGTGCGTGGTGGCTTGTCGCGCAGTTCCCCGCGCCCCTGGGGTGGTTGGCGTTGAGTCGCCTGTGCGGGTCCGTCTTGGCCTCTCGCGCAGTTCCCCGCGCCCCTGAGGGGTGGCTCGCGTTCGCGTTTTGTCTCTCGTGTTTGCGTGAGACGGGGGACGCCCGGCCGAGGCCGGGCGTCCGTGGTGAAGCGGGGTTTCAGTCCTTGATCTCGCAGATCGGGGCGCCCGAGGTGATCGACGCGCCGACCTCCGCCGTCAGGCCCTTGACGGTGCCGGAGCGGTGGGCGTTGAGGGGCTGTTCCATCTTCATGGCTTCGAGGACGACGACGAGGTCGCCTTCCTTGACCTCCTGGCCCTCCTCGACAGCGATCTTGACGATCGTGCCCTGCATGGGGGAGGCGAGGGTGTCGCCGGAGGCGACGGGGCCGGACTTCTTCGCCGCGCGGCGCTTCGGCTTGGCGCCCGCCGCGAGGCCGGTGCGGGCCAGGGACATGCCGAGCGAGGTCGGGAGGGAGACCTCCAGGCGCTTGCCGCCGACCTCGACCACGACCGTCTCGCGGCCCAGCTCCTCCTCGGCCTCCGCGTCGGCGGGGGCGGTGAAGGGCTTGATCTCGTTGACGAACTCGGTCTCGATCCAGCGGGTGTGGACCTGGAAGGGGTCCGAAGAGTCCGTCAGTTCGGGGGCGAACGCCGGGTCACGGACCACCACGCGGTGGAACGGGATGGCCGTGGCCATGCCCTCGACCTGGAACTCGTCCAGCGCGCGGGCGGCCCGCTCCAGGGCCTCCTTGCGGGTGCGGCCGGTGACGATCAGCTTGGCCAGCAGGGAGTCCCACGCCGGGCCGATGACCGAGCCGGACTCCACGCCCGCGTCCAGGCGGACACCGGGACCGGACGGCGCGTCGAAGCGGGTGACCGTACCGGGGGCGGGGAGGAAGCCCCGGCCCGGGTCCTCGCCGTTGATGCGGAACTCGAAGGAGTGGCCGCGCAGCTCCGGGTCGCCGTAGCCCAGCTCCTCGCCGTCGGCGATGCGGAACATCTCGCGCACCAGGTCGATGCCCGCGACCTCCTCGGTCACCGGGTGCTCGACCTGGAGCCGGGTGTTGACCTCCAGGAAGGAGATCGTGCCGTCCTGGCCGACCAGGAACTCGCAGGTACCCGCGCCCTCGTACCCGGCCTCCTTCAAGATGGCCTTGGAGGCGCGGTACAGCTCCGCGGTCTGCTTCTTGGAGAGGAACGGCGCCGGGGCCTCCTCGACCAGCTTCTGGTGACGGCGCTGGAGCGAGCAGTCACGGGTGGAGACGACGACCACGTTGCCGTGCTTGTCGGCCAGGCACTGGGTCTCCACGTGCCGCGGACGGTCCAGGTAGCGCTCGACGAAGCACTCGCCCCGGCCGAAGGCCGCGACGGCCTCGCGGACCGCCGAGTCGTACAGCTCGGGGACCTCTTCGAGCGTGCGGGCCACCTTCAGACCGCGACCGCCACCGCCGAAGGCGGCCTTGATCGCGATCGGCAGCCCGTGCTCCTTGGCGAAGGCCACGACCTCGTCGGCCCCGGAGACCGGGTCCGGCGTACCGGCGACCAGCGGGGCACCGGCGCGCTGCGCGATGTGCCGCGCGGCGACCTTGTCCCCCAGGTCCCGGATCGCCTGCGGCGGCGGGCCGATCCACGTCAGGCCCGCGTCCAGCACGGCCTGGGCGAACTCGGCGTTCTCCGAGAGGAAGCCGTAGCCCGGGTGGATGGCGTCCGCGCCGGATTCCCGGGCGGCGTTCAGGACCTTCTCGATGTCCAGGTAACTGGTGGCCGGAGTGTCACCGCCCAGGGCGAACGCCTCATCCGCGGCCCGGACGTGCAGAGCGTCCCGGTCCGGGTCGGCGTATACGGCCACGCTCGCGATCCCGGCGTCCCGGCAGGCCCGGGCTACGCGGACAGCGATTTCGCCACGGTTGGCGATGAGCACCTTGCGCACGATTGAGGCTCCCTCCTTGAAACAAGCCGAGTTTAGGGACTGCCGACACGGCACTACGACCCGTCCCCAATGGTGAGCTTGCCCACACGGAGCGTGATGCGAGGCCCACTCGTTCCACGAAAGCCCATGTCGCACCTGGGTGCGCAGGACTCCACCGGAAAACCCTAGCCCTGTCATGTGGCCAAGGTCTCTGTGAAAGCGTGCTGCGGGCCACGCGGTTTCTTTGTGGAGTCCCTACGAATGGCCCAATGATTCTTTGCGGCGGCACCGCCCCTTGTCCTCCGCTTTACCCTCCGCCGACCCCTCCCGGCCGGCCGTGACCGGATGTACCGTTCGCGGTTGACCCGAACTTACTTCGGGTAACAGAAGTTCTGTTCGGACTTGGGTCGAGAGTGGGTGGGGGCCGGTGGTGCGCAGACCGGTGGCATGGATCGTGACGGTCGTCCTCCTGGCCGAGGGCTGCGTCATCGCGGCGTTCAACTGGTTCCTCGGCATGGTCGCCGACCGCCAGAACATGTCGCTCGCCGGAGTCGACCCCGATCTGATGTCGGTGTCCTCGAAGATCGGCGGCGTGGTCTTCGGGCTCTACTTCGCGCTGTGCGCGCTCGTCGCCCTGCTGGTCGCGGTGCGCGACCGCGCCCCGGCCGGGTTCGGCCGCGTCCTGCTCGTCAGCGCCGCCGTGGTGCACGCCCTGCTGGGCGCCGCCGCCTTCGCCCTCACGGACCCCGCGGTGTTCGTGACGCTGATGGTGACCTTCGCCCTGCTCGTCCTGCTCCTGATGACCTACGACGCGGAGCCCGCGCCCCAGGCGGTGGACGGCGGCGACCCCGGCAAGGGCGGGGACGGTACGGCGACTGCCGAGGCCGCGCCCCAGGCCCCGGCGCCCGTCATCCCGGCGCCCCGCACGGAGGACAGGCCGGGCCGCGCCCCGTTCACTCGGACGGCGCCCACAACTCCGTGATGCCGACGCCCAGTTCGGCAAGGAGCTTGCGGACCAGGGGCAGGCTGATGCCGATCACGTTGCCGTGGTCGCCGTCGATGCCCTCGATGAACGGCGCCGAACGGCCGTCCAGCGTGAACGCCCCGGCGACGTGCAGCGGCTCGCCCGAGGCGACGTAGGCGGCGACCTCCTCGTCCGAGGGCTCGCCGAAGCGGACCACCGTGGAGGCGGTCGCGGACACATACCGCTTCGCCGTCGTGTCCCACACACAGTGCCCGGTCTGGAGCACCCCGGCCCGGCCGCGCATCGCCTTCCAGCGGGCGGTGGCCTCCTCGGCGTCGGCGGGCTTGCCGAGCGCCTGCCCGTCCAGCTCCAGGACCGAGTCGCAGCCGATCACCAGCGCGCCCTGCACCTCGGGCTTCGCCGCGACCACGGACGCCTTCGCCTCGGCCAGCGCGAGCGCCAGCTCCGCCGGGGTGGGCGCGGTGACGGCGTCCTCGTCGACCCCGCTGACGATCACCTCCGGCGCGAGACCGGCCTGCCGCAGCAGGCCGAGCCGGGCGGGGGACTGGGAGGCGAGCACGAGACGGCGCGGCTGGTCGGTCATGCCGTCAGCCTAGCGCCGCCCGGCGGCTCACCTCAGACCGATCACGATCATCGTCAGCACCATCGCCAGGGCCACGAAGAGACCGAGCCGCCTGAGCTTCTCCTCCATCCGGCGGAGTTCCTCGGGCGGCTCGTTCTCGGGGTCTGACCACAGCATGGTCCCCAGGGTGCGGCGCGGGTGCGCGGGGCGCCTGAGTACGCGTACTCACCTTGCCCCGCGGCTCAGCTCGGCCAGTAGGTGCGGCTCCAGGACACCGGTCCCGGCTGCGGCAGCCGCCGCCCCGCGATCCGGGC
>NZ_WWIR01000459.1 GCF_009863025.1 Streptomyces sp. SID4985 | reverse complement strand
CTGCTTCTGCATGACCTACGGCGACGGCTCGGGCAACACCCACGCCCTCACCTCGCTCGACGTCGCGGGCCACGAGATGAGCCACGGTGTCACCTCCAACACCGCCGGTCTCAACTACACCGGTGAGTCGGGCGGGTTGAACGAGGCCACCTCCGACATCTTCGGCACCGGCGTGGAGTTCTACGCGAACAACGCCTCGGACCCCGGTGACTACCTCATCGGCGAGAAGATC
>NZ_WWIR01000046.1 GCF_009863025.1 Streptomyces sp. SID4985 | reverse complement strand
GACCCGGGCGATCGCTGCCGTACGGCCCCGGGCGGCGGCGGCCAGCGCGGCGGCGAGCACCGGCCGGCCGGGGCTGTCGGCGCGCACCGCGGTCACCAGGACGTCGAGGGTGCCGCCGCAGGTCAGTCCGGCGGCGAAGGCGTCCGCGTCGTCGTACCCGAAGTGTTCGAGGACGGTCTCGCCGGTCGCGAGGGCCTGGCGGCACAGGTCGTAGACCGCGCCCTCGACGCAGCCGCCGGAGACCGAGCCGACGGCCGTGCCGTCGCCGTCCACCGCGAGGGCCGCGCCCTGCGGGCGGGGGGCGCTGCCGCCGACGCCCACCACCGTGGCCACGGCGAAGTCGCGGCCCTGTGCGATCCACCGGTCCAGCTCTTCGGCGATGTCGAGCATCAGTCGGCCTCCTGACCGTGCGCCGCTCTCATGCCGTCCCCGTCAGGTGCTCGGGCCGTACCGGGACCCGGTCGAGGTCGAGCCCGGTCGCGGCCCGGATCGCCGCCAGCACGGCGGGAGTCGACGACAGCGTGGGTGCCTCGCCGACGCCGCGCAGCCCGTACGGGGCGTTGCTGTCGGCGAGTTCGAGGACGTCGACCGGGATGGTGGGGGTGTCGAGGATAGTCGGGATGAGGTAGTCGGTGAAGGAGGGGTTGCGGACCTTCGCGGTGACCGGGTCGACCTGGATCTCCTCCATCACGGCGATGCCGAGGCCCTGGACGGTGCCGCCCTGGATCTGGCCGGTGACCGAGAGCGGGTTGAGCGCCTTGCCGACGTCCTGGGCGCAGGCCAGCTCGATCACCTTCACGAGGCCGAGTTCGGTGTCGACCTCGACCACGGCGCGGTGCGCGGCGAAGGAGTACTGGACGTGTCCGTCGCCCTGTCCGGTGTGCCGGTCGAAGGGCTGGGTGGGCCGGTGCCGCCACTCCGCCTCGACCTCGACGCTCTCGCCCTCCAGCACGTCGGCCAGCGCGGCGAGGACCTCCCCGCCGTCGGTGACCACCTTGCCGTCCTCCAGCAGGAGTTCGGCCGTGGCCCACGCCGGGTGGTAACTGCCGTACTTGCGGCGCCCGATGGCGAGGACCTTCTCGCGCACCAGCCCGCAGGCGTGGCGTACGGCGCCTCCGGTGACGTATGTCTGCCGGGAGGCGGAGGTCGAACCAGCGCTGCCCACACGGGTGTCGGCCGGTTTGATGGTGACCTGGCTCACACCCAGCTCGGTGCGGGCGATCTGCGCGTGCACGGTGACGCCGCCCTGGCCGACCTCCGCCATCGCGGTGTGCACGGTGGCGACGGGCGCGCCTCCGGCGACCTCCATGCGGACCTTCGCGGTGGAGTAGTCGTCGAACCCCTCGGAGAAACCCACGTTCTTGATGCCGACCGCGTAGCCGACGCCGCGTACGACGCCTTCGCCGTGGGTGGTGTTGGACAGACCGCCGGGCAGCTGGCGTACGTCGGCGCCCTCGCTGGACTCCCACTGGCGCTCGGGCGGCATGGGCAACGCCTTGACGCGGCGCAGGAGTTCGGCCACCGGTGCGGGTGAGTCGACGATCTGCCCGGTCGGCATCACACTGCCCTGCTCCATGGCGTTCAGCTGCCGCAGCTCCACCGGGTCCATGCCGAGCGCGTCGGCCAGCTTGTCCATCTGGGCCTCGTAGGCGAAGCACGCCTGGACCGCGCCGAAACCGCGCATCGCGCCGCAGGGCGGGTTGTTGGTGTAGAGGGCGATGGCCTCCACGTCCACGTCGTCCACCTCGTACGGCCCGACGCCGAGGGAGGCGGCGTTGCCGACCACGGCCGGGGAGGAGGAGGCGTAGGCGCCGCCGTCGAGGACGATACGCGCCTTGACGTGGGTGAGCCTGCCGTCGCGGGTCGCGCCGTGTTCGTAGGTCAGCTTGGCCGGGTGGCGGTGGACGTGGCCGAAGAAGGACTCGAACCGGTTGTAGACGATCTTCACCGGGCGTCCGGTGCGCAGGGCGAGCAGACAGGCGTGGATCTGCATCGACAGGTCCTCGCGCCCGCCGAACGCGCCGCCGACGCCCGCCAGGGTCATCCGCACCTTGTCCTCGGGCAGCCCGAGGACGGGGGCGATCTGGTGAAGGTCGGAGTGGAGCCACTGGGTGGCGATGTAGAGGTGGACGCCACCGTCCTCCTCGGGGACGGCGAGCCCGGACTCGGGGCCGAGGAACGCCTGGTCCTGCATCCCGAAGGTGTACTCGCCGGTGACGATCACGTCGGCGCGTTCGGAGGCCAGTTGGGCGTCACCACGCACGATCGGCTGGCGGTGGACGATGTTCGGGTGCGGGACGTAGGGAAAGTGGTGGTCGTCGCGGTGCTCGTGAACGAGGGGCGCGTCGGGGGCCGTTGCCGAGGCGTAGTCGGTGACGACGGGCAACTCCCGGTACTCCACGCGGATCTTGGCGGCGGCGCGGCGGGCGGTCTCGGGGTGGTCGGCGGCGACGACGGCGACGGGTTCGCCGTGGTGGCGGACCTTGCCGTGGGCGAGGACGGGGGTGTCCTGGATCTCCAGGCCGTAGTGGCGTGCCTCGGCGGGCAGGTCGTCGTAGGTGAGGACGGCGTGGACGCCGGGCAGGGCCAGGGCCTCGGTGGTGTCGATGGAGACGATCTCGGCGTGGGCGACGGTGGAGCGCAGGATCTGGCCCCACAGCATGTCCTCGTGCCAGAGGTCGGAGGAGTAGGCGAACTCGCCGGTGACCTTGAGGATTCCGTCCGGGCGGAGCGTGGACTCGCCGATGCCGCCCCGGGCGCCGGAGCCCTGGGTGATCTTCGTGGGGGCGCCCGACGGGCGGGTGGTGGTGGGGAGTTCGCGGGGTGTCATCTCAAGCCCCCTCGGTCTGACGGGCGGCGGCGAGGCGGACCGCGTCCATGATCTTCTCGTAGCCGGTGCAGCGGCACAGGTTGCCCGAGAGCGCCTCGCGGATGTCGGCGTCGGACGGTTCGGGGTTCTGCTCCAGCAACTCGTCGGCGGCGACCAGGAGTCCGGGGGTGCAGAAGCCGCACTGCACGGCGCCCGCGTCGATGAACGCCTGCTGGATCGGGGCGAGTTCACCGCCGGTGCCGGGCTGCCAGCGCCGAGCCTCCTCCAGGGACGTACCCGCCGCGGAGGTGCACGTACCCGCCCCGGAGGTGCACGTACCCGCCGCGGAGGCGCAGTCCGCGCGCTGCCGGGCGTGGTCCGCGAGCCCCTCGACGGTGACCACCTCGCGGCCCTCGGCCTGGCCCGCCGCGACCAGGCAGGAGCAGACCGGGACGCCGTCGAGGCGGACCGTGCAGGAGCCGCACTCGCCCTGTTCGCAGGCGTTCTTGGAGCCGGGCAGGCCGAGCCGTTCGCGCAGGACGTAGAGCAGGGACTCGCCCTCCCAGACGTCGTCTGCCTGCTGGGGGCGTCCGTTGACGGTGAAGCTGACGCGCATCAGGCGGCTCCCTCTTCGGTGGCGCGGCGGGTGTCGCGGTAGGACTCCCAGGTCCAGGTGAGCGTCCGGCGGGCGAGGACGCCGACCGCGTGGCGGCGGTACCCGGCGGTGCCCCGGACGTCGTCGATCGGGTTGCAGGCGCCCGCGCACAGGTCCGCGAACCGCTGGACGAGGGAGGCGGGAAGCGGCTTGCCGGTGTCCCAGTGCCGACCCTCCTCCAGGGCCGCGTTGACGAACTCCTCGGCGGTACTGGCCCGTACGGGCGTCGGGGCGGCCGAACCGATGCCGGTGCGCACGGTACGGGTCTCCGGGTGCAGGGCGAGGCCGAAGGCGCAGACGGCGATGACCATGGCGTTGCGGGTGCCGACCTTGGCGTACTGCTGGGGCCCGTCGGCCTTCTTGATGTGCACCGCGCGGATCAGCTCGTCGGGGAGGAGGGCGTTGCGCTTGACGCCGGTGTAGAAGGCGTCGATGGGGATCATGCGGGTGCCCCGGGCCGCCGACTCCGCCTCGACCTCGGCGCCTGCGGCGAGCAGGGCGGGGTGGGCGTCACCGGCCGGGGAGGCGGTGCCGAGGTTGCCGCCGACGCCGCCCCGGTTGCGGATCTGCGGGGAGGCGACGGTGTGCGAGGCGAGTGCGAGACCGGGCAGCTCGGCGCGCAGGCCGCGCATGATCGCCGCGTACGGGACGCTCGCGCCCAGCCGTACGGTGTCCTGGCCGGTCTCCCATTCGTAGAGATCTCCGACCCGGTTGAGGTCGAGGAGGTACTCCGGACGGCGGTGGTCGAAGTTGATCTCCACCATCACATCGGTGCCGCCCGCGATCGGCACGGCGCTGGGGTGCTCGGCCTTGGCGGCGAGCGCCTCCTCCCAGCTGGCGGGGCGAAGGAAGTCCATGACCGGTTCTCTTCCTCGTCTCTTCGTCGGCAAAGCCGATTCATTCGAGTGTTTTTGACATGGAGTGCTCTCAGTACACCGCCGCCCGCGCCGCCCGGGTCAGTCACGGAAACCATGAAGGAGTTGGCTGGCCAGGGCAGGCATCTTGTAGATTCGTATGAACGGAGGTCATCGGCAATCTCTCCGTTTCCCTCCGGAAACGTTTCGCCTTCTCCCGGAAACGTTTCCCCTGGGAGAGACGGAGACGGTCCGGCGGCACGGACCAAGTGTTTCGAGACAAAGAATGGCGGCGACGAGATGCGGCTGCGCGCACTGCTGGACACCGACGCGCTGGGCCTGCGGCTGCTCGGCGGCGAGGACGAGCTGGACCGTACGGTGCGCGGGGTCATGACGACCGACCTGCGCGACCCGAGCCGCTACCTCTCCGGCGGCGAGCTGGTCCTCACGGGCCTGGCCTGGCGCAAGGACGCCGACGACTCGGAGGCGTTCGTCCGGCTGCTGGTCCAGGCCCAGGTCGCGGCCCTGGCGGCGGGCGAGGCCGAGCTGCGCGACATCCCCGAGGACCTGGTGCTGGCCTGTGCCCGGCACCGGCTGCCGCTGTTCGCGGTGGACGAGTCGGTGGCGTTCGCGACGATCACCGAGCACGTCGTACGGCAGGTGTCCGGCGAGCGGGCCGGTGACCTGGCCGCCGTGGTGGACCGGCACCGGCGGATGATGACCTCGGGCCCGGCGGGCGGCGGTCCCGACGTGGTCCTCGACCTGCTCGGCAGCGACCTGGACCTGCGCGCCTGGGTGCTCTCGCCGACCGGCCGCCCGATAGCGGCCCCCAAGTCGGCGGGCCCGGCTCCCGACCCGGAGACCTTCGTACGGCTCGCCGCCGAGCATCTGGCGGCCACCCGCGCGGGGCGTCCCGGACCGCACCGGGTCGTGGTCGACGGCACGACGTACTCCCTCTTCCCGGTCCGCTCCTCCGGACGCACCCCGCAGGCCGCGCCGGACGTGCGCGAGACCGTGCTCACCGACTGGCTGCTGGCCGTGGCGGCGGACGCCGCGGACTGGCCCGAGGAGCGGCTCGACCTGCTGCGGGGCGTCACCCAGCTGATAGCCGTCGAGCGGGACCGGCGCGAGGCGTCCCGTACCGTGCGCCGCCGCCTCGCCCAGGAGGTGCTGGAGCTGGTGCAGTCCGGCGCCGCGCCCGCCGAGATCGCGGCCCGCCTCCGGGTCGCCGCGCCGGTGCTGCTGCCCGGCCTCGGGGCGGCCCCGCACTGGCAGGTGGTGGTGGCCCGCGTCGAGTGGGAGGACGGCGCGGTCGCGGGCGGTCCCGTCGCCCAGTCGCTCCTCGAAGAGGTCCTCGCCGATCCGCTGGCCACCGGCCCCGATGCCGCCGACCGGGTGGCGGTCGCGCACACCGGCGACGAGGCCGTGGCACTGGTACCGCTGCCCGCCGTCTCCACCGAGCACGACGGCTCCGAGACCGGGCTGCTCGCGGACGCCCTTCTGCGCTCGGTACGGGACGCCCTCTCGGCGGGCCTCGACGGCGACGGCCGCCTCACCCTCGGCGTCAGCGCCGCCGTGCACTCCGCCGAGGGGCTGCGCGGCGCCCTGGAGGAGGCCCGGCACGCCCGCGG
>NZ_WWIR01000458.1 GCF_009863025.1 Streptomyces sp. SID4985 | reverse complement strand
TACGCCAAGCTGGACCCGTACACCGGTGCCCAGCTGGCCCTCGCCGAGGCGTACCGCAACGTCGCGGCCGGCGGCGCCAAGCCGCTCGCGGTCTCCGACTGCCTCAACTTCGGCTCCCCCGAGGACCCGGACGTGATGTGGCAGTTCGCCGAGGCCACCCGCGGCCTGGCCGACGCCTGCCAGGTGCTCGGCACCCCCGTCACCGG
>NZ_WWIR01000457.1 GCF_009863025.1 Streptomyces sp. SID4985 | reverse complement strand
TGACGTAATTTTGGTTCAGTCGATCAATGGGCCGCTGCCCCGCGGCCGCACGCGATGTACTCCGTACCTGGGAGGCTCCACCATGACCACTGTCACGTCGCCGCTCGCCGGTCGCGCTGTCGGCCTCGCCAACGTTCCCGACCCGGTGTTCGCGGGGGCCATGGTCGGGCCTGGGACGGCGATCGATCCGTTGCGGGAGCCGATCGACGCGG
>NZ_WWIR01000456.1 GCF_009863025.1 Streptomyces sp. SID4985 | reverse complement strand
GCGTGGGCGAACTGGTTGGCCCGCGCGTTGAGTTGGGCGTACGTCAGCTCGGTGTCGCCGCAGACGACCGCGACCGCGTCCGGCGTCGCCGCCACCTGTGCCGCGAACGCCTGCGACACCGGCACGGTGCCCACCTCGCGGGCGGTCGCGTTGCCCTCCTCCAGCAGCCGGTGCCGCTCGTCGGCGCCGAGGAGGTCGATCAGCCCGATCGGCCGCTCGGGGTCGGTGGTGACCGCCTCCAGCAGGAGCGTCCAGCGCCGGGCGAGGGCGGCCACCGTGTCCCGGTCGAACAGGTCGGTGGCGTACTCCACCCCGCCGACGATCCCGGCCGGGCATCCGTCCGGCCCGAACTGCTCGGCGAGGTTCACACCGAGGTCGAACTTCGCGGTTCCGGTGGCCACCGCGTAGGTGGCGACCTCCAGGCCGGGCAGCGAGAAGCGGCCCATCGGCGCGTTCTGCACGGCGAGGACGGTCTGGAAGAGGGGGTGGTGGGACAGGGA
>NZ_WWIR01000455.1 GCF_009863025.1 Streptomyces sp. SID4985 | reverse complement strand
GGGGCGGAGCTGGGCGCAGCCGCGCAGCATGTCCTCGGCGGACTGCTCGATGTTCCCGGCGGGGCTCTGCGCGGCCACGCAGATCTGCTCCAGCTTGACCCAGACGGCCCAGCTGCCGAGCGGGGTGAGGGTCGCGTGGCCGTCGCCGTGGGTGAGGGCGCCGACGGAGGCCAGCGCCCGCACGGCCCAGTCCAGGAGGGGGGCGAGGGGGGCGTCGGCGGGCGCGTCGTCCGGGGCGGCGAGCGGGGCGGGGACGCCGGGGGCGTAGGTGACCTCGCAGCGCTCGGTGCGCAGTTCGGTGACGCGCTGCTCCAGCAGGTCGAGCAGCTGCTCGACGGGCACCGGGCCTGCGGAGAGCTGGAGGAAGGAGAGCACCTGGGGCATGGCCGAGACGACCTCGGCGACGGCGGCCGGTTCGTGGTCCGCCGGTTCGGGGCAGGCGAGCGACCAGGCGTCGAAGAGGGCGACCCAGCCGCGCAGTACGGCGCTGTCGTCGCGGTCCCAGGCGCGCAGGCGCCAGCCGGGGCGGGCACTGTCGCCGTGCACCTCGACGAGTCCGGCGAGGCGGGCGGTGTCCCAGTCGGCGCGGATCTGACGGGTGGAGAGACCGAGGTCGGCGGCCGCGCGGGCGGCGGTCGCGTCGGAGAGGGTGGCCTTGCCGTCGGCGGTGGCGGCGTCGCTGCCGGGGCCGAGGGCGGCGTCGGCCCAGCGTGCGACGCGGACCGGGCCGGCCAGGCCGACGCGTGCCATTCTGGCCAGT
>NZ_WWIR01000454.1 GCF_009863025.1 Streptomyces sp. SID4985 | reverse complement strand
GGTGCCGTCCACGCACGCGCGCGCCGAGGCGCTCAGCGCCATAGGCGAGTCCCGTGCGGCGGCCGACGCGCACGCGGTGGCCACCGCCGTACCCGGCGGCCCGGCCGCCGTCCGCGCGGCCGCCCGCCAGATCCTGGACGAGGGCGTCCACTTCGAGCCACCGCTCGTCCTGGACTACCTCGCCCTGGTCGACCCCGCCGACTTCACCGAGATCGGCGACGGCTTCACCGGCGAGGCCGTCCTGGCCGTCGCCGCCCGGGTCGGCTCGACCCGGCTGATCGACAACCTCCCCCTCACCTTCGGAACCCCCGGAGCCGCCTTGTGACCAGCACAGGTATACGACTGCACGCGCCCGCCCCCGGCTGGTCCATCACGGCCGACGTGGTGGTCGTCGGGTCCGGTGTGGCCGGGCTGACCGCCGCCCTGCGCTGCGAGGCGGCCGGACTGACGACGGTCGTCGTCACCAAGGCCCGTCTGGACGACGGCTCCACCCGCTGGGCCCAGGGCGGTGTCGCGGCCGCGCTCGGCGAGGGCGACACCCCCGAGCAGCACCTGGACGACACCCTGGTCGCGGGCGCGGGCCTGTGCGACGAGGAGGCCGTACGCCTCCTGGTCACCGAAGGCCCCGGCGCCGTACGGCGGCTGATCTCGACCGGCGCCCGGTTCGACACCGACGACGCGGGCACCATCCAGCTCACCCGCGAGGGCGGCCACCACCGCCGCCGTATCGCGCACGCGGGCGGTGACGCCACCGGCGCGGAGATCTCCCGCGCGCTGGTCGACGCGGTCCGCGCGCGCGGCCTGCGCACCATCGAGAACGCGCTCGTGCTCGACCTGCTCACCGACGCCGAGGGCCGCACCGCCGGAGTCACCCTGCACGTCATGGGCGAGGGCCAGCACGACGGCGTGGGCGCCGTGCACGCGCCCGCCGTGGTCCTCGCGACCGGCGGCATGGGCCAGGTGTTCTCCGCGACCACCAACCCGGCCGTCTCCACCGGCGACGGCGTCGCCCTTGCCCTGCGCGCGGGCGCCGAGGTCAGCGACCTGGAGTTCGTGCAGTTCCACCCGACCGTGCTGTTCCTCGGCCCCGACGCCGAGGGCCAGCAGCCGCTGGTCTCCGAGGCCGTGCGCGGCGAGGGCGCCCACCTGGTCGACGCCGACGGCACGCGCTTCATGGTGGGCCAGCACGAGCTGGCCGAGCTGGCCCCGCGCGACATCGTCGCCAAGGGCATCACGCGGCGCATGCAGGAGACGGGCGCCGAGCACATGTACCTCGACGGCCGGCACTTCGGCGCCGAGATGTGGGAGCGGCGCTTCCCGACCATCCTGGCCGCCTGCCGCGCCCACGGCATCGACCCGGTCACCGAGCCGGTCCCGGTCGCCCCGGCCGCCCACTACGCCTCCGGCGGCGTCCGCACCGACGACCGGGGCCGTACGACCGTGCCCGGCCTGTACGCGTGCGGAGAGGCCGCCTGCACCGGCGTCCACGGCGCCAACCGGCTCGCCTCCAACTCCCTGCTCGAAGGGCTCGTCTACGCCGAGCGCATCGCCGCCGACCTCGCGGCCGCCCACGTCGACGGCACCCTCGCCGCGCGCGTGCCCGCCCCGGTGCCGCACGCGGAGTGCCCCGCGCACCCGCTGCTCGCGCCGGAGGCCCGGTTCGCCGTCCAGCGGATCATGACCGAGGGCGCGGGCGTGCTGCGCTCGGCGGACTCCCTCGCGCGCGCCGCCGAGCGCCTGGAGCGGCTGCACACCGAGGCGCTCGAAGCGCTGGAGACCGACGGCAAGACCCCCGAGCCCGGCGTGGACACCTGGGAGGCCACCAACCTCCTGGGCATCGCCCGGGTGCTGGTCGCCGCCGCGCGGCTGCGCGAGGAGACCCGGGGCTGCCACTGGCGCGAGGACCGCCCCGAGCGCGACGACGAGAACTGGCGCCGCCACATCGTCGTGACGCTCCGCCCGGACCGCTCCCTGGCCGAGCGCCTCACCGAGACCGCAGACTTCCCCCCGACCCGGTAATTCCGGCCCCCGGCCCGGTAACCCCTCGCAGACCTGTCCCACCCGTACCCGTCCCCAGGAGCAGTGACGAACGTGAGCACCGAAGACCTTCCCCTCGCCCCCACCGGCGGCTGCGGTGACGGCTGCGCCTGCGGCGCGGGCGGCGAGGAGGACGAGGAGTACCTGGAGTGCGGGCTCGACCCCGCGCTCGCCGAACTGCTGGCCGCGGCCGGGCTCGACCCGGTCGAGGTCGAGGACATCGCCAACGTCGCGGTCCAGGAGGACCTGGCGGGCGGTGTCGACGTGACCACCGTCGCGACCATCCCCGAGGACGCGCGCGCCACCGGTGACTTCACCGCGCGCGAGACGGGCGTCGTGGCGGGCCTGCGGGTCGCCGAGGCCGTGCTCTCCGTGGTCTGCGAGGACGAGTTCGAGGTCGAGCGGCACGTCGAGGACGGCGACCTGGTCGAGGCCGGGCAGAAGCTGCTCACCGTCACCGCCCGCACCCGCGACCTGCTCACCGCCGAGCGCAGCGCCCTGAACATCCTCGGCCGCCTGTCCGGCATCGCCACCGCCACGCGCGCGTGGGCCGACATGCTGGAGGGCAGCCGCACCCGGGTCCGCGACACCCGCAAGACCACGCCGGGCCTGCGCTCCCTGGAGAAGTACGCGGTCCGCTGCGGCGGCGGCGTCAACCACCGCATGTCGCTGTCCGACGCGGCCCTCGTCAAGGACAACCACGTGGTCGCCGCAGGTGGCGTCGCCGCAGCGTTCAAGGCCGTACGGGAGGCGTTCCCGGACGTGCCCGTCGAGGTCGAGGTGGACACCCTGCACCAGCTGCGCGAGGTCGTGGACGCGGGCGCCGACCTGATCCTGCTGGACAACTTCACGCCGGGGGAGTGCGAGGAGGCCGTCGCGATCACCGGCGGGCGCGCCCAGCTGGAGGCGTCGGGGCGGCTCACGCTGGAGAACGCGCGCGCGTACGCCGAGACCGGGGTGGACTTCCTGGCCGTCGGCGCCCTCACCCACTCCGCGCCGGTCCTGGACATCGGCCTGGACCTGCGCGCGGCGGAGTGACGGGATGCTGCTCACGATCGACGTCGGCAACACCCACACCGTCCTCGGTCTCTTCGACGGCGAGGACATCGTCGAGCACTGGCGCGTGTCCACCGACCCGCGCCGCACGGCCGACGAGCTGGCGGTGCTGCTGCGCGGGCTGATGGGCAGCCACCCGCTGCTCGGCAGCGGCCTCGGCGACGGCATCACCGGCATCGCGATCTGCGCGACCGTGCCGTCGGTGCTGCACGAGCTGCGCGAGGTCACCCGCCGCTACTACGGCGACGTGCCCTCCGTACTCGTCGAGCCCGGTGTCAAGACGGGCGTGCCGGTGCAGTTCGACAACCCCAAGGAGGTCGGCGCCGACCGGATCATCAACACGGTCGCCGCGAACGAGCTGTACGGCGGCCCGGCGATCGTCGTCGACTTCGGCACGGCGACGACCTTCGACGCGGTCTCCGCGCGCGGGGAGTACGTCGGCGGGGTGATCGCGCCCGGCATCGAGATCTCGGTGGAGGCGCTGGGCGTCAAGGCGGCCCAGCTCCGCAAGATCGAGGTGGCCCGGCCGCGCAACGTGATCGGCAAGAGCACCGTGGAGGCCATGCAGTCCGGCATCGTCTACGGCTTCGCGGGCCAGGTCGACGGCGTCGTCACCCGGATGGCCCGCGAGCTGGCCGACGATCCGGACGACGTCACGGTGATCGCCACGGGCGGGCTCGCGCCCATGGTGCTCGGCGAGTCCTCGGTGATCGACGAGCACGAGCCGTGGCTGACGCTGATCGGGCTGCGGCTGGTCTACGAGCGGAACATCCCGCGCAGGTGAGGGGGCCGGCGCCGGATGCGGCGCCGGCCGGAGGAAACCGGGCACGACACGCGTCGACACAACGCTGTGTTTCGTAACTTTTGTCCGATTAGAGCTACCGTCGCCCCATGCCCACGCCATACGGATCTCGCGGCGGCATGGCGTTCGGCGCGGAGGAGCTGCGCGTGCTCCGCCGTGCCCTCGCCCTCGCCCTCCACCCCGGACCCGCCTCGGCCGAGGACGTCCAGGACTGCTTCCGCCTCGCCGAGACGCTCGACGAGGCGCTGGCCGAAGCGGCCCGGCTGCGGTCCTTCCTGCTGGCCGACCTCGGCCGCTACCGAGCGGCCCTCCCGGCCACGGCGACCGGCTACCTCTCCCTCCTCGCGGAAGCCCTGAACACCGGCCACCGCCCCACCCCCGACGACCTGGCCGCCCTGAAGGCCCTCAGCGGCAACCCCGACGCCGCCACCCTCCTGGCCCACTGCCGAGGAGTCCCGGAACAACACCCGGCCCCCCACCCGTCTCCGACGTCACGTCCCCCTGGCATCCCCGCCCCGACGGCCTCCACGTCCACGGGCACGGCCTCGATGACGCCGCCTTCTCCGAGCCCGACTCCGTCGGCACCGGCTCCTGGGATTCCGACTTCGGTGGGTCCGGCTTCTGGGATTCCGTCTCCGGCGGTCCCGGCCTGCGCGGGTACGGCTTCGGCGGCACCGGCTTCCGCGGTTCCGTCCCCGGCCACCCCCGCCTTCGCCGGCGCGCCCAGAACGGCGCCGTCGTCCTCGCCCTCGACCTCGGAAGCACCGGCCGTCACGGCCACGGCCCTGGCTGTCCTGACGCGCGAGGCCCTGCTCTCGGCCTCCACCCCGGCTGCCCCAGGCGTCGCGGCCCGGACCTCGGTTGCCCCGGCTTCCGCGGTCCCGGGGCCGAGCGCCCTGGCCTCCACGTTCTCGGCTCCGGCTGCCTCAGGCGTGGCGGAAGCGGCCTCGGCTGCTCCGGTCCATCTGGTCCCGCGCTCGGTCACCCAGGCCGCCGCGCTCGCATCTCGGGCCGCCCGGACCTTCGCGGTCCCCGCCGTCCTGGTGCCCGCGTCCGCCGTCTCGGCCCCCGCCGCCCCGGTTCCCGGTGTTCCGGCCGCCGCCATCCTGGCCTCGGCGCTTCCGGTCTCGGCGCTCGTGCCCGGCGTGATCCAGCTGCCCGCCTCCCGGTCCCACCTCCTGGCGCTGCCCGGCGGCGCGGCCGATCCGGCCAAGCCGGGGCGGAAGCCGGGGGCGCCCGCGCCCGAGCGACCGGGGACGGAACCCGAGCAGCCGAAGCGCCCGGTCCCGACGCCCGGCGAGGTCTTCCCGCCCCGCAAGCCCGCGACACCTCAGGACCCGGCGTCCGAGCACCTCGCGGCAGGCTGACCCCTCGGCCAACCGCTCCCGCCTCCACCCGCTGTGGCCCCCGAGGACATTCCTCGGGGGCCACAGCGGTGCAGCCAAGGGGCCAGGCCCGGCTCCGTGACACTCCGGCCCCGTACGCGCCGCCAGGACACCCCTCGGGGCCGCAGCCGGATGGCGCGTGTCGGGGGGCCCACGGTCTCGGCTCTGCCCGTATGCGCCCCCGGGCCACTCCCGAGGGCCGGGCCGTAGCGGGACCGGCGACTGGGGACGCGGTCCCCGGGCGCCCCTCCCCGTACCGGGAGCTCTTTCGGGCACCACATCGGGACGACGACGAGCAGCCCCCTCCCGTAACGCCCCGTCCCCGTAAGGGGGCCGCCGGACACGCCCGACGGCCGCAACAGGGCGCCCTGGGGCACCCCCCGGCGGCCGCAGCGGGGCAGCGACGGAAACGCCCCCCACTCCGGGGCACCCCGCCCCCTGCGCCCCACCCCCGCTGGCTACTCTGGTCGCATGGATTACGTCTCCGCGCTCGTTCCCCCGGTCGTCATGGCCGCGTTGTTCATCGGTGTGGTCCGGGTGATCGTGAAGACCCAGGGCGGCGCCGCCAAGAGCAAGGAAGACGCCGCAGTGGACGCGGCGCTGGCCCGCGCGGAGAGCGCCCGTCAGGCCACCACGGACGCCTGACCGCGCCCCGCACACCCCGCGCGGAGAGCCACCCACCGGCCACCCAGGACGCCCGCCCGCGCCGCACCCGCCCCGCGCGGAAAGCACCCGCCCGGCCGCCACGGACGCCTGCCCGTGCCCCGCACGCCCCGCGCGG
>NZ_WWIR01000453.1 GCF_009863025.1 Streptomyces sp. SID4985 | reverse complement strand
GCTGGCGGCGGCGAAGCGCGCGCTCGCGGCGGAGAAGGTCCGCGCGCCCCGGATCCAGGAGCTGGCGGACGCGCGCGCAGCCGAGGTCCTCGCCGCGGCACTGGACCACGAGGAGCGCACCGCCCGCGAGACCGAGCGCGTCCTGCGCGAACACGGCGAGATCTGGGACGAGGTGCGGCAGCAGGTGGACCACCTCCGCGACCGCCTGAGCGCGTCCATGGCGGCCGCTCGGAGCTGAACTCCGGCCTCGCGCCCCGGCAGCCGCCGACCCTGATCCGCCGCCCCCTCGGTGTCCCGTACACGCTTCGCGTGCGCGGGAGTCGTCGCGGCGGCCGCCCGCACGGGATACGGCGAGCTACGGCGGGGTGCGGCGGAATCCGGGTTGACCCTGACGCCGCGTGAGGGTGGAGGCTGTGCGGGCCGGGGGTGGAGACGACCCTGAGAACGTCTCCACCCGATGGTGGAGCACCCCTAGGGGTATCTCCGTACCGCGGGTCGGGGAGCGGTCGTCCCCCCGGAGGACGAGACGGCGCCTGTCCGCTCCTTAACCTGGCTTTACGCCGCTGGGGGGCGGCGTACCCGAGCCGCCGGGGTGGGGTTTGCCCCACCCGGACCGGGGGCTCCGCACCAGCGCGCGGCACCCCCGGGGCCCGCGAGAATCATCGACACAACCCGTACGAACGCACGCGCCGCCGGCGCGCGCTCCGACCTGCCATCCCATAGGAGACATACCGTGACATCGGCTGTGACCGTACCCAGGCACGGGGGCACTGGAGGACCTACGGCCGTTGCCGCGCGGGCGCGGCAGGTCGTGAAGGCGTACGGCGCCGGGGAGACCCGGGTCGTCGCGCTCGACCACGTCGACGTGGACATCGACCGCGGACAGTTCACCGCGATCATGGGCCCCTCCGGGTCCGGCAAGTCGACCCTGATGCACTGCCTCGCGGGGCTCGACACGGTGACCAGCGGTCAGATCTACCTGGACGAGACCGAGATCACCGGCCTCAAGGACAAGAAGCTGACCCAGCTGCGCCGCGACCGGATCGGCTTCATCTTCCAGGCGTTCAACCTGCTGCCCACGCTGAACGCGCTCGAGAACATCACGCTGCCCATGGACATCGCGGGGCGCAGGCCCGACCGGGAGTGGCTGGAGAAGGTCGTGGAGACCGTCGGGCTCGCCGAGCGGCTCAAGCACCGGCCGACCCAGCTCTCCGGCGGCCAGCAGCAGCGCGTCGCCGTGGCCCGCGCGCTCGCCGCCCGGCCGGAGATCATCTTCGGCGACGAGCCGACCGGAAACCTCGACTCGCGCGCGGGCGCCGAGATCCTCGGCTTCCTGCGCCGCTCCGTGCACGACCTCGGCCAGACCATCGTCATGGTCACGCACGACCCCGTCGCGGCCTCCTACGCGGACCGCGTGCTCTACCTCGCCGACGGCCGGATCGTGGACGAGATGCGCCGCCCCACCGCCGAGCAGGTCCTCGACCGGATGAAGGACTTCGACGCACGGGGGCGTACCTCATGACCGTGCTGAAGACCTCGATGCGCAACTTCTTCGCGCACAAGGGCCGTATGGCGCTCTCGGCGATCGCGGTCCTGCTGTCGGTCGCCTTCGTCTGCGGCACGCTGGTGTTCACCGACACCATGAACACCACGTTCGACAAGCTCTTCCAGGCGACGTCCTCGGACGTCACGGTGAGCGCCAAGAGCGCCTCCGACACCGGGGAGACCCAGTCCGGCACCGGCAAGCCGCCGGTGATACCCGCCTCCGTGCTCGGCGAGATCCGCAAGGCGCAGGGCGTGCGGTCGGCCGAGGGCACGGTGTTCTCCACCCAGGTCACCGTCGTCGACGCCGACAAGGAGCGGCTGTCGCCCAAGAGCGGCGCGCCTACCATCGTCGGCAGCTGGAACGGCAACGACGCGCGCACCATGAAGGTCACCACCGGTGCGGCGCCCCATGGTTCGGGGCAGATCATGGTGGACGCGGACACCGCGAAGAAGCACCAGCTGCGCCTCGGTGACGACATCGGCCTGATCACCGCGCTCGGCACGCACCACGCGCGCGTGTCCGGCATCGCCACCTTCACCGTCACCAACCCCGGCGCGGCGATCTTCTACCTGGACACGAAGACCGCCCAGCAGACCCTGGTCGGCCGCACCGGCGTCTACACCAACGTCAACGTCACCGCCGCCCGGGGCGTCTCCGACGACCAACTGAAGAAGGACGTCACGGCCGCGCTCGGCGGCGGCTACAAGGTGCAGACGGCCAAGGAGGTCGCCAACGCCAACCAGCAGGACGTCAAGAGCTTCCTCGACGTCATGAAGTACGCCATGCTCGGCTTCGCGGGCATCGCCTTCCTGGTCGGCATCTTCCTGATCGTCAACACCTTCTCGATGCTGGTCGCCCAGCGCACCCGCGAGATCGGCCTGATGCGCGCCATCGGCTCCTCGCGTGGCCAGGTCAACCGCTCGGTGCTCGTCGAGGCCCTGCTCCTCGGTGTCGTCGGCTCCGTCCTCGGCGTCGGCGCGGGCATCGGCATCGCCGTCGGCCTGATGAAGGGCATGGGCCTGATCGGCATGCATCTGTCCACCGACGACCTGACCGTCGCCTGGACCACCCCGGCCCTCGGCCTGCTGCTCGGCGTGGTCGTCACCGTCCTGGCGGCCTACCTCCCCGCCCGCCGCGCGGGCAAGGTCTCCCCGATGGCCGCCCTGCGCGACGCGGGCGCCCCGGCCGACGCCAGGTCCGGTGTCGTACGGGCCCTGATCGGCCTGGTCCTGACCGGCACGGGCGCCGCGAGCCTCTACGCGGCGGCCGTCGCCGACCAGGCCAAGACCGGCTCGGGCTGGCTGGGCCTCGGCATCGTGCTGACCCTGCTCGGCTTCGTCGTCATCGGCCCGCTGCTCGCCTCGGGAGTGGTGCGTGTTCTCGGCGCGGTCGTCCTGAGGGTCTTCGGCCCGGTGGGGCGCATGGCCGAGCGCAACGCGCTGCGCAACCCGCGCCGCACCGGTGCGACCGGCGCCGCCCTGATGATCGGCCTGGCCCTGGTGGCCTGCCTGTCGGTCGTCGGCTCCTCCATGGTGGCCTCCGCCACCGACCAGC
The DNA here is from genome assembly GCF_009863025.1 of Streptomyces sp. SID4985. GTDB lineage: Bacteria > Actinomycetota > Actinomycetes > Streptomycetales > Streptomycetaceae > Streptomyces. The sequence goes on along the minus strand of NZ_WWIR01000453.1, from coordinate 14,867 downwards.
TCGACAAGACCGTGGGCACGGACTTCATCATCCAGAACGACAACGGCGGCCTGATCACCCCGCAGGCGGTGCGGGCGGTCAAGGACACACCGGACCTGGAGCGGGTCACCGAGTACAAGGTCGTTCCCGCCAACCTGACCACCCCCGACGGCAAGGTCGCCAAGAAGGAGACGATCAACGCCGCCGACCCGACCTACGCGCAGGACCTGCGCACCGAGACCGTCTCGGGAACGCTCGCCGACGCCTACCGGGCCGACTCGATGTCCGTCCCCGAGGGCTTCGCCCGCGAGCACGGGATCAAGGTCGGCTCCACGGTCACGGTCGCCTTCACGGACGCCCGCACCGCGAAGCTGACGGTCCGCGCGATCACCAGCGACGACGGGATGGTCGACAAGGGCGCGATGTACGCCTCCATCGCCACGGTGAAGCGGTACGTCCCCGCCGACCGGATGCCGCTCGACGTCCTGGTCTTCGCCACGGCGAAGGACGGCCGGCAGGCGGCCGCCTACACGGCGCTCAAGTCGGCCCTGCGCGACTACCCGCAGTACACCGTGCGCGACCAGACCGACTACAAGAAGGCGTTCAAGGACCAGATCGGCGGGATGCTGAACCTGATCTACGGCCTCCTGGCCCTCGCGATCATCGTCGCCGTCCTCGGCGTGGTGAACACCCTCGCCCTCTCCGTGGTCGAGCGCACCCGCGAGATCGGCCTCATGCGCGCCATCGGCCTCTCCCGCCGCCAGCTGCGCCGCATGATCCGCCTGGAATCGGTCGTCATCGCCCTCTTCGGCGCCCTCCTCGGCCTCGGCCTCGGCATGGGCTGGGGCGCCACCGCCCAGAAACTCCTGGCCCTGGAGGGCCTCAACGTCCTCGACATCCCCTGGCCGACGATCATTATCGTCTTCGTCGCCTCGGCCTTCGTGGGCCTGTTCGCGGCGCTGATCCCGGCGTTCAGGGCGGGACGGATGAACGTGCTGAACGCGATCGCGACGGAGTAGAGGGTGTTTGAACCTGTGCCCGGAGGCTCGAAGAGCCTCCGGGCACAGGTGGTTTTTGGAGGGCGACTTTTCGAGTGACCGAGACGGGGGTCCAGGGGGCAGAGCCCCCTGGTCCATAAGCGGAGGTTGTCCACAGCCCCGACCAAGCCGAGCGGCAGCGACGTACGCTGGAACGTACCCCCGGCCCGTCAAACGAGTCGGGCCGTTCGCGTTCCCACTCCCTGGACGGAAAGCCCCTCGCATGAGCCTGCACGGTCTGCTGGACGCAGTAGTCAAGGACCCCGCCCTCGCGGAAGCGACCACGGCGGCCGCGGACGGCAACCGCACCCACGTGGACCTCGTGGGTCCCCCCGCCGCCCGCCCCTTCGCCATCGCCGCCCTCGCCCGCGAGGCCGGCCGCCCGGTGCTCGCCGTGACGGCGACCGGCCGGGAGGCGGAGGACCTGACGGCCGCGCTGCGCTCCCTGCTGCCCCCGGAGGGCGTGGTCGAGTACCCCTCCTGGGAGACGCTCCCGCACGAACGCCTCAGCCCGCGCAGCGACACCGTGGGCCGCCGCCTGGCCGTCCTGCGCCGCCTGTCCCACCCCCGCCCCGACGACCCCGAGACCGGCCCGGTCTCCGTCGTCGTCGCCCCCGTGCGCTCCGTGCTCCAGCCACAGGTCAAGGGCCTGGGCGACCTTGAGCCCGTATCCCTCCGTAGTGGCCAGACCGCCGACCTGAACGAGATCGTGGAAGCCCTCGCGGCAGCGGCGTATGCGCGCGTGGAGCTGGTGGAGAAGCGCGGCGAGTTCGCCGTGCGCGGCGGCATCCTCGACGTCTTCCCGCCCACCGAGGAACACCCACTGCGCGTCGAGTTCTGGGGCGACGACGTCGAGGAGATCCGCTACTTCAAGGTCGCCGACCAGCGCTCCCTGGAGGTCGCCGAGCACGGCCTGTGGGCCCCGCCCTGCCGCGAGCTGCTGCTCACCGACGACGTACGGGACCGCGCGCGTGCCCTCGCCGAGGACCACCCCGAGCTGGGCGAACTGCTCGGCAAGATCGCCGAGGGCATCGCGGTGGAGGGCATGGAGTCCCTGGCGCCGGTGCTCGTCGACGACATGGAACTGCTCATCGACGTCCTGCCCAAGGGCGCCATGACCGTCGTCTGCGACCCGGAGCGGGTCCGTACGCGCGCCGCCGACCTCGTTGCCACCTCCCAGGAGTTCCTGCAGGCGTCCTGGGCGGCCAGCGCGGGCGGCGGCGAGGCGCCCATCGACGTCGGCGCGGCCTCCCTGTGGTCCATCGCGGACGTGCGGGACCGCGCGCGCGAGCTGGACATGATGTGGTGGTCGGTCTCGCCGTTCGCCGCCGACGAGGAGCTGGACGGCGACACGCTCAAGCTCGGGATGCGCGCCCCCGAGGCGTACCGGGGCGACACCGCGCGCGCCCTGGCCGACACCAAGGGCTGGCTGGCCGACGGCTGGCGCACGGTCTTCGTCACCGAGGGCCACGGCCCGGCCGCGCGTACGGCCGAGGTGCTCGGCGGCGAGGGCATCGCCGCCCGCCTCGACCAGGATCTCGGCGAGCTGAGCCCGTCCCTGGTGCACGTCTCCTGCGGCTCGATCGACCACGGTTTCGTGGACCCGGCGCTGGGGCTCGTCGTCCTCACCGAGACCGACCTGACCGGCCAGAAGGCCGCGGGCCGTGACGGCGCCCGGATGCCCGCGCGCCGCCGCAAGACCATCGACCCGCTCACCCTGGAGACGGGCGACTACATCGTCCACGAGCAGCACGGTGTCGGCCGCTACATCGAGATGGTGCAGCGCACCGTCCAGGGCGCCACCCGCGAGTACCTGGTCGTGGAGTACGCCCCCGCCAAGCGCGGCCAGCCCGGCGACCGCCTCTACATCCCGACGGACCAGCTGGAACAGATCACCAAGTACGTCGGCGGCGAGGCCCCCACCCTGCACCGCCTGGGCGGCGCCGACTGGACGAAGACCAAGGCGCGCGCCAAGAAGGCCGTCAAGGAGATCGCGGCCGACCTGATCAAGCTGTACAGCGCGCGCATGGCCGCCCCCGGCCACGCCTTCGGCGGTGACACGCCCTGGCAGCGCGAGCTGGAGGACGCCTTCCCGTACGCGGAGACCCCCGACCAGCTCACCACCATCGCCGAGGTCAAGGAGGACATGGAGAAGACGGTCCCCATGGACCGCCTGATCTGCGGCGACGTGGGCTATGGCAAGACCGAGATCGCGGTCCGCGCCGCCTTCAAGGCCGTCCAGGACGGCAAGCAGGTCGCCGTGCTCGTCCCCACGACCCTCCTGGTGCAACAGCACTTCGGCACCTTCTCCGAGCGGTACTCGCAGTTCCCGGTCAACGTGCGCGCCCTGTCCCGCTTCCAGACCGACGCCGAGGCCAAGGCCGTCCTGGAGGGCCTGAAGGACGGCTCGGTGGACGTGGTGATCGGCACCCACCGGCTGTTCTCCTCCGAGACCAAGTTCAAGGACCTCGGCCTGGTCATCGTCGACGAGGAGCAGCGCTTCGGCGTCGAGCACAAGGAGCAGCTGAAGAAGCTCCGCGCCAACGTGGACGTGCTCACCATGTCCGCCACGCCCATCCCGCGCACCCTGGAGATGGCGGTCACCGGCATCCGCGAGATGTCCACGATCACCACCCCGCCCGAGGAGCGCCACCCGGTCCTCACCTTCGTCGGACCGTACGAGGAGAAGCAGATCGGCGCCGCCATCCGCCGCGAACTGCTGCGCGAGGGCCAGGTCTTCTACATCCACAACCGCGTCGAGTCCATCGACCGCGCCGCCGCCCGGCTGCGCGAGATCGTCCCCGAGGCGCGGATCGCCACGGCCCACGGCCAGATGTCCGAACAGGCCCTGGAACAGGTCGTGGTGGACTTCTGGGAGAAGAAGTTCGACGTCCTGGTCTCCACCACGATCGTGGAGTCCGGCATCGACATCTCCAACGCGAACACGCTCATCGTCGAGCGCGGCGACAACTTCGGCCTGTCCCAGCTGCACCAGCTGCGCGGCCGCGTGGGCCGTGGCCGCGAGCGCGGGTACGCCTATTTCCTCTATCCCCCGGAGAAGCCGCTCACCGAGACCGCCCACGAGCGCCTCGCCACCATCGCCCAGCACACCGAGATGGGCGCGGGCATGTACGTCGCCATGAAGGACCTGGAGATCCGTGGCGCGGGCAACCTGCTCGGCGGCGAGCAGTCCGGCCACATCGCGGGCGTCGGCTTCGACCTGTACGTCCGCATGGTCGGCGAGGCGGTCGCGGACTACCGGCGCCAGCTGGAGACCGGCGAGGTCGAGGAGGAGCCGCCGCTCGAGGTCAAGATCGAGCTGCCGGTCGACGCGCACGTCCCGCACGACTACGCCCCCGGCGAGGGGCTGCGCCTCCAGGCGTACCGGGCCATCGCCGCCGCCAACTCGGAGGAGGACGTCAAGGCCGTCCGCGAGGAACTCACCGACCGCTACGGCAAGTTGCCCGAGCCGGTGGAGAACCTGCTGCTGGTCGCCGGGCTGCGGATGCTCGCGCGGGCCTGCGGGGTGGGCGAGATCGTCCTCCAGGGCAACAACATCCGCTTCGCGCCTGTGGAGTTGCGCGAGTCGCAGGAGCTGCGGCTCAAGCGGCTGTACCCGGGTTCGCTCGTCAAGGCGAACGCACACCAGGTGCTGGTCCCGCGCCCCAAGACCGCGAAGGTCGGCGGCAAGCCGCTGGTCGGGCGCGAACTGCTGGGCTGGGTGGGGGAGTTCCTGGCGGCGATCCTGGGGTCGTGAGGGCTCTACTTCTGTGACAGTGGGCGCGTCTCCTCTCGGGGGCGCGCCCACTGTCGTGTCCGGTGCCGTGGTGGCCCGGGCTGTCGGCTCGTGGCGGGTCAGGCCCCGGCGGCCCGGTCCCCGGAGGCTCGGTCGCCGGCGGGCCGGTCGCCCGCGGCCCGGTCCTCGCCGGACGCGCGGCCGGGCCGCTCCTCGTCCGCCGAGTGGAACAGCATCGCCGTGAGCGCGTGGAACACCTCCTCGGGGTCCTGGCCACCCACCGGTCCGTCGAGGTTGTGGCCGAGGAGCAGGGTGGCGAAGCCGTGGGCCAGGGACCAGGCGGCGATGCCGGCGAGACGGGCATCGGGGCCCCGGTCGCCGGGGTCCACGGCGGCGACGACGGCGCTCAGCGCGTCGGCGGCCAGGGTGCGGGCGGTGGTCAGTTCGAGATCGTCGGCGCGCAGCAGCTCCGAGGAGAACATCACCTGGAAGTGCGCGGGGTGCTCGCGCGCGAAGCGGACGTAGCGCACGCCCGCCTCCCGCAGGTCCGGCGCCTCCCGCAGGGCCTCGGCCAGCAGCCCGAACCCCTCCGCCGCGATGGCGGTGAGCAGCCCGGTCCGGTCCTTGAAGTGGTGCGCGGGCGCGGCGTGCGAGACACCGGCCCGCCGGGCGAGGTCGCGCAGACTCAGCCCGGCGGGGCCGTCGGCGGCGATGGCGTCGAGCGCGGCGGTGAGTACGGCGCGCCGCAGATCGCCGTGGTGATACGGCGAACGCCGCTCGGCGGACGCCGACTTCGAGGAACTCATGCGTACCAGAGTACGCCCGATCTAGTCATTGACAAGTTTCACCCGCCCCGGCAATCTGGACAGTGTCAAGTTCGGGCGGCCCGTCCGGGTCGCGTACGGGGGAGGAGTCACGGCATGTCCGAGGAAACCGTGGGGACGGCACGCGCGCGCCAGCTCTGGCACCTGCTGGAACCGTTCCACGCACTGCTCTATTACGCGCCCGAGGTGGAGCGCGAGTCGGCGGCGCTCGGGTACGGCACCGGGGACCGCTGGCCGAGCTACTTCCCGCTGCGCGCGGCCCCCTTGGGTCGGGTCGGCGCCGCGCGGGTGACCTCCGCGTTCTACAGCTTCAGCCCCCGCATGGTCGCCCGGCACATGGACGGCGCGTGGGACGTCGCCGCCCCGGACGAGGTGCTGGCCGCCCGCCTGCGCGGCATGGACGGCGCCTACCGGGCCGTCCTCGGTGACCGGGTCGACGGCCCGGAGCTGGCCGAGGCCGCCGCCCTCGCCCGGCAGGCCGCCGAGGCGGCGAGTGTGGAGGGCCGCCCCCTCGCTGCCGCCAACGCCGAACTGCCCTGGCCCGAGCCCCCGCACCTCCAGTTGTGGCACGCGGCCACGATCCTGCGCGAACACCGGGGCGACGGCCATCTGGCCGCCCTCCTCGTCGCGGGCCTCGATCCGGTCGAGTCGCTGGTGTCCTTCGCGGCGATAGGCGCCGCGTCCGTAGAACGCTTCGCGAGCCGTGGCTGGAGCCCCGAGGAATGGAAGGCCGCGCGCGAACGTCTCGCCGGGCGCGGCCTGGTGGAACCGGACGGCATGGCCACGGACGCGGGCCGCGCCCTGCGCCGCCGCGTCGAGGAGCACACCGACCGGCTCGCCGTCGCCCCGTGGCAGGCACTCGGCGCGCCCGCCGCCGACCGCCTGGCCGACCTGCTGGGCGACCACTGGGTCGCCGTCCTCTCCTCCGGCCTGCTCCCCTCGGAGTCGACCCTGGGGATAGGCAAAGTGTGAACGAGGCGCGCGAACTCATGGAGGGAGGGAAGAACATGAGCCCCTGATGCACCCGATGCCCCTGAACGCCCCTTTGGTTCCTGTTCGTCGGCCAACGCCCGGCGGCTACGGTGGAGGACGGATCGAACCGTCCGCACCGGCGGACGGACAGGCGCGAACGAGGGGGGCGCACCGTGAGGCGCTTGTGGGGCGGGGCGATCGTCACCATGGTCATGACGGCCGCCGTGACCGGATGCCAGACCGACCAGACCAAGGGCTCCTCCGGCCCCGAGGAGACCGGCGCCACCGGCGCCGCCCTGAGCGCCGCCGAGGCACTCCCCGTCAAGGGCCGCGCACCGAAGACCGGTTACTCCCGCGAGCGCTTCGGCAGCGCCTGGGCGGACACCGACTCCAACTCCTGCGACACCCGTGACGACATCCTCAAGCGCGACCTGAAGGAGGTGAAGTTCAGCGGAGGCCAGTGCAAGGTGACCTTCGGCGTCCTGAAGCCCGACCCCTACTCCGGCAAGACCGTCACCTACCGGCGAGGACGCAGCCTGGTCGACATCGACCACGTCGTCGCGCTCTCCGACGCCTGGCAGAAGGGCGCCAAGTACTGGGAGCCCAGCAAGCGCATAGCCCTCGCCAACGACCCGCTCAACCTCCTGGCGGTCGACGCGAGCACCAACCGCGGCAAGGGCGACGGCGACACGGCCACCTGGGTACCGCCGGACAAGTCCTACCGCTGCGCCTACGTCGCCGCCCAGGTCGCCGTCAAGAAGAAGTACGGCCTGTGGGTCACCTCTGCCGAGAAGTCCGCCATGAAAAAGGTCCTGACGACCTGCCCCGGGCAGAAGCTCCCGACGGGCGGCAACCCGACGAACGCCCCGTCACGCTTCAAGGCCCGCTGAGCCCGCCGGGCCCGCCGGACGTCAGCTCCAGGTCGCCTGGCCGCGCGGTGCGGGGGCGGGGCAGCCTGCCTTCTCCCAGGCGACGAAGGTGTTGGTGCGGGCGAAGACGAAGGCCTTGAGCGGGTTGCCGGAGTAGGTCCACGGCACGCTGCCGATGTAACCGCCGATCGCGCGGAACTGCTCGACGGCGTCCGCGTACCGCTTCGTCTGGAACAGGGTGTCCGCCAGCAGATGCCGGACCAGCGGCAGCCGGTGGTGCCCGGCGGGCGTCAGGTCCACGGCGTCCAGGGTGGCGTCCAGGGTCGGCTGCACGAACGGCTGGTTGTACACGGGCGCCTTCGAGTCGCGGAACGCGTGCTCCATCAGCGCGTACAGGCGCAGCACGGGGAGCAGGCTGCCCCGCGGGGCGTTGACCGTGGCCTCTTCGGCGAACGCGTACATCAGCTCGTGCGAGCCGCGCCACTTGGCGCACCAGTACTGCAGGGCGCTGACATGGGCGCCGAAGTGGTGGGGGTCGCGCGCGGTGATCTCGGCCCACAGTGCCCGGAAGTCCTCATGCGACCAGCCGAGTCCCAGGGCGATGGTGATCTGCGCGATCCACGGGCTCGGGTCCTCGGGCGCCATCCGCGCGGCCTCCTGGCAGGCGGGCAGCGCCTCGGCCAGCAGCCGGTGGAAGCCCTCGAACTGCTCGGCCGTGGTGTGCTGGGCCTGCTTCGCGCCGCGGACGTTGCCCGCGAGCGTGATGAGCGCGTCGGCGTGCACGAGCGCGGCGGACGGATCGCCGGGGTACTCGGCGCGCCACGCCTCGAGCCAGGTGTCGTCCTCGGCGGCGGCGTGCACGAGGATGCCGAGCCGGTACCAGCGCAGGTCCCAGTCGCGGCCCGCCCCGGCCAGGTAGGCGGCGGCCTGCCGCCAGTCACCGGCGAGCGCGGCCTCCGCGACCGCGTCGGCCTCCGGGTCGGGGCCCGCGTAGGAGGCGTCGAGCTGCGCGGCGGGCACCAGGCCGTACTTGGCGGGGTCAATGTTCACCGGTGCCTTGGCCTTCGCCTCGGCCCGGGCGGCGCGCGCCTTGCGGGCGTTGCGGGGGATGGTGACGGCCGCATAGGCGAGGATGCCGGCACCGGCTATGTCGATCAGGACGCTCATACCGGGTCTTTCCGATTCGGGGCCGCCTGGAAGGGGTGATCGAGGAGGCCGTAGGGGGAGGGGAGCGGGAGGCTGTCAGGCCGGAGTGTGGGGCGGCGGCCAGGGTAGGTCGGGGGACGAGGGCCAGGACGGGCCGGGAGAAGGGGGCGTCGCGTTGGCGGACGGGAAGTGGGCGCCGACGGACAGCAGCGCACGCAGCGGTGCCGTGTGGGGCCGGTCGGCGGACGCGTAATCCAGGGCCTCCTCCAGCGCCTCGGTGAATCCGTGGGGTTCCTGGTGCTGTACCGGGGGCCCCGCCCAGCACAGCTCCCACCGGCACAGCCCCGCGTCCAGCGCGGTGAGCAGGGCCAGGTGGTGCAGGGCTGAGCGGAAGGCCGTCCTGGCGAACTCGCGCCTCGCACGGCCCTTGCTCCGGGCCGCCTGTTCCGACAGGGGCAGCCGCTCCGCGACCTCGTGCAGCAGGCCCAGGTCGAGGAGGTCCAGCAGGATGTCGAGGCGGGTGGCCGCGTAGGTGGCGACGCCTCGCGCCGCGGCCACCTCGGTGACGGCCAGCAGCAGCGGATCCGCCTCCCGCGTCCAGCTCTCCCGCCGCGTCTGCGACGGCAGTTCGGCCCAGGGCACCCGCCGCATGGCCAACGCCTCGCGGCTCAGCACGGCCCGCTCCAGTGCGGCCAGGACGGCGTCCGGCTCCCGGAGCAGCGCGGACGCGGGGCGCCGTACGAACGGGGTGCCGCGGCCGTCGTCGGGCAGCGCCTTCAGCGCCGCGATGCGGTCGGCCGTGGGCGGGTGGGAGTCGTACGGAGACCGCTCCCGGGTTTCCTCCCGCGGCAGTGGTTCCCGGGCCAGTGCCTCCAGTTCGGCCCTGCGGGTGCCGTCCGCGAGCAGGAGGGCGAGGCCGCCGTGGAACTGTCCCTCCGGCGGCAGCAGTCCGGCTTTCCAGCCCATCATGACGTAAGCGCGCCGACAGAGGTCGTCCGCCGCGTCGAGCACGGGGATGCGGCGCAGCGCGGCGGCGGTGGTGTCCCGTCCGGCGACCCGGGCGGCGGCCAGATTGGCCGCGTACTCCTCCCGGCGGCTGACGGCCTCGGTCAGCCGCAGACACAGCTGGGCGTAGGCGCAGAAGACGATGGCCAGGTAATGGTCCGGGCCCCGCTTGAGCTCCCGCCGCGCCGCCGGTGTCTTGCCCGCCGCCCGGCGTCGCGCGTCCCGCGTGGCGAACGCCTGCTTCTGCTCGGCCTCGTCACGTGCGGCCCGCTCCCGCAGTGTGCTCACGGTGTGCAGCAGTCGGCTGCGCAGCACCCAGACCAGGTTGGCGAGCCGGGTGTCGTGGTGCGCGTAGTGCCCCAGTTCGTGCCCGAGCACGGCGTCCAGTTCGTCCTCCGGCAGGCCGATCAGCAGCGCCGCACCGAGGAAGAGCCGCCGTTCACCCGCGACCAGCCCGAGCCACCGGGCGTCCTCCTGCACCATGGCCACCGCACCCGGGACCAGCTGGATCCGCGCGGGCGGCCGCGTGCCCACCCGCTCGGCCAGGTCGCGCACCCGCCCCCACAACTCCGGCTGCTCCTGCGGCGTCAGCGACAGGCCGGGGATCTCCTCCCGCCCGTCCGGGCGGCCGCGGCTGAGCACGACCACGCGCACCACGCACCAGGCGATCGCCACGGAGCCGAGGTATCCCTCGAGCGTGGCGATCGTGAAGCCCGGTCCCCGGGTCAGGATCACGTCCAGGGCCGCCACCGCGGCCAGGATGAGCACGGCCAGGAGGTAGAAGCCGGCCAGTAGCACGAGGGCGAGCGCGGCACGCGCCGCGGTCCCGGGCGCAGCGCGGCCCCGCGGAGCGGCTTCTTCCGCGGCCGCCCTGCCGGCCGGGCGGGACGTCGGGCGCATCGGCATCCTTCACGGGAACGAAACGGGGGAGGGAACGGGGGAACACCGGTGCCCGGGCCTGTCGCCCGGGCACCGGTGGTGTTCTACTTCAGTGCCGACAGGATCGTCGTCGTCACCTTCTTCGCGGACGCGGCGCCGTTGTCGGTGCCCGCCGTGGACATCACGGTGACGACGGAGTTGCCGGAACGGGCGGCGATCAGGGTCTGGCCGTTCTGCCACGTGCCGCTCGTCAGCGTCATCGTGTAGGCCTCGTCACCGAGTCCGGCCATGGGCGCGCCCGTGACCTTCACCGTGGCGTGCATGTCGGTGTCCGTGAACGTGGCGCACTCGGCGGCGACGGACTGAAGTTGCTTCATCACGTCCTGCGCGGTGGTGCCCTGGAACGCGTCTATCTCCTGGGCGACCGACTCGGTCTTCTCCGAGTTGGCGTAGTCGTTCTGCGCGAAGGAGACGCCGCCCTTGTAGCCGGTTGTCTGGATCCAGGACGTGATCTCCAAGTCGGCGCAGTCCGGCTTGGCGGTCTTCCGGGCGGACGGGGACAGGAAGTCGGCGCCGCTGTCCGCGGCGCCGTCCGCCTCCAGGGTCATCCCGGACGGGAAGGCCGACGCGGGCGCCAGCGCCTCCTTCAGCCGAGTGCCGTTGAGGAGACCGGCGTTGGGGTCCTTCGCCTTGGCAGCCCCGGCGGGCTTGGCGCTCGCGGCGGTGCCGGAGTCGGACGACGAACCGGAGGAGCACGCGGACAGAGCCAGCGGGAGTGCCGCGGTGGCGATCAGCATGACGGCACGGGACGGGAGACGCATCGGATTCCTGTTCGAGTGATGGCGGTTATGTACGGTATGCACTTCGGGTCACATGAAGATCACGCGATCCCCAAAGGGAGGCCAAAGCGCTCTCGGAGTTGGCGCGGGGTCATTCCTGGGCATCGGCGCGGGTGCGGGTCGGGGGCCGTGACGCCGGTGCGGTGGGGCGGCGGGTGCTGCGAGTGCGGCGGGGTTCGTGGGCCGTCGGCCGGGGCGCGCCCGGCGGGGTGCCGGGCGCGTGTCGGGTGTAGTGCCGGGTGTTCGGGTCGACGGAGGCGCCGGGGCGCGCTCGGTCAGGACGTCTTCTTCCAGTCGCCGCAGCCGGTCGTCTTGAAGTAGGCGTCCGACGGGCTGATGGTGACGACGGCCGCGCCGGTCGCGTTGTCGTTCGCGACGATCGAGTCCACGCCGTGCACGGCGTCCCTGGTGCGTTCCCAGTAGCAGTTGGCGTCGGCACCGTTTCCGGTGGACCGGTAGGTGCCCGGCGCGACGTCGGTGCCGACCTTGAACATGCCCCCGTCGCCGTCCATGGAGGAGGCGGGCGTGCCCTTCGTCTTCGGGTCGACGGTCTCCCAGTCCTTGCAGCCGCTGGACTTGAAGAGTCTGTCGGTGGCCTTGACGGTGACGTAACTCGTGCCGGTGACGTTGTCGTTGGCCAGCAGCGAGTCCACCTCGCCCTTGGCGTCCTTGGCGCGCTCCCAGTAGCACATGCCGTCGGTGTTGCCGCTCGTGCGATACGTCCCGGGCTTCACGTCGGAGCCGACCCGGTAGTCGCCGTCCCCGTCGAAGGCGGCCTTCTTCTTCGCCGCCCCGGCGCCCCCCGCGCTCTTCTTGCCGCCGGGCGTGTGCCCGGCGGAGGCCGAAGAGGCCGCGTCGCCGCTGCCCGAGCCGCCGTCCTTGCCGTTATTGCCGGCGTTCGCGGACACGACACCGATGACGACGATCCCCGCGACCGCGCTCAGCGCGATCTTGCCCTTCATGCCCATGGCGAATCCCTCCCCCAAGCGGCGGCCGCCCCTTTCCGGTGGCCGCTCGTTCGCTGGGTCAATGAGAGCAGAGCCTGTGAACCGAGTCAACACGGTTCACAGGACTGGAGTTGTACACGCCTGTGAAGGCGTGGATCTTGCGTACACGGCTATGCTCGGCACACACACGGACGAGAGGAGCGCGGCGGGTGCAGGACAACGCGACAGAGGTGACCGCGGCCGGGATCGCGCGGCTCGCCGGGGTGGGCCGCGCCGCCGTCAGCAACTGGCGCCGCCGGCACGCCGACTTCCCGAAGCCGGTCGGCGGCACCGAGACCAGCCCGTCGTTCGCCCTCGCCGAGGTCGAGACCTGGCTGCGCAAGCAGGGCAAACTCGCCGAGGTCCCGCTGCGCGAGCGGGTCTGGCAGCAACTCGCCGGGCACCCCGAGGGGCCGCTGACGGCACTGGTGCACGCGGGCTGTGTACTGCTGCTGATCCACGAGCGCCCCACCGTCTGGCTCGACGTCAGCGCCGGTTCGGACGAGCGCCTGGCCGCGATGCTGCCGGAAGCGCTGAAGCGGGTGCTGACCCCGCGCTTCGGCGGAGCGCCGGACCGCACCGTTCACAGCGGTCGGCCCGCGAGCGGCGGGGCGAGTGTGAACAGCTCCCGTGGGACGGGGGCTGTGAACGCCGCGTATGGCGCGCAGGGTGTGAACCCCGTCCTCGGCACACAGGATGTGAACGCCGCATCCGCTGCCGGTGGTGTGAACCCGGCACACGCGACGCCTGGTGTGAACACCGGTCCGGCGGAACCAGGCGTGAACACGGGCCCATCGCCCAAGGGTGTGAACGCAGGCACCCCGTCCCCCGGTGTGAACACACCCGGTACGGCACCCACGGTGAACCCCGCGCCCACCAGTCCCGCCCCGCCCGGGCCGGGCCGGGGAGGCAACCCCTTTCGCGCCGCCGGGCAACGGGCGGTGCCGCGCCGAGGAGTCAACTGCCGTGCCGGACCCGATGCCCCGCGCCTCCCTCCGTACCGCCGTGGTGTGGGACGTCCTCCGGGACGCCCTCGACCGCCGGGTCAAGGCCTCGGGACGGGACGTGCTGGACGTGCTCGACACCGGCGGCGGCAGCGGCCGGTTCGCGGTGCCGGTCGCCCGGCTCGGCCACCACGTCACCGTCGTCGACCCCAGCCCCAACGCCCTCTTCGCCCTGGAGCGCCGGGCGGCCGAGGCGGGCGTCGCCGACCGGGTGCGCGGTGTCCAGGGCGACGCCCACGGCCTCTTCGACGTGGTCGACCGCGGCGGCTACGACGCGGTGCTGTGCCACGGCGTCCTGGAGTACGTCGACGACCCCGCCGAGGGCGTCCGCAACACCGTCGCCGCGCTGCGCCCCGAGGGCGTGCTCAGCCTGCTCGCGGCCGGACTCGGAGGCGCCGTCCTCGCCCGCGCCCTGGCCGGCCACTTCACCGAGGCCCGGCACGCCCTCCAGGACCCCGACGGCCGCTGGGGCGAGGGCGACCCGGTCCCGCACCGCTTCACCGCCGAGCAGCTGACCGCGCTGGTCGAGGGCGCGGGCCTCAGGGCGGCCGCGGTGCACGGCGTACGGGTCTTCGCGGACCTCGTGCCCGGCGTCCTGGTGGACACCGAGCCCGGCGCGCTCGACGCCCTGCTCCGCCTGGAGGCGGCCGCGGCCGAGCTGCCCGCCTTCCACTCCGTGGCCACGCAGATCCATGTGCTCGGTGAGACGGCCGGGGCGCCGCGGGCCTGAGTGCCCCGGGTGACCCGCCGCTGATCAGGGGCTTGTCGGCAGATGGAGTACGCCACAAGCCCTCCGATCGAGGGGTTTGCGCCGTATGATCGAGGTACACCGAACCGGCATGACGGGTCGGCCGTTGGGGAATGGAAGCTTCAGCGGGCCGGGACGCCGTGGCGGTCCCGGTTGGTCAGAAGGCGCAGAGGGGCGGGTTTCACGGGGGCGATTCCCTGCCTATCCTGAGAAGACCCCCCGGGTCGCCCCGGCGACTGCACGATGAGGAGGACTCCGTGCCGCTCTCGGAGCACGAGCAGCGCATGCTCGAGCAAATGGAGCGAGCGCTGTACGCCGAAGATCCCAAGTTCGCGTCGGCGCTTGAGGGAAACGGGCTGCGGACGTACACCCGGCGGCGGGTCTACCTGTCCGCGGCGGGCTTCCTCGCGGGTATCGCGCTCCTGATCGCCGGAATGGTCCCGCAGATCATCTGGATCAGCGTGGTGGGTTTCCTCGTCATGCTGGGCTGTGCCGTGCTCGCCGTCACCGGCTGGCGCAACGCCCCCAAGCCGGGCGAGCGCCAGCGCCACGGTCCGGCGGCCCGTCGCCGCCCCATGCGCCGCAAACGGACCATGATGGAGCGGATCGAGGCCCGCTGGCAGCGCCGCCGCGACGAGCAGGGCCGCTGACAGCCCGCTCAGACGGACACGCGTGAGGGGTGACCACCGACTCGGTGGTCACCCCTCACGCGTGTCCGCACGCCGGTCCCGGGTCTACGAGCCCTACGAGCCCTACGATCCGCCCCGGCCCGTCGTCGCCCCGCCGTCCGGTACCGGCCGCAGCGCCGCCGCCCGGGCCCGCAGTGCCGTCCACCGGTCCGCC
>NZ_WWIR01000452.1 GCF_009863025.1 Streptomyces sp. SID4985 | reverse complement strand
GCGCGCTGCTCGCCCCCGACCCGGCCCCGGCCTCCGTCCCGGGCGTGCCCGGCTCCGCCGACCCGACCCAGGTGCTGCCGACCAACGCGGCCCAGGGCCCGTTCGGCGCCTACGACCCGAACGCGGCCACCAGCGTCCTGCCGAACACCGGCTTCTCCGGCCCCGCCGGCGCGGCCGACCCGACGGCGGTCATGCCCCCGGTGCCGCAGAACCAGCCCGGTCAGCCCGGCCCGTACGGCGGCTTCGGCCAGGACCAGCAGGGTCCGCCCGACCAGCCCCACCCCTGGCAGACCCAGCTGCGCGCCGCCCGCGACCGCAACGACCAGACCCAGGTCCAGTACGTCGACCCGGACGAGGACCCGCTGCGCCGCCGCCCCCAGCGGCAGGTCGCCCGCCCCCAGCAGCAGCACCCCGCCCCGCAGGCGCGCCCGCAGCAGCCCCAGCAGCGCCGCCAGACCCCCCAGCCCCAGCAGTACGCGCCGCCGCCGCAGCAGTACGCGCCCCAGCCCCAGCAGCGCTACGCGCCACCCGCTCCGCAGCGCCCGGCCCCCGAACCCCGGGCCCCCCGCCAGCGCGGCGCCAACCCCATGAAGATCCCCGGCCTCGGCTGTCTCAAGGGCTGCCTCTTCACCCTCGTCATCCTCTTCGTCGCGGGCTGGCTCATCTGGGACCTGACCCCCCTCCACGAGTGGGTCGGCCAGGGCAAGGGCTACTGGGACCAACTCAGCGACTGGGTCGGCTCGGTGAGCGACTGGATCGGCAACCTGGGGAGCTCGTCCGGCGACAGCGGGGCGTCGAGCGGCAACTGACGGGTCCGTGCGGCCGGGGTGGCATCCGCCCCGGCCGCCGTCGTGTTCGGCTTCGAACAGGGCGGCGCCCGCATGGGATGTCAGCGGCGCCCGCGTCGAATGTCAGGTGCTCGGAATCGTCCCGGAGCGGGGTGGACGACCCGTCCGGGGCGTGACTCCGGACACCCGAGTCTGGGGACTTGTCGACATCCAGAGGGTGATTTCCGGCTCCGCGGTGAAGGTGGGCCCGTTGGACGCGTAGTTTTGTCGCCCTGGAGTCCTCGTGTGTCGTCCGGGGGCCCGGGGTGGGGCCGCGGCGTGCCCCGCGTCCCGGTATGCCGCGGCGGCGGCAACGCGCGTCTGTAGGAGCAGTCTTGGCACGGAAGATCGGCAGCCGGTACACCGCGAACCAGATCCTGGGGCGGGGCAGCGCCGGGACGGTGTGGCTGGGCGAGGGGCCGGACGGTCCCGTCGCGGTCAAGTTGCTGCGCGAGGACCTCGCGTCGGACCAGGAGCTGGTCGGACGCTTCGTCCAGGAGCGCACGGCGCTGCTCGGCCTGGAGCACCCGCACATCGTCACCGTGCGCGACCTGGTGGTCGACGGCAACGACCTCGCCCTGGTCATGGACCTCGTCCGGGGCACCGACCTGCGCACCCGCCTTGAGCGCGAGCGGCGCCTCTCGCCCGAGGCCGCCGTCGCGATCGTCGCCGACGTCGCGGACGGCCTCGCCGCCGCGCACGCCGCCGGTGTCGTCCACCGCGACGTCAAGCCCGAGAACATCCTCCTCGACATGCGCGGCCCCCTCGGCCCCGGCGGCGCCCACCCCGCGCTGCTCACCGACTTCGGCGTGGCCAAGCTCATCGACACCCCGAAGCGCACCCGCGCCACGAAGATCATCGGCACGCCGGACTATCTCGCCCCCGAGATCGTCGAGGGCCTCCCGCCCCGCGCCGCCGTGGACATCTACGCCCTCGCGACCGTCCTCTACGAACTCCTCGCGGGCTTCACCCCGTTCGGCGGCGGCCACCCCGGCGCGGTCCTGCGGCGCCATGTCACCGAGACGGTCGTCCCGCTCCCCGGCATCCCCGAGGAACTGTGGCAGCTGATCGTCCAGTGCCTCGCCAAGGGCCCCGCCTCCCGCCTCCGCGCGTCCGAGCTGGCCGCCCGCCTCCGCGAACAGCTCCCCTCCCTCGCGGGCCTGCCCCCGCTGGAGGTGGACGAGCCGGAGTCCGAGGAGGGGGAGGAAGCCCCGGAGGAACCGCTCCCCACGACCGCCCCGGGCACCCCCGCACGCCGCCGGGGCGCCGTCTCCCTCGTCCCCGGCGCCCGCCCCGACTCCAACCGCGACACCCACACCTCCATGCGCGTCCCCGCCCCCGACGAACTCGCTGGCGGCGCCCACGGG
>NZ_WWIR01000451.1 GCF_009863025.1 Streptomyces sp. SID4985 | reverse complement strand
CTGCCCGGAGCGCGCCCGCCCCCGGCCGCCGGAGCGGCGGACCGCCCGGCGGTGGGGGAGAACCCGCCGGGATCGAGCAGTCCGCCCCACTCCGGCTCCGCGCGGCCGCGGCCCCGTGCTCCGTCAGCGGCGGGCATACTCGCGGAAACCGCGGCCGGTCTTGCGGCCGAGGCAGCCCGCCGCCACCAGGTGCTCGAGCAGCGGGGCCGGGGCGAGACCCGGGTCGCGGAACTCGCGGTGCAGCACCTTCTCGATGGCCAGCGAGACGTCCAGGCCCACCACGTCGAGGAGTTCGAACGGGCCCATCGGGTAGCCGCCGCCGAGCTTCATCGCCGCGTCGATGTCGTCGAGGGTGGCGTAGTGCTCCTCGACCATCTTCACGGCGTTGTTGAGGTACGGGAACAGCAGCGCGTTCACGATGAACCCGGCGCGGTCGCCGCAGTCCACCGGGTGCTTGCCGATCCGCGCGCAGACCTCGCGGACCGTCGCGTGGACGTCCTCGCCGGTCAGCACCGTGCGCACGACCTCGACCAGCTTCATCGCCGGGGCCGGGTTGAAGAAGTGCATCCCGATCACGTCCTGCGGCCGCGAGGTCGCGCGGGCACAGGCGACCACGGGCAGCGAGGAGGTGGTGGTGGCCAGGACCGCGCCCGGCTTGCAGACCTTGTCCAGCGCCTGGAACAGCTGCCGCTTGACGTCCAGGTCCTCCGCGATCGCCTCGACGGCCAGATCCACGTCCGCGAATGCCTCGTACGACCCCGCCGGGGCGATCCGGTCCAGGATCCCGGCGGCGGCCTCCTCGGTCAGTCTTCCCTTGGCCACCGAGCGTGAAAGCGACTTGCCGATACGGGACTTGGCGGCCTCCGCCTTCTCCTCGGTACGGGCCGCGAGGATCACGTCGTAGCCCGCCTTGGCGAACACCTCCGCGATGCCGGAGGCCATCGTGCCCGACCCGGCGACCCCGACGGAGCGCACGGTACGGCCCTGTGCGCCCGTGCCCCCGGCGGCCGGGGTCAGGGCGTCGGGGACGACCTCGGAGCTGCCCGGCGCCGCGTAGGTGTAGAAGCCGCGGCCCGCCTTGCGGCCGGTCAGGCCCGCCTCGCTGAGCTGCTTCAGGATGGGCGCGGGGGCGTGCAGCCGGTCGCGGGACTCGGCGTACATGGCGTCCAGGACGGTGCGCGCGGTGTCCACGCCGATCAGGTCGAGCAGCGCGAGCGGGCCCATCGGCAGCCCGCAGCCGAGCCGCATCGCCGCGTCGATGTCCTCACGGGAGGCGTACCGGGCCTCGTACATCGCGGCGGCCTGGTTGAGGTAGCCGAAGAGCAGGCCGTCCGCGACGAAGCCGGGCCGGTCGCCCACCGCGACGGGCTCCTTGCCCAGCTCCACCGCGAGGTCGGTCACGGCGGCCACCGCTTGCGGCGCGGTCAGCACCGAGGAGACCACCTCGACCAGCTTCATCGCCGGTGCCGGGTTGAAGAAGTGCAGCCCGAGCACGCGCTCGGGGCGGGCCGAACCGGCGGCGAGCCGGGTCACCGACAGGGCGTTGGTCCCGGTCGCCAGGATCGTCTCCGGGCGCACCACGGCGTCCAGTTCACGGAAGATCTGCTGCTTGATCTCGTACGACTCCGGCGCCACCTCGATCACGAGGTCGGCGTCGGCGACCGCCGAGAGGTCCGTCGAGGTGCGCACCCGGGCGAGAAGACCGGCACGCTCCTCCTCGGACAGCCGGCCGCGCGCCACGGCACGGGCGGTGGACGCCTCCAGGGCGGAGACGCACCGGGCGGCCTGGGCCGCGCTGATGTCGACGCCGATCACCTCGCGGCCGGCGCGGGCGAGCACCTCGGCGATGCCGGTGCCCATGGTGCCGAGGCCGACCACGGCGACCGTACGCAGCGGGGAAGGGGAGGGGTGGGACAGGGGAGTGGCCATCACGGGACTCCAGAAAGGGTGACGACGAGGGAACGCGCCGGGTGCGCCGAGGGGCGCACGACGGAGCGGAGTCGATGCGGATGTTCCGGGGATGCGGATGTTCCGGAGATGCGGGTGTTTCCGGGCTGCGAGCGCACACGCCCGGTGCCGTCCTCGCGGGTCACGCACAGACCCGCGAACGGCGGTGTGCCGACCGGCCCTGTCCCGGAGCCGGGTCGTACCGCAGGTACCGAGGTACCTGAAACGTCGATCGCCCACGACGGCCGCGTCACCAGACCGCCGCAAGCGGAGCGCGAGTGGGTAACTCGCTCATCCGAGCTTAACCAGCGAGTAACGAGCGCGCCAGACCTGTGCGAGGACGGGACTTTGTGATGTACCTCCCCAAGGTCGTGTGACGTGCCTAATCTGAATCCGTGGACGAAGAGTTGCGACTGCTCACGGAGCGCTTACGGCAGGAGTCGCGCGGCGCGGCGGCCTGCGAACGCCTGCTGGAGACCGAGGACCACGACGAGCTGGCACAGGTCCTCACCGCGCCCGGACAGCCCCTGTGGGCCAGGGAGTTGGCCGCCTTCCGGCTCGGCAGCGCCGGGGACCGCCGGGCCTTCGAGTCCCTGGTCCTGCTCCTCAACCACCGCGACCCGCCCCGCTGCGCCGCCGCCGCGACCGCGCTGGCCCGCCTCG
>NZ_WWIR01000450.1 GCF_009863025.1 Streptomyces sp. SID4985 | reverse complement strand
TGGATCGGCGGCAGGTACACCACGTCGAAGCCCATCTCCGCGATGGCCTCCAAGCGACGCTCGGCCGTGCGGAAGGTGCCGTGCGGTTGCTCTTCCGTCCCCTCCGAGCGGGGGAAGAACTCGTACCAGGAGCCGTACAGCGCGCGCTCGCGCTCCACCAGCAGCGGCATCGGATCGGACGCGGTCACCAACTCCCGCAGCGGGTAACGCTCCAGGAGGTCCGACACATCGGCCGACAGGGCGCCCTTCAGCCGGTCGTCCACACCGAGGGTGTCGTCGCCGAGGTCGCGGGCGGCCGCCAGCACCAGGTCGCGTTCCGTGCCCTTGGGGACTCCGGCGGCGGCGCGCTCGTACAGCTCGGCGCCCTCCTCCAGGACCAGGCCGGTGTCGATGCCCGCCGGGATCTTGATACCGGCCGCGTGCCGCCAGGTCGCCAGCGGATGGCTCCACGCCTCGACCCGGTAGGTCCAGCGGCCCGTCATGTCCGGGGTGACCTCGGCACCCCACACGTCACTGCCGGGGGACAGCTCATGCATCGGCAGCCAAGGGCCGCGCCGGCCCTTGGGATTGCGCAGGACCACGTTGGCGCCCACCACGTCGTGCCCCTCGCGGAACACGGTGGCGGTCACCAGGAACGTCTCCCCGGTCACCGCCTTCGCCGGGCGCCTTCCGCATTCCACGGACGGCCGGACATCACGTACCGGTACGCGGCCGATGGCCGGAGTCCTGCGCATGGATCTCACCTCCGCCGTGCGCGAAGCCGGGCACACGGGCCCGGCTTCGCGATCCGATCCACAAGCCGGCTGCCGCCGTCCCGTGGGGAACGCCATGTACGGTGCCAGGTCAGGGACGTGGCGCCGTGGAACGCCGCTCCGGGGACTGCGCGCGTCGCGCCGCCCTGTCCCCTCGCGGCCGGCCGTCCTGCTCGCGCAGATAGCCGGTCAGGGTGGAGCGCAGATACCGCTCGGCCGCGTCGGCGGCCTCCCTGGCGCACCGTTTTCCCATCAGCACGCACAGGGTGTAGCCCGAATCCTCGAAGGTGCCCCGGACCGTGCGGTCGTGGGGCGAGGCGAGCATCACGCGCTCCCACGCCCGGTAACGCCGCAACTGCCGGGCCACTTCGGCCTTGGCCGGTAGCAGCATGGCCCTTTTCACCTTTCCGCTCTCGACCGGGCGCGGTCCCGAGGATCGGGTGGCACCGCGCACGGAAGCGCACGGCGCCATGACGTCGATCGAGGTTTTCACTCATGGTGCACGCGTACACACGCATCGTCCTGTTGGAGCTTCAACGACCCGGCCGTTCGTGACGCTCGTGTTGCACGAATGGCGTAGCCCCCGCACTGTGGGAGTGACTCAGAAGCGATCGGCGCTCACGCCACGTGACCGGGAACCGTCCCGATCGGGGCGACGTGCGGGAGCTTCGTCCGGTGAGGAGCAAGCGACGATGAAGGCAGTGCCCTGCTACTACCACCTCGACGTGGAAGTCGGCCCGGAACGGGTGGGACAGGTCAGCCGCATCCTGGCCGCCCATCTGCGCTACTGGGACCTGGAGAACCTCGTCGGTCCCGTCCGTCACGGCACCCAGTTGCTGCTGCGGGCGATCGACCGGCACGCCACGGACAAGGCCACCTCGATCGAGATGTGGTGGACCGGCCAGCATCTGATCACCGCCGTCGGCGGCGACGACCGGGAGCTGCGCCCCGACCAGGACCTGCGGGCCTGCCTCGCGGACCTCGCGGCGATGAGCGACGGCTGGGGGTGCTGCGCCACCGCGAACGGCGGCAAGGTCATCTGGTTCTCCCAGCGCGCCCGCTCCGACCAGCGCGTCCCGCTGGTCGCCACCGCGCCGGTGCCCAGCCTGCGCCGGGTGCTGGACCTGCCGCGCGCGCTGCCCGTGGCCGCCCTCGCCGCCCCCGACGTCCTGGTGGGCGCCCGGTGACGGCGCGCAAGTCCCGGAAAGGGGTGCCCGTGTGGAGCGGGCACCCCTACCCGTTGGGTGCCTCCTACGACGGGCAGGGCACCAACTTCGCGCTCTTCAGTGAGGTCGCCGAGCGCGTCGACCTCAGCCTCGTGGACGACGCCGGGCGCGAGACGCGCGTCCCGCTGCACGAGGTCGACGGCTTCGTCCGGCACGCCTACCTCCCCGGCGTCGGCCCCGGGCAGCGCTACGGCTACCGGGTGCACGGCCCCTGGCAGCCCTCGCTCGGCAACCGCTGCAACCCCGCCAAGCTGCTGCTCGACCCCTACGCCCGCGCCGTCGACGGCCAGACGGACAACGACGCCTCGCTCTACGAACGCGACCCCGAGGGACCGGACCGGGCCGACAGTGCCGGGCACTCGATGCTCGGCGTGGTCACCGACCCGTACTTCGACTGGGGCGACGACCGGCCGCCGGACATCCCGTACTCCGAGTCCGTCATCTACGAGGCCCATGTACGCGGCCTGACCCGCACCCACCCCGAGGTCCCCGAGCGGCTGCGCGGCACCTACGCGGGTCTCGCGCACCCCGCCGTCACCGGGCACCTCACCTCGCTCGGCGTCACCGCGGTCGAGCTGATGCCGGTCCACCAGTTCGCGCAGGACGGTGTGCTGCGCGACCGGGGCCTGTCGAACTACTGGGGCTACAACACCATCGGCTTCTTCGCCCCGCACAACGCCTACGCCGCCCTCGGCTCGCGCGGCCAGCAGGTCGACGAGTTCAAGGCCATGGTGAAGGCGCTGCACGCGGCCGGTCTCGAAGTCATCCTCGACGTGGTCTACAACCACACCGCCGAGGGCAACGAGAAGGGCCCCACCCTCTCCTTCCGGGGCATCGACAACGCCTCGTACTACCGCCTGGTCGACGGCGACTGGGCGCACTACTACGACACCACCGGCACCGGCAACAGCCTGCTGATGCGCCACCCCTACGTGCTCCAGCTCATCATGGACTCGCTGCGCTACTGGGTCACCGAGATG
>NZ_WWIR01000045.1 GCF_009863025.1 Streptomyces sp. SID4985 | reverse complement strand
CGAGCCGACCGCGACGAGCCGCCCACCCCCCGCACCACCGCGCTCCAGCACTCCGTGATCCGGCGCGGCCCGCCCGCCGCCGCGTTCCGCCTCGCCGCCTGACGCGACGCGACCACCGCTCCCCGGCAACCGGCCCACCGGCACCGGACGGAGAGGGGCCGCCGTCTCGCGGCGCGCGCGTGCGCACGTCGGACCGACCGCACGCGCACCCCTCTCCGTCATCGGATCTCGCTCAGAGTGGAGTGCTCTGCCATGCAGGTTTCCCGTACCACCACCCGGATCGCCGCCGCCGGCACCGTCGCCGCCACCGCCGTCCTCGCCCTGTCGGCCCCCGCCTTCGCGCACGTCAGCGTGCAGCCCGAGGGTGTCGCGGCCAAGGGCGGTTACGCGGTCGTCGACTTCAAGGTCCCCAACGAGCGCGACGACGCCTCGACCACCAAGCTCGAGGTGAACCTCCCCGCCGACCACCCCATCGCCTCGGTCATGCCGCAGCCGGTGCCGGGCTGGACCGTGAAGGTCACCAAGTCCAAGCTCGCCAAGCCGCTCACCATGCACGGCGAGAAGATCAGCGAGGCCGTCACCAAGGTCACCTGGACCGCCGACGGCAAGGGCATCGAGCCCGGCTACTTCCAGAAGTTCCCGCTCTCGCTCGGCGCGCTGCCCGAGGACACCGACCAGCTCGTCTTCAAGGCGCTGCAGACGTACTCCAACAAGGAGGTCGTCCGCTGGATCGAGGTGCAGCAGAAGGGCGCGGAGGAGCCGGAGAACCCGGCCCCGACGCTGGAGCTCGCCGCCGCCACCGACGACCACCACGGCACCCAGGCCGCCACCCCCGGCACGGCCGGTGCCGCGTCCGACGACAAGGGTGACGACAAGACCGAGCAGACGGCCGCCGCCACCGACAAGAGCGGCGGCTCCGACACCACCGCCCGTGTCCTCGGCATCGTCGGCATCGTCGTCGGCGCGGCCGGCGTCGCCTACGGCGTCCTCGCGGGCCGTCGCCGCACCGCCTGACCCACCCGTCCGCGCGCACCGGGGCCGCATGCCCCATGCGGCCCCGGTGCGCGCCGGATTCCTCATATCCGGGATGTTTTCCTATGCCTTCCACGCCTGACCCGCGCCCCTCGGTGTTCCTCCCCGCGCGCAAGAAGACCCTCGCCGCCGCCGCGCTGCTGGCCGTCGCCGCGTTCGGCCTGACCGCCTGCGGCTCCGGTGACGACGCCAAGTCGCCCATCTCGGTGATCTCCGAGGAGACCGACTCCGGCAAGGCCGCCACCGTCCTCGACCAGCCCTTCGAGAAGCCGGACCTGGTCCTCACCGACACCCACGGCAAGAAGTACGACCTGCGCGCCGAGACCAAGGGCCACCCGACCCTCGTCTACTTCGGCTACACCCACTGCCCCGACGTGTGCCCCACGACCATGAGCAACATCGCCGTCGCCCTGAAGGCGCTGCCCAAGGCCGAGCAGGACAAGCTCCGCGTCGTCTTCGTCACCACCGACCCCGGCCGCGACACCCCGGCCGAACTGGGCAAGTGGCTCAACGGGATCGACCCCCGCTTCGTCGGCCTCACCGGCGACTTCGCCACCATCCAGGCGGGCGCCCGTACCCTCGGCATCTCCGTGGAGCCGACCACCAAGGACAAGAACGGCAAGCCCGTCTCGGTGCACGGCACCCAGGTCATCGCCTTCTCCCCCAAGACCGACGGGGGTTACGTCCTCTACGGCGAGGACGCCACGGTCGACGACTACACCAAGGACCTGCCCCAGCTGGTCCGGGGAGCGAAGCCGTGAGGCGTTCCCTGCTGCCCGCCGCCCTCGCCGCGCTGGCCGGGGCGCTCGCCCTCACCGGCTGCGGCTCGGACTCCGGCGGGCGTCCCGAACTGTCCGCCGGTGCCGCCTACATGCCCCAGCCGGTCTCGGCCGACATGGCCGCCGGGTTCCTCACCGTCACCAACAAGGGCGGCGGGGCCGACGAACTGACCTCCGTCACCAGTGACATCGCCGACGAGGTCACCATGCACAGCACCAGCGGCGGCGCCATGACGGAGCAGACCTCCTTCGCCGTCCCGGCCCACGGCCGCCTGGTGTTCCGGAGCGGCGCCGACCACCTCATGTTCGAGGGCCTCAAGCGCAAGCCGCGCGAGGGCCAGCGGGTCACGGTGAAACTCGGCTTCGCCCACTCCAAGCCGCTCACCGTCGAGATGCCGGTGCGGTCCGCCACGTACATTCCGTCGACCGGCAACTAGGGAGGGACCACCTTGACGCGGACCATCACCCCTCGGCTGCGCCCCCTGGTGCTGCTGCTTCTCACGGTCGCCGCCGTGCTGTTCGCGGGCGCCGCGCCCGCCTCCGCGCACGCCGCGCTGACCGGCAGCGACCCCGCCCAGGGCGTGGTGGTCGACAAGGCGCCCACGCAGGTGTCGCTCACCTTCTCCGAGCAGGTCGCGATGGGCGACGACTCCGTGCGGGTCCTCGACCCCAAGGGCAAGCCCGTCCAGCGGGGCAAGCCCGACAACGTCAGCGGCACCACCTACGCGGTCCAGCTCAAGGACGGCCTGACCAAGGGCACCTACACGGTGACCTACCAGGTCGTCTCGGCCGACAGCCACCCCGTCGCCGGCGCCTATACCTTCTCCATCGGGGCGCCCTCCCAGACCGTCGTCTCCGGCACGGCCACGGTCGGCGGGGGCGTGGTCGGCACGCTGTACGCGGTCGGGCGGTACGCGTCCTACGCCGGGTACATCGTCCTGGTCGGCGGGGCCGCCTTCGTGCTGGCCTGCTGGCGGCGCGGCGCGGGCGTACGGGCGCTGCAGCGTCTGGTCGTCGGCGGCTGGGTGACACTCACCGGCGCCACGCTGTGGCTGCTGCTCCTGCGCGGCTCGTACACCACCTCGGGCAAGGTCGGGGACGTCTTCGACCTGGCCCTGCTCGGCCAGGTGCTCCAGACCAAGGCCGGTGCCGCGCTGGTCTCCCGGCTGCTGCTGCTCGCCGCCGCCGCGCTCTTCGTGGCGGTGCTCTTCGGGGCGTACGCCAAGGGGGACGAGGACGAGGAGAGCGCCACCGGTGAGGAGGACGCTGCTGCCGACGAGGCCGAGGAGAAGCGGGACCTCGGCTTCGGGCTCGCCCTCGGCGGCCTGCTCGTCGCGGCCGGGCTCGCGGCGAGCTGGGCCATGGCCGAGCACGCCTCCACCGGGCTCCAGCCGGGCATCGCCATACCGGTCGACATCGTCCATCTGCTGGCCGTCGCCGCCTGGCTCGGCGGGCTGACCGCCCTTCTGGTCGCCCTCTACCGGGCACCGGCGGACACCCCGGTCGAGCCGTCCGCCGTCCGCCGCTTCTCCCGGCTCGCCTTCGGCTCGGTGCTCGCCCTGGTCGCCACCGGCGTCTACCAGTCCTGGCGCCAGCTCGGCTCCTGGTCGGCCTTCACCGAGACCCGGTACGGACAGCTGCTGCTGGTGAAGATCGGCCTGGTGGCCGTCATGGTCGCCCTCGCGGGGATCTCCCGGCGGTGGACGGGACGGCTGACGGAACACCCGGCGTCGGAGGCCGAGGAGGAGCCCTCCGAGGCGGAGGACGAGGCTTCCGTGCCCGCCGCCGCCACCGCCGCCGTCCAGACCAAGGACTCCGCGGAAGGCACCGCCTCCACCGCCACGGGCGGCACCGAGCGCGCCGCCCAGCTCGCCCGGCAGCGCAGTGCCGTGGAGGACGCCCGGCGCAAGCGGCTGCGGGACGCCGACCCCAACCGATCCGGGCTGCGCCGCTCGGTGCTCACGGAGGCGGCCGTCGCCGTCGTCCTGCTCGCCGTCACCACCGCGCTCACCCAGACCGAGCCGGGCCGCACCGAGCAGGAGGCCAAGGCCGCGGGCGCGTCCGTCAGCAGTTCCTCGGGCTCCGACACCTCGGGCGCGCTGACCCTGGACATGGCCTTCGACACCGGCGGCACGAACGGCAAGGGCCTGGTCCGCATCGACCTCGACCCCGCGCGGGTCGGCGGCAACGAGATGCACGTCTACGTCCAGCGTCCCGACGGCCGCCCCTTCGACGTCCCCGAGGTGAAGGTCGCCCTCACTCAGGAGGCCCAGAAGATCGGCCCCCTCCCCGTGAAGACGGAACGCATCACGAACGGCCACTGGGCCGCCACCGGAGTGCAGATCCCCGTGGCCGGTGACTGGAAGGTCGCCGTGACCGTGCGCACCTCCGACATCGACCAGGCGACCGTCTCCAAGAACGCGCAGATCGGCTGAACCACACCATGCCCGACCCGTCCGTCCCCCCGACCCGCCAGGCCCCCGACACCTCGGCACCGGAGCAGTCCGGCACCCGGGGCGTCTCCCGGCGCACCCTGCTCGGCACCGCCGGGGCCACCGGCCTCGTCCTCGGCGCGGCGGGCGCCTCCGTCGGGTACGCCGCGGCGCCCGCCCCCGCCGCTCCGCTCACCTCCCTCGGTGCGGACCGAGCGATGTTCCACGTGAAACATCAGCCCGGAATCACCGAGGGGCTCCAGGCGTGCGGCCACCTCATCGCCTTCGATCTGGCGCCCGGCGCGGGCCGCAAGGAGGCGGCGGCCCTGCTGCGCCGCTGGTCGACGACCGCCGAGCGGCTGATGGCGGGCGAGCCCGCGCCGCACGACGACACCGATGTGGCCCGGGACTCCGGGCCCGCCTCGCTGACCGTCACCTTCGGCTTCGGGCACTCCTTCTTCGCCCGCACCGGCCTGGACAAGCAGCGGCCGGCCGCACTGGACCCACTGCCCGCCTTCTCCTCGGACCAGCTCGACAAGGCGCGCAGCGACGGCGATCTATGGGTGCAGATCGGCGCGAACGACTCCCTGGTCGCCTTCCACGCCCTGCGCGCCGTCCAGAAGGAGGCGGGCGGCGCGGCCCGTATCCGCTGGCAGATGAACGGCTTCAACCGCTCGCCCGGCGCCACCGCGCGCCCCATGACGGCCCGCAACCTCATGGGCCAGATCGACGGCACCCGCAATCCCAAGCCCGCCGAGCCCGACTTCGACGAGCGGATCTTCGTGCCCGCTGCGGGGGAGCCCGCCTGGATGGCGAACGGCTCGTACGCGGTCGTCCGCCGGATCCGGATGCTGCTCGACGACTGGGAGAAGCTGTCGATCAAGGCCCAGGAGGCGGTCATCGGGCGCCGCAAGTCCGACGGGGCCCCGCTGTCCGGGGGCGACGAGACGACGCCGATGGACCTGGAGAAGACCGACTCCCAGGGCGCGTACCTGGTGCCGGTCAACGCGCACGCCAGGATCACCCGGCCCGACCGCAACGGCGGCGCGGCCATGCTGCGGCGGCCCTTCTCCTTCCACGACGGCTTCGACGCGGACGGCACGCCCGACGCCGGTCTGCTGTTCATCTGCTGGCAGGCGGACCCGCTGCGCGGCTTCGTCCCGGTGCAGCGCAAGCTCGACCGGGGGGACGCGCTCTCCACCTATCTGCGGCACGAGTCGAGCGGCCTGTTCGCGGTGCCGGGCGGCGCGGCGAAGGGCGAGTACGTGGGGCAACGGCTGCTGGAGGGGTGAGCCCTCATAGGTGGTGCCCGGCGATATGGGCGGTACCCGGCGATCGAAACCACCCGTGCGAGTGGCCGCCGTGAGACGCCCGAGCCGGGTACCCGCGCGGCCATTAGGGTGAGGTCATGCCAGCGAGCTATGCGTATCTCGGTCCCGAAGGCACCTTCACCGAAGTCGCCCTGCGCACGCTTCCGGAGGCGGCCACCCGTGAGCTGATCCCCTATGTGTCGGTGCAGTCCGCGCTGGACGCGGTGCGCAACGGCGAGGCCGAGGCGGCCTTCGTGCCGATCGAGAACTCCGTCGAGGGCGGCATCACCACCACCCTGGACGAGCTGGTCGCCGGGGACCCGCTGATGATCTACCGCGAGGTGCTGCTGTCGATCACCTTCGCGCTGCTGGTCCGCCCCGGCACGAAGCTGGCCGACATCAAGACGGTCACCGCCCACCCGGCCGCCCAGCCGCAGGTCCGCAACTGGCTGCGGGCCCACCTCCCGGACGCCCTCTGGGAGTCCGCCGCCTCGAACGCGGACGGCGCCCGGCTGGTCCAGGAGGGCCGGTACGACGCGGCCTTCGCGGGCGGGTTCGCGGCGGCCCGGTACGGCCTGGTCCCGCTGGAGACGGGCATCCACGACGCGGAGAACGCGCAGACCAGGTTCGTGCTGGTCGGCCGCCCGGCCCGGCCCGCCGCGCCGACCGGCGCCGACAAGACCTCGGTGGTGCTCTGGCAGCGGGACGACCACCCTGGCGCCCTGCGCGACCTTCTGGGTGAGTTCGCAGGGCGCGGGATCAACCTGATGCTGCTCCAGTCGCGTCCGACCGGGGAAGGTATCGGGAATTACTGTTTCTGCATCGACGCCGAGGGGCACATCTCCGACCGGCGCATGGCCGAGGCGCTGATGGGCCTGAAGCGGATCTGTCTCCAGGTGCGTTTCCTCGGTTCCTATCCACGGGCGGACATCAGGCCCGGGGAAGCCAGGCCGACCCCGCCGGGCACGTCGGACCAGGAGTTCCTGGCGGCGTCCGACTGGGTGGCGGGCTGCCAGGACGGCCGGTTCTAGCCGCCTCCGCGTTGTCCACAGAAGTTATCCACAGGTCAGCTTCTCGACCTGGGGACAAGTCGACAACAACAGGCCCCACGGTCGACAAATCGCCCTAGCCGGTCCAAGGTGCGTCATCCTTATGTAGATCGGTTTTCGTCTACCCGTTTCCTTCGATTCACCTTTTGAGGTGACCTATCTACGCCCGAAAGTGGGTGTCATGCGTGTTTGGGCCGGTAATTCTTCGAACCCGCACCCAGTTCCGGAGTGATCAATTCCAAAATCCACAGCCCTTTCGCACAGCCTGTGGATAACTCCATCCCCGTTGTGGATTCCTGTGGACAACGGCATCCGCCAAGTACCGCCCGCCACAAGGGAGTCCGGGCAGCCCGGGGCACTCCGGACGATCTCCGCGCGGCGGAACCGGGAAGTGATTCCCGGCCCGTCCCCCCGCACCGGTAGCCTTGGCTCCGTGATTGACCTTCGCCTGCTTCGTGAGGACCCCGACCGTGTGCGCGCGTCCCAGCGCGCCCGTGGAGAGGATGTCGCGCTCGTCGACTCCCTCCTCTCTGCCGACGAGCGGCGCAGGTCCTCCGGCGTCCGCTTCGACGAGCTGCGCGCCGAGCAGAAGCAGCTCGGCAAGCTGATCCCCAAGGCCGCTCCCGAGGAGCGGGCCGAACTGCTCAAGCGCGCCGAGCAGCTGAAGGCGGACGTCAAGGCCGCCGACGCCGAGCGCGACGAGGCCGACGCCGAGACCCAGGAGCTGCTGCTCCGGCTCGGCAACCTCGTCCACCCCGGCGTGCCCGTCGGTGGCGAGGAGGACTTCGTCACGCTGGAGACGCACGGCACGATCCGCGACTTCGGCGCCGAGGGCTTCGCGCCCAAGGACCACCTGGAGCTCGGCCAGCTCCTCGGCGCGATCGACACCGAGCGCGGCGCCAAGGTCTCCGGCTCCCGCTTCTACTTCCTCACCGGCGTCGGCGCCCTCCTGGAGCTGGCCCTGGTGAACGCGGCCATGGCGCAGGCCACCGCCGCGGGCTTCACCCCGATGCTCACCCCCGCGCTGGTGCGCCCCCAGTCCATGGCGGGCACCGGCTTCCTCGGCCAGGCCGCGCAGGACGTGTACCACCTGGACAAGGACGACCTGTACCTGGTCGGCACCTCCGAGGTGGCGCTCGCCGCGTACCACATGGACGAGATCATCGACGCCGACAAGCTGCCGCTGCGGTACGCGGGCTTCTCCCCGTGCTTCCGCCGCGAGGCCGGCTCGCACGGCAAGGACACCCGGGGCATCTTCCGCGTCCACCAGTTCGACAAGGTCGAGATGTTCTCGTACGTCGACCCGGCGGACTCCGAGGCCGAGCACCAGCGCCTGCTGGAGTGGGAGAAGCAGTGGCTGACCTCGCTCGAGCTGCCGTTCCGCGTGATCGACGTGGCCACCGGTGACCTCGGCTCCTCCGCGGCCCGCAAGTTCGACTGCGAGGCGTGGATCCCGACCCAGGGCAAGTACCGCGAGTTGACCTCGACCTCGGACTGCACCGAGTTCCAGTCCCGCCGCCTGTCGATCCGGATGCGCGACGGCAAGCAGGTCAAGCCGCTGGCCACGCTCAACGGCACGCTGTGCGCCGTACCGCGCACCATCGTGGCGATCCTGGAGAACCACCAGCAGGCCGACGGCTCGGTCCGCGTCCCCGAGGTGCTGCGTCCGTACCTCGGCGGTCGTGAGGTGCTGGAGCCGACCGCCAAGTGAGTGACGGACTCCCCTACCGGCTGATCGCCACCGACCTCGACGGCACGCTGCTGCGCGACGACGGCACCATCTCGCCGCGCACCCGTGCGGCGCTCGTCGCCGCCACGGAGGCGGGCGCCGCGCACATCGTCGTCACCGGCCGTGCCGTCCCCTGGACCCGGCACATCCTGGAAGACCTCGGCTACGAGGGCCTGGCCGTCTGCGGCCAGGGCGCCCAGGTCTACGACGCGGGGCAGCACCGCCTGCTGACCTCGGTCACCCTGGACCGGAAGATCGCGGGCGTGGCGCTGGCGAAGATCGAGGCGGAGGTCGGTCCGCTGTACATCGCCGCGAGCCGGGACGGCCTGGACGGCGATGTGCTGGTCGGCCCCGGCTACGCGGTCACCGGCACCCTGCCGAGCACGCCGTTCACCGACGTGTCCGACCTGTGGGCCGCCCCGCTGAACAAGCTCTACATCCAGCACCCGCGGCTGAACAGCGACGAGCTGGCCGAGGCAGCGCAGGGCGCCGCGGGCGGCTTCGTCACCGTCGTCATGGCGGGCGAGGGCATCGTGGAGCTGCTGCCCCTCGGCCTGTCCAAGGCCACCGGCCTCTCCCTGGCGGCCCGCCGCCTCGGCCTGAAGGCCGCCGACACGATCGCCTTCGGCGACATGCCGAACGACATCCCCATGTTCGGCTGGGCCGCCCACGGCGTCGCCATGGGCAACGCCCACGAGGACCTGCGCGCGGTCGCCGACGAGGTGACGGCCTCCAACGACGAGGACGGCATCGCGGTCGTCCTGGAGCGGTTGCTCTCCGAGCGAGCCTGAACGCCTGATGGGCGGGACCAGAACGGTCCCGCCCGACAGGCATGCGGTCATGCGGTCATGCGGTCATGCGG
>NZ_WWIR01000449.1 GCF_009863025.1 Streptomyces sp. SID4985 | reverse complement strand
ACCCCCGAGGGCCGCGCCCACTTCCTGGTCGCCCCCGGCGCCGCCGCCGAGCTGCCCCGGCTGCTCTACCGCCTCGGCTGGGACGACCCCGCCGCCCTGGACCTGCGCGGTCTCGGCCCGGGTACGTACATCACCGCCCCGCCCTCCGACCGCGGCGGCCTCGGACCCGTGCGGTGGCTGCGCCCTCCGGCGCTGGACAGCGCGACCAGGCTTCCGGCGGCCCGGCTGCTGCTGGGGACGCTGGCGTATGTGGCGCACCGGTCGCGGGCGGGGGCGTAGAGAAACCGGCGGACTCGGAGCCTCACCGGCTTACCTCACCGGCTTGTTCGGAGCCTCACCGGCTCATACGGCGAAGCGCCCGTCCCCCACCGCTGGTGTGGGGACGGGCGCTTCGCCGTGTAGTGGAGTGATCGCGTCCGGGGGCTCAGTCACCGAGAAGCGCGTCCACGAACGCCTCCGGGTCGAAGGGCGCCAGGTCGTCGGGGCCCTCGCCCAGGCCGATCAGCTTGACCGGCACGCCCAGCTCGTTCTGGACGGCGATGACGATGCCGCCCTTGGCGGTGCCGTCGAGCTTGGTCAGCACGATGCCGGTGATGTCCACGACCTCGGAGAAGACGCGGGCCTGCACCAGGCCGTTCTGTCCGGTGGTGGCGTCGAGCACGAGCAGCACCTCGTCGAGCGGGGCGTGCTTCTCCACGACGCGCTTGACCTTGCCCAGCTCGTCCATGAGGCCGGTCTTGGTGTGCAGACGTCCCGCGGTGTCGATGAGCACCACGTCGACGCCCATCTCCTTGCCCTCCTTCACCGCGTCGAAGGCGACGGAGGCGGGGTCGCCCGCCTCCGGGCCACGCACGGTGTAGGCGCCGACCCGCTCGCCCCAGGTCTGAAGCTGGTCGGCGGCGGCGGCACGGAAGGTGTCGGCGGCACCGAGGACGACGGTGCGGCCGTCGGCGACCAGGACCCGGGCGAGCTTGCCGGTGGTGGTGGTCTTGCCGGTGCCGTTGACGCCGACGACCATGACGATGCCGGGCTTGCGGCCCTCGGGCTCCGTCTTGACCGCACGGTCCATGTCGGTGCCGACGAGCTTGAGCAGCTCCTCGCGGAGCAGGCCGCGCAGTTCCTCGGGGGTGCGGGTGCCGAGCACCTTGACGCGCTCGCGCAGCCGCTCGACCAGTTCCTGGGTGGGCCGCACGCCGACGTCGGCGGTCAGGAGGGTGTCCTCGACCTCCTCCCAGGTGTCCTCGTCCAGGTGCTCGCGCGAGAGCAGCGTGAGCAGGCCCTTGCCGAGGGCGTTCTGGGAGCGGGAGAGACGGGCGCGGAGGCGGATGAGCCGCCCCGCGGTGGGCTCCGGGATCTCGATCTCGGGAGCCTTCTCGGCGGCGGGCGGCTCCTCGACGGTGGTGGTCCCGCCGTCCGGGAGGTCCACCTCCTCGATCGTCCGGCGCGGTTCGTCGCGCGGAGTCTCGGCCTCTTCGCCGACCTGTGGCTCGGCCGGGGGCGCGGTGAGGTCGGGCGCGGAGGGCGGTGGCGGTGGCAGCCGCTTCTTCTTCTTGAGTGTGCTGCCGATGAGGAGCCCGCCGAGCGCGCCGAGCACGACCACGGCGATGACTACAGCAAGGATGATGGTTTCCATAACGCGTCCAGTATCGGCCATGGGGTATCCGCCGAAGAGGCTTGCGGACGCTTGTCGTTTCCTCCAAGAGACAAATGCCACAGGGGCAGTGGAGTCGGATTAAACTACGATGACTCTTGGCTCCGCCGCGCGCGTCGAGCCCGTCGTCCTCGTCCCCCACCGCAAGGACACCCCTTTTTCATGAGCAAGACGGCCGCGCGCGAGAGCGCGCTGGAAACCCGTGGCATCGAGCCGGTCCCCGATCACGAACGCACCGCGCGTACGCGTGGGCTCTTCCCCACCTGGGTGGGCGCCAACATCAGCGTCCTGCTGCTCACGATGGGCGCCAGCCTGGTGGTGTCGTACCACCTGAACTTCTGGCAGGCGCTCGTCGTCGCGGGCGTCGCGCCGCTCGTCTCCTACGGCCTGGTCGGTCTGCTCGGCATCGCGGGCAAGCGGGGTGCCGCGCCCGGCATGGCGCTGTCGCGGGCGGTCTTCGGCCAGCGCGGCAATCTGCTGCCCGGTTCGCTGATCTGGGTCGCGCGCTGGGGCTGGGAGACGATCAACGCGGTGACCGGCGCGTACGCGCTGCTCACCATCCTGGACCTGGGTCTCGGGATCAAGGCGAACGGCGTGCTGGACATCGTCACGCTGCTGCTCTTCGTGATCGCGACCTTCGCGATCTCCGGGCTCGGCATCAACGCCGTGCAGAAGTGCAGCAAGTACGCGACGTATCTCTTCGGTGTCTTCTCGGTGCTGGTGCTCGGCTACCTCGCGGTGCACACCCACTGGTCGAAGGTGATGCACCAGGGCGCCGGGTCCACGGCCTCGCTGATCACCGCCGTCGGCATGATCGCGGCGGGTGGCGTGAGCTGGATTCCGTCCGCGCCGGACTTCACGCGCTATCTGCCGCGTACGGCCTCCTCCAAGGCGATCGTCGGCAACACCGTCGGCGGTGCGGGCATCGTCGTGCTGCCGCTGGTGCTGATGGGCGCGGTCATGGCGGTCGGCACGCCCGACCTGGCCTCGGCCACCGACCCGGTCTCCTTCCTCGGCACGATCCTGCCGCTGTGGATCACGGTGCCGTATCTGCTGATCGCGGTGGTCGGCATGCTGCTGATCAACTCGATGTCGATGTACTCGGCCGGTTTCACCGCGCAGACCCTCGGCTTCAAGATCCCGCGCCACTGGGCGGTCTCGGTGAACGCCGTGATCTCGCTGGCGCTGGGTGGCGTGCTGATGCTGGTGGCGACGAGCTTCATGGGCTCCTTCATCGCCTTCCTCTCCATGCTCGCGGTCGCCTTCTCCGCGTGGACCGGCGTCTTCGGCGCGGACATGTTCCGCCGCAAGGAGTACGACGCCCGCGCCATGGCCGACACCGGCCGCACCAGCGCCTACTGGTACCGGGCCGGCTTCTCCCCCACCGCGGTGGCCTCCTGGGCGATCGGCCTGATCTGCGGCCTGATGTTCACCACCTCGGACTGGTTCACCGGCCCGCTGGCCAAGAACAACTTCGTCGGCGAGTACGGCCTCGGCTGGATCGCGGCGATCGTGATCTCGGGCGCGCTGTACCTGCTGCTGCCGAAGCCCGCGGTCCCGGCCCCGGCCGAGCCCGGGACGGCACCGGCCGAGGAGCTCGTCCCGGCCGCGGTCTGACGTCGTACGGGGAGTTCCGTGGCGGCACTATGGTGCCCCCCATGGAACTCCCCGCGCCGCGTGAACCGACGCCCGACTGGTGGTCCCGCCTGGACGACGAGACCCGGCGGGAAGCGGACGCCCACGTCCTGCACGACCACTACCTGCCGGCGGTCAAGACGGTGTGGGAGGCCCTGCGCCCCCAGGGCCTGGGCCTCCACGAGGCCGAGGCCGTGATCCGCACCCGCTACGACTCACTGGCCCCCCGCGTGCGCCCGCCCGACCCCCTCG
>NZ_WWIR01000448.1 GCF_009863025.1 Streptomyces sp. SID4985 | reverse complement strand
GTGGCTGGTCGCGCAGTTCCCCGCGCCCCTTGAGTGGGATCAGCTCCGTCGGTCAGCAGGAGGCCCCTCGTAGCCGACGGAACCGGTCCCACCTGAAGGGGCGCGGGGAACTGCGCGATCAGCCGCAACGGACCCGCACCCGACAGCGCACGTCACAGACCCGACGGCACCGCAGGCCGCAGCAAGGAGCGGATCGGACGCCACAGCCCCGTCGCCGACGTGCCGTCCAAGGGCGCCGTGCGCCAGACCAGGCCGTCCGGATGGTGCAGGACCGCCGTAATCTCGTCCGGGGTGGGGGGCGCCGTGTTGCCCCGGAGGTACACCGCTCGGAGGCCGAGGTTGCGGAGGCGGGTCAGGGCGCGGGCGCGGTTGCGGGCGTGCACCAGGACGCGGACCCCGGCGGTGCCGTGCGGCAGGTTCAACGCCACCACCACCGTGCCGTTCGGCAGTCTGCTGAAGCCTCCTGCGGCCATGCGGTCACATCCCCGTTCCGTCCGGTGTCAATAAGCCGTCCACAGGACGCACCTAAACACGATCGGCGGCAACCCGCCAGGGGATTGCCGCCGATACATCTGTGACCTGCGATGATGCCGACTACTTCACCGCGGCGCCGACCTCGAGCTCGATCGTCGAGCCGTCCGTCGCCTCCTTGGTGATCTTGATCTTGGTGTTGGTGTCAGTGATCTTGACGCCACCGGTCGGGTTCGCCGGGTCGTAGTAGGTGTTCGTGTGGTCGTTGAAGACCGACACCCCCTTCGACCCCTTGATCTTCAACGCGACATCGCTCTTGTGCAGCGTGATGCCGTCCGTGCCGTAGAGGCTGAACGGCGAGTCGTACGCCTGGATGCGGTTGCGCAGCAGCGTGCCGTCGGCCCACTTCAGCGCCGCCGGGTGCGAGTCGATCGGCAGGATGAGGCCCGTACCCGGGTGCCCGTCGGCCGAGTTGGTGTTGTTGTCCGCCTGGGAGGTGTCCCACTTCCAGATCAACAGGCCGTTCTGGTACGGGTAGTGCTCCACCCAGCCCGGCTTCGAGGCGAAGCCGAAGTTGTACGGACCGACCTTGAGGGTCTTGTCGTACGACTCGTACTGCCGGTTCTCCGCGATGTAGTACTGCTGGTAGTCCTTGGTGAAGGACGCCCCGATCCGGGAGAAGCCGCTCGCGGCCCAACCGGCGTCAGCGGACTCGGCGTTGTCGGAGAAGACGGCGGAACCGTCGGCGGTCACCGCGATCTCGTCGGCCGCGAAGCCCTTGAGCGCGACACCGCCGTCCGTCTGGTAGCGGAAGCGCAGCTGGATCTTCTGGCCCGCGTAGGCGTCCAGCGGGAACGACAGCTTCTGGTAGGAGTCCACCGTGCCGGTGAGCGCGGGCTTGCCGGAGCCGTCCTCCGGGAGGGCCGCGCCGTCCGCCGTGCCGTTGATCGCGGTCCAGTTGGCGCCGCCGTCGGTGGACACCTCGGTGTAGAGGTAGTCGTAGCCGGCCTCGATGTCGTACCAGCCGTCCAGGCTCAGCGTGGCCGAGGACTTGCCGGTGAGGTCGACGGACCGGGTCAGCGTGTTCTTGAGGTCGTTGCCGCTGCCGCTCCACCACTGGCTCGCACCCTGCGCGGGGGTGACCACCTCGGTGGTGACCTCCTTGTCCGGGAGCGAGACCACCAGCGCCTGACGGTACTTGGTGTTGTACTCGGAAAGGCCCAGCTTGTGCCAGGAGGAGACGCCCGCCTTGGCGGTGTCGTACGTGAGCCAGCCCAGCTGGAGCTTGTCCCAGGCGTTCATGTCACCGGGCAGGTCACCGATGGACTCCTTGCCGGTGCCCAGCCAGGAACCGGAGGACATCAGGGTCCAGAAACCGGTGGAGTTGTCGCCCCCGGCGGTGTCGTACTCGTCCGGCAGCCCGAGGTCGTGGCCGTACTCGTGGGCGAAGACGCCGAGTCCGCCGTTCTCCGGCTGGATGGTGTAGTCGCCGACCCAGATGCCGGTGTCGCCGATCTGGGTGCCGCCGAGCTTGTTGTCGGACGGACCGGTCGCACCGGCGTCGGTGCCGAACGCGTACCAGCGGTGGGCCCAGATGGCGTCCTCGCCCTGCGCGCCGCCGCCCGCGGACTCGTCCTCACCGGCGTGCACGATCTGGAAGTGGTCGATGTAACCGTCGGGCTCGTTGAAGTTGCCGTCGCCGTCGTAGTCGTAACGGTCCCACTGGTCGTACTTGGCAAGCTCCGTGCGGATCTCCGCAGCGCTGTCACCGGCGGCCTCGCGGTCGGCGACCCAGGCGTTGACACCGTCCTGGACCGCGTACCAGGCGCCGGTGGAGGCCTTGTTGGAGCCGTAACGGGCCTCGTTGTAGGGGACCTTGACCCAGTCGGTGACCTCGCCGTCGACCGAGTAGCGGCCCGAGGACTGCTTCTCGTAGTACTTCTTCAGCGACTCGGTGTCCTTGCCGGTGCCGAAGTAGAGGTCCTGGTAGTGCTGCTGGTTGTAATCCTTCTGCCAGGCCGTGGAGTTGTCCTGCTTGCGGTCCGGCGCGGCGATCTGGTTGTGCAGCGGCCCGGGGGTGCCGCCGTACCGGGAGTCCGTCTTGTCGCCGAACTCCACCAGGATCGTGAAGATCTTGTCGGTCTTCTCCCGGCCCAGCTCGACGTACTTGCTGTCGCCCTTCTTGCCCTTGAGCTGGACGACCTTGGAGCCGTTGCGGTCCTGCGGCTTGGCCTTGCCCGAGATGACCTGGGTCAGCGCCTCCCGGCGCTGGGCCTGCTGGGTCTTGCTCAGCGGACCGTCGAGGTCGTGCTCCCGCTGAGCGACCGGTGCCGGGTCGTGCCGGTTCTCGGCCGCCGACCGGGGCGCCGCGCTCGCCTCCGCGACGGCGAACGTCGCGAACGTGGCGGAGGCCGCGGCGAGGGCTACGCCTATCGCCGTGGATCTGAACGTCCAGGATCTGCTGGTCACTTGATTTCCTCCCCCGCGCCGCGCGCACGGCAGGAGGGTTCCGGTTTCATGGAAGATTCCGTGCGCGCTCGATCAACGCGTGTAGTCAAGTGCCGTTATTTGACTAGAGGTTTAGAAGAAAAGACAGACCTTGACTTGTACAGGACAGGTGCACTATGCGGAGCGGGGGTTCGCTTTGCGGACGGCCGCGTCCCCTCAACGGGCGCGTGCATACGCCCAGTTGGCGAAGGTCATGACTCCGTGCGCCCCCTGTGCACCGGCGCCCCGGGCAAGGTCACGCTTACCCGGCGTGTGACTCGGGCATGGACGCGGGGAGAGTCCAGTGGCACCCCCACATCATCTTCCGAGGACACGATTGCCATGCCTCGTCCGACCGCCGCACAGCTCGCCTACGGTTCCTGCACCGTGATCTTCTCCACCCTCGCCATGCTGCTGCTGTCACAGACGGGTTCCGGCCCCGGGATCGCCGTGATCGCCCTGGCCGCGCTCGCCCTCGGCGTCCTGGTGGCCATGACCGTGCCGCACCCCCGGCGGGCCCGGACGGCTCGCCCCGAGGCCGCCCCGGAGAGCATCCCGGCGCCCACGCGGCTGGAGAGCGCGCGGCGGGAGCCGGTCGGGGCGGCGTCCGAGCCGGTGCGCCAACGGACCGCTTCCTGAGGGCGGTTGGCCTCCCGCGCCGTACGCGCGGGAGAGGGGCGGCCCGGGGTCTCTCGCCCCGGACCGCCCCTCTCCCGCGTGAGCGCCGCCCTCTCTTCCCGCCGGTGGCTACCGCGTGCTGACCACCACCGTCTTGGCCGCCTTGTCGTGCAGGCCCTGCTTGTACGGGCGGTCGAAGTAGCTCCAGCCACCGCAGATCGCGGTCCAGATGCAGGCGCAGCAGAAGGCGAACGGCAGCCACAGCACCAGCGCGCGCACCAGCGAGGTCTGCCCGGAGGGGGTGGAGCCGTTGTCCAGGTTGGCCACGCGCATGTGGAACCACCTCATGCCGAGCGTCTGGCCGGTCTTCGCGATCAGGATCGTGTCGTAGGCGATGTACAGGATCGCGGCGATGATCGACTGGGCGAAGGACTTCCCGGCGTTCATGTTCTGGCCGTTCACGTCGTACTGATGCACCCCGAACGCCCAGGTCACCAGCCAGACGACGATACCGACCATGATCATGTCGAGAATGCGGGCGATGGTGCGCTTGCCGCTGTCC
The DNA here is from genome assembly GCF_009863025.1 of Streptomyces sp. SID4985. GTDB lineage: Bacteria > Actinomycetota > Actinomycetes > Streptomycetales > Streptomycetaceae > Streptomyces. The sequence continues at coordinate 1,185 of NZ_WWIR01000448.1, read as the reverse complement.
GCGAGCGGGGGCATCCCGGCGAGGGGGTCGACGGGGTAGCCGGGACCGCCCGGCCCTCCGGTGCCTCCGTAGGGGCCGCCGCCCTGGCCCCCGTAGGGGCCGCCCTGACCGCCGTACGGGCTGCCGCCGCCCTGGCCGCCGTAGGGATTGCCCGGCCCGTAGGGGTTGCCGCCGGGCTGCTGCGGGCCGCCGGGCGGTGGGGGTGGCTGACCGCCGGGGGGAGGCTGCTGCCCGCCGCCGGGGGGCTGCTGGCCGCCGTGCGGGGCGTCGTACGGCGAGCCCCCGCCCTGCTCCGACGGGGGGCGCTTCCTCAGCGGATCGTCGTCGGGGGGCTGCGGTCCGGAGCCGGAGGGCGGTTCGCTGCTCATGGCCCGAGTGGACCGCGAACGCCCCGGCTCCGCACCCGGCGGGCGGCCGTACGGAGTACCGTCCGGCGGCCTCAGTCCGCGACGAAGGTGTGCGCCGCCTTGTCGTGCCAGCACTGGCGCCAGGGGCGGTCGAACAGCCCCCACAGCACGCCGACCGCCCCGATGCCGAGGAGTCCGGGCACGCAGTAGACCAGCCAGCGGCGCAGGGCCGCGCCGAACGTGGGCGGCTCGTGCGCCTCGATGTCCCGCACCTGGATCCCGCACAGCCGCTTGCCGAGGGTACGGCCCCACTTCGCGGTGGGCAGCACCTCGTAGACCACGCCGAAGAGGAGCAGTACGGCGAGGACGACGGCGAGGTACGTGCCGGTCGTGCCGTCGATCAGCCAGACGGTGACGGTACGGCCGGACAGCCGGGCCGCGTCGATCTTGTGCCGGAGGTGGTCGACGGTGCGGACGCCCAGGGGTACGGCGGCGGCAGCGGTGACGGCGCCGACGAAGAGGCTGTCGATGATCCGGGCGACCAGCCGCTTGCCGAGCCCCGCGGGGCGTCCCGCCGCCTGCCGTCTCGCCGCGGCCAGGAACGGGTCCTCCACCACCGGCTTCCACGGCGCGACCGGCTGCTCCTCCCCTCCCCCGGCCAGCTGATGCACCTGCTGGGCCCAGGAGGCCTGGCCGCCACCGGCGAGCGGGTTCCGCGCGGCCGGGTCGGGCGCGGTGGAGTTCCCCGCGGCGCCGGTCCGCGCCCCGGGGACGGCGGTCCCGAACCCGCCCAGGGGGCCGCCGGGCCCGGGAGGGGTGACGACGTCGAAGCCACGTG
>NZ_WWIR01000447.1 GCF_009863025.1 Streptomyces sp. SID4985 | reverse complement strand
CACATGTGGTTCGGCGACCTGGTCACCATGGAGTGGTGGAACGACCTGTGGCTGAACGAGTCGTTCGCCACCTTCACCTCGATCGCCTGCCAGGCGTCCGCGCCGGGCTCGCGGTGGCCGCACTCGTGGACCACGTTCGCCAACTCCATGAAGACGTGGGCGTACCGCCAGGACCAGCTGCCGTCCACGCACCCGATCATGGCGGACATCCGCGACCTGGACGACGTGCTGGTCAACTTCGACGGCATCACGTACGCCAAGGGCGCCTCCGTGCTGAAGCAGCTCGTGGCGTACGTCGGTGAGGACGAGTTCTTCAACGGCGTGCAGGCGTACTTCAAGCAGCACGCGTTCGGCAACACGCGTCTGTCCGACCTGCTGGGCGCGCTGGAGGAGACCTCCGGGCGCGACCTGAAGACCTGGTCGAAGAAGTGGCTGGAGACGGCGGGCATCAACGTGCTGCGCCCCGAGGTCGCGACGGACGCCGACGGTGTCATCACCTCCTTCGCGGTCCGCCAGGAGGCCCCGGCGCTCCCCGTGGGCGCCAAGGGCGAGCCCACGCTGCGTCCGCACCGCATCGCGATCGGCCTGTACGACCTGGACGACGCGGGCAAGCTGGTGCGCGTGAAGCGCGTCGAGCTGGACGTGGACGGCGAGCTGACGGCCGTACCCGAGCTGTCCGGCGTGCGCCGCCCGGCCGTGATCCTGCTCAACGACGACGACCTGTCGTACGCCAAGGTCCGCCTGGACGAGGAGTCCCTGGCCGTCGTCACCGAGCACCTCGGCGACTTCGCGGAGTCCCTGCCGCGCGCGCTGTGCTGGGCCTCCGCCTGGGACATGACCCGCGACGGCGAACTCGCCACCCGCGACTACCTCGCCCTGGTGCTCTCCGGCATCGCCAAGGAGTCCGACATCGGTGTCGTCCAGTCGCTCCAGCGGCAGGTGAAGCTGGCCATCGACCTCTACGCCGACCCGGCCGCCCGCGAGGCCCTGCTCACGCGCTGGACCGAGGCGACCCTCACCCACCTGCGCACCGCCGAGCCGGGCAGCGACCACCAGCTCGCCTGGGCCCGCGCCTTCGCGGCGACGGCGCGCACGCCGGAGCAGCTGGACCTCCTGGACGCGCTGTTGGAGGGCACTCAGACCGTCGAGGGCCTGGTCGTCGACACGGAGCTGCGCTGGGCGTTCGTCCAGCGGCTGGCTGCCGTCGGCCGCTTCGACGAGGCGGAGATCGCGGCGGAGTACGACCGCGACCGCACGGCGGCGGGCGAGCGCCACGCGGCGACGGCCCGTGCGTCCCGCCCGACCGCCGAGGCGAAGGCGGAAGCCTGGGCCTCGGTGGTGGAGTCCGACAAGCTCCCCAACGCCGTCCAGGAAGCGGTGATCGGCGGCTTCGTCCAGACCGACCAGCGCGAACTCCTGGCCCCCTACACGGACCGCTACTTCGAGGTCCTCAAGGACGCCTGGGACTCCCGCTCCCACGAGATGGCCCAGCAGATCGCGGTCGGCCTCTACCCTGCGATCCAGGTCTCCGAGGAGACCCTGACGAAGACGGACGACTGGCTCTCCTCCGCCACCCCGAACGCGGCCCTCCGCCGCCTGGTCTCCGAGTCCCGCTCGGGCATCGAGCGGGCGCTGCGGGCACAGGCTGCGGACGCGGGGGCTTCCGCGTAACTCGCCCTGCGGTTGTTCGCGTGACGGGCGCCCGGCCTTTTGGCCGGGCGCCCGTTGTCGTGGGGGCGGCCGACACTCCACGATGCTGGAGGTCGATCGAGAGGGGCCACCGCCACTTGGCCGTCGCCGCGGTGGTCAACGAGCGCCGCGAGGTCCTGATGATGTGGCGGCACCGCTTCATCACGGACGCCTGGGCGTGGGAACTCCCCATGGGTCTGGTCGAGGAGGGCGAAACTCCCGCCGACGCGGCCGCCCGTGAGGTCCTGGAGGAAACGGGCTGGCGCCCCGCACCCGTCAAGCCCCTGATCTACGCCGAACCCGCCAACGGCATCACCGACTCCCAGCACCACGTCTTCCGCGCCGACGGAGCGACGTACGAGGGCCCGCCGACCGAGAAGAACGAGTCGGACCGCATCGAGTGGATTCCCCTCGCCGACATCCGGGGCATGATCGACCGCCGCGAGATCGTGAGCAGCGGTTCCCTTGTCGGACTGCTCTACCTCCTCATGGACGAGGCGATCCGCTGAGCCGACGGGCCAAAACGGCCTTGAACCCCCGTACGCCCCCAACACAGGAGGACACCATGAGCGACAGCGGCTGGGTCAGTACCTCGATGCCCTATCTGACGCCTCGGGAGCAGGGGCAGTCGGACGCGTGGGGTGCGGAGGCGGCGGCGCGTGGCGGGAAGGGTGGGCAGCGCATCGTGTACGCGGGGGAGGTGGCCGCTTCGGAGGAGGTTGCCGGGCTGCTTGGGGTGCCCCGAGGGGAGGCTGTCGTCGTACGGCGCAGGGTCATCGAACTCGACGGGGTTCCTTGTGAGTTGACTGACAGCTACTACCCCGCCGACGTCGCCCGCGGCACCCCTCTCGCCGAGCGGGGGAAGATTCCCGGTGGGGCCGTCACGCTGCTGGCTCGGCTCGGGTGGCAGGGCGTTCGGGTCCGGGAGGACGTGACCGCGCGGATGCCCGGCGCCGAGGAGTGCGAGCTGTTGCGGATGGCGCCGGACGAGCCCGTTCTGCTGCTGAGCCGGGTCACGCTGGACGGCACCGAACGGGCCGTCCAGGCGGACCTGATGGTCATGCCGGCCCGGCGGCAGCGGCTGCGCTACGAGATGCGGATCGGGTGACGGGACCGGGTGACGGCTACGGCCGCGCCGGGACCAACCCGTCCGCCACCAGCCCCGCCAGGACCGCCGCGCTGAGGGTCTGGACGGCCGACAGGGGGCGGACCATGACCGTGAACTCCTTGATGCGGCCGTCGGAGGCGAAGTGGAGGAGGTCGATGCCGTGGATCTCGCGGCCACCTACCTCGGCGCGGAAGAGGAGGACCGACGAGGGGGCCGGGGTGGGGGCGGACGTGGTGTCGGAGGTGCCCGTGTGGTCGCCGATGTAGCGGAAGTTCTCGAAGGTGCGCAGGAGGACGCCGAAGAGGCCGAGGACCAGGGGCTTGCCCTCGAAGGGGGTGAACTTCACCGGGCTGTAGAAGCGGATGTCGTCGGTGAAGAGGTCCTCCAGGGCGGCGAGGTCGTGGGTGTCGACGGCGGTACGGAAACGGTCGGCGGTGTTCACGGGCCACTCCTTCATAGTCATGAATGTGAGTACTCATGGATATGAGTAGCATGAGCCGAGGCCCAGTGGACAGAGGTATGTGAGGAGCGCCCCCCATGGCACTACGGCACGCGGTTCTCGCCGCGCTCCTCGACGGCGAACTCAGCGGCTACCAGCTGGCCAAGGCGTTCGACGTCGGCGTGGCCAACTTCTGGTACGCCCAGCCCCAGCAGCTCTACGCCGAGCTGACCCGGCTGGAGCAGGCGGGGCTCGTCGCGGGGCGGGAGGTGGTGCAGGAGGGGCGGCCCAACAAGCGGCTGTTCCAGGTGACCGGCGCCGGTCTCGCGGAGCTGGAGACGTTCGCGGGCGCCTCCGACAAGCCGTCCTTCATCCGGGACGACCTGCTCGTCAAGGTCCAGGCCGCCGACCACGTCGACACCACCGCCCTGATCACCAGGCTCCAGGAGCGCGCCGCCTTCGCCCAGGCCAAGATCGACCTCTTCGGCAAGCTGCTGCGCAACCTCCGGGGCAGCCGGAGCGAGGAGGACTTCCTGCTCCACGGCGAGCGCGTCGGGCCGTACCTCACCTGCCTGCGCGGCCTCGCCTACGAAGAGGGCAACCGTGACTGGTGCGAGCGTACGGTCGCCGTTCTGACCGAGCGGCAGCAAAGCCGACCGTAAGCACGATTACGCGAGACCCACGTGCTCCCGCACCGCCCGCTCCGTCTCCCCCGCGTCCGCGTCGTCCGACGCCCACGCCACATAGCCGTCCGGGCGTACGAGCAGCGTCGTACGACGGCCGCTGCGCCACTCCGCCGCCGTCAGGTTCGCCGGGCGCGCCCCCTCGTACGGCCCCGGTGTGATCAGCACGAAGTGGCCGCCGCGCAGCGCCTCGTACAGCCGGGTGTTCCGCGCGAGGGCGATGTCCGGGGCCCGGCGGCCGGTGAGGGGGTGGGCGCCGCGCGGGGCGGGGTAGCGGTAGCCGAGGCCGGTGATCTGCGCGGTCGCCTTGTGGCGCAGGGGCGGACACGCGGACAGGAGGGTCGCCAGGGCCTCGCGGGCCGCCAGGGACCAGGGGTGTTTCGCCATCGCCAGGCGGATGATGCCGCCGCTGCTGCGCAGGACCGCGCGGCCGACGGGGTGGCGTTCGGAGTCGTAGGTGTCCAGGAGGGCGGGGTCGGACCGGCCGTTCAGGACCGCCGCCAGTTTCCAGCTCAGGTTGGCCGCGTCCTGGAGGCCGGTGTTCATGCCCTGGCCGCCCGCCGGGCTGTGGACGTGGGCCGCGTCGCCCGCGAGGAAGACCCGGCCGACGCGGTACGACGGCGCCTGGCGTTCGTCGCTGTGGAAGCGGGACATCCAGCGGGCGTCGTGCATGCCGTAGTCGCGGCCCAGGGCGAGCCGGGTGATCTCCTTGATCTCCGCGAGGTCCACGGGCGCGTCGTCGGGCACGTCGTGCCGCCGGTGCCAGCCGATCGCCCGGTAGTAGCCGTCGCCGAAGGGCGCGAGGAAGGCGAAGGCGTCGCCGACGGCGTTGGCGGTGAGCAGCGACGGGGGTTTCTCCGACAGGAGTACGTCCGCGAGGACCACGGAGCGGATCACCGAGCGGCCGGGGAAGGGGAGCCCGACCGCGCGCCGTACCGTGCTGCGCATCCCGTCCGTGCCCACCGCGTACGCCGCCCGCAGCCGTTCCGTACGGCCGTCCGGGCGGCTCGCCAGGACCGTGACGCCGTCGGCGTCCTGGGTCAGCCCGGTCACCTCGGTCTCGTACCGGAAGGCCGCGCCCGCCTCCATGGCGCGCCGCTCCAGGACCCGTTCCACCTCGTACTGCGGGATCACCAGGACGTGGCGGTAGCGGGAGGGCAGGCCGGAGAGGTCGATGCTCAGGCGGCCGAAGAAGCCGAGCCGGGTCAGGGGCTGTCCGGCAGCCTCCAGTTCGTCGGCCAGGCCGCGCGCGTCGAGCTGTTCGAGGGTGCGGGCGTGGACGGCGAAGGCGCGGGAGAGGTTGCTGATCCGGTGCGGGCGCTTCTCGAGGACGGTGACCGGGATTCCGGCCGTCGCGAGGTCACCCGCGAGGAGCAGACCGGTGGGACCCGCGCCCACCACGACGACTCCGCGGCCGTTCACGTCCCTGTCCATGGGGCCTCCTCGGAGCGCCGGGTGCCGCCCGTACGGCGTGCCGCGTGCCGCGCCGGGCGGCATACGGTTGCCCGCCCCCGCCCCGCCGGAAACACCGCGGGAGGCCATCGCCGTAGAACACCACCGGTGAACCCCGCCGTAGGACACCGCCGGTGGCCCCCGCCGGAAACGCCGAGGGCGCCGCCCCCACCCGTACGCGGACGGGAGGAACAGCGCCCTCGGAGAGTGGGAATGCGGGTCCGTCAGACCTTGGCGGACGACGACTTGGACGAGGTGGCGCCACTGGGCTTCGACTTGTCCAGCATGACGACCAGTCCGGCGATGACGACGAACAGACCGATCGGGAGCAGCACGTAGAGGCCGACGGTGTCGATGACGCTCAGACCGGGGCCGGGGTCGTCACCGTCGTCGCGGGTGAGCGCGAGCGCGGGGGACGACATGAGCAGCATCATCAGCGTCGTGCCGGCCGCCAGAGCACCGGCGCGCAGGGCGTTCTTCTTGTCCACGGTCCCAAACTAGCGAACGGCCCCCGGGCCCGCGCGCCCGGGGTGCCGTACTCAACACCTGGCTCACGCCCCCGGGGCCGCGAGACCGGCCCGCACCACCTCCAGGAGGGCCCGCAGCCGGGGTGACGTCGTCAGGGTCTCCAGGGCCACCGGGGCGCCCGCCGCGTCGGAGACCGGCAGGCGCCAGTTGGGGTACTCGTCCCAGGTGCCCGGCACGTTCTGCGGGCGGCGGTCGCCGATGCCGTCGGGGAGCCAGACGCCGATCATCCGGGCCGGGGTGCGCAGCAGGAAGCGGTGGAACCCCTCGATCTCGGCCGCCTCGTCGGTGCCGGGCGGCCCGGCGGCCGGGCTGTCGAGCAGACCGAGGCTGCCGAGCAGGGCGAGCCACTCCGCCGTGTCCGCGACCGCCTCCGCGCGCTCGTCGGCGGCCGGGCGGGTCAGCAGGCCGAGCCGGTCGCGCAGGTCGACGTGCTCGCCGGTGAGCCGGGCGGCGGTGGGCGGCAGATCGTGGGTGGTGGCGGTGGCCAGGCAGTCGGAGCGCCAGCGCTCGGGCGGCAGCGGGTGGCCGTCGCCCTCCCAGTCCCGCTCGAACCACAGCACGGAGGTGCCGAGCACCCCGTGCCGCCGCAGCGTCTCGCGCACGCCCGGCTCGACCGTGCCGAGGTCCTCGCCGATCACCAGCGACCCGGCGCGGGACGCCTCCAGGGCGAGGAGGGCGAGCATGGCGTCGGCGTCGTAGCGGACGTAGGTGCCCTCGGTGGGCGGGCTGCCCTCGGGCACCCACCAGAGCCGGAACAGGCCCATCACATGGTCGATGCGGACGGCGCCCGCGTAGCGGAACAGGGCGCGCAGCAGGCGGCGGTACGGCGCGTGGCCCGAGGCGGCGAGGCGGTCGGGGCGCCAGGGCGGCAGGCCCCAGTCCTGGCCGCGC
>NZ_WWIR01000446.1 GCF_009863025.1 Streptomyces sp. SID4985 | reverse complement strand
GAGCGGACGACGAGGCTCGAACTCGCGACCTCAACCTTGGCAAGGTTGCGCTCTACCAACTGAGCTACGTCCGCAGTGCGCCGTGGCGCGGAGCCAACTATACCCAACCCCGCTGCCGGGCGAGACGCACCGCCGCGTGCCGGTTCTCCGCGCCGAGTTTGGTGACGGCGGAGGAGAGGTAGTTCCGCACGGTCCCCGGGGACAGCGCGGCCCGCTCCGCGATCTCCGCGACCGGCGCGCCGTCGGCCGCCAGCTCCAGCACCTCGGCCTCCCGCGCGGTCAGCGGGGAGTCCCCGGCGGAGATCGCGTCGGCGGCCAACTCCGGGTCTACGTACCGCTGTCCGGCGTGCACGGTACGGATGATCTCGGCGAGCCGCTGGGCGCTCACCGTCTTCGGGACGAACCCGCGCACACCCGCCGCGAGCGCCCGCTTCAGGTGTCCGGGGCGGCCGTGCCCGGTGACGATCAGCACCCGGCAGCCCGGCAGTTCGGACCGCAGGGATGTGGCGACCCTCACACCGTCGGCGCCCGGCATCTGGAGATCCAGCACCGCCACGTCGGGCCGGTGGGCCCGCGCCATGGCCAGCGCCTCGGGACCGCTTGCCGCCTCCGCGACCACGAGGAGGTCGTCCTCCAGGGAGAGCAGGGCGGCCAGCGCGCCCCGGATCAGATGCTCGTCGTCGGCGAGCAGCAGCCGTACCGGACCGTTCATGGGGCGACTTCCTCCACTTTCACTCTCCGCTCGTCCGCCGACGGGACCGCCGGCCGGCGCAGCGGCACCTCGGCGACCAGCCGGAACCGGTTCCCGGTCACCGGCCCCGCCTCAAGGGCGCCGCCCACGGCTGCCAGCCGCTCGCGCAGTCCGGCCAGCCCGGACCCGCCGACCCCGGACCCGCCGACCCCTTCGCCCCCGCCCGGGAGTGCACCCGCGCCGTCGTTCTCCACCGTCAGCACCGCGCGCCCCTCGCGCACCCGCACCGCCACGGCGCAGCGCTGCGCGTCCCCGTGCCGCAGCACATTGGTGGCCGCCTCGCGCACCACCCAGCCGAGCGCGGACTGCACGGGCGCGGGCAGCTCCGCCGTCTCGTCCCGTATCTCGCAGACGATCCCGGCGGCCGTCAACACGCCCTGCGCACCGGCGAGTTCGACACCGAGGTCGGCCTCGCGGTAGCCGCGTACGACCTCGCGGACCTCGCGCTGCGACTCCTGCGCGATCCGCTGCACCTCGATCATCTGCTCCACGGCCTCCGGCCGTCCGCGCCGGGCGAGTTGGACGGCCAGCTCGCTCTTGAGGGAGATCACCGAGAGGTTCCGGCCCAGCACGTCGTGCAGATCCCGCCCGAACCGCAGCCGCTCCTCCGCGACCGCGAGCCGCGCCTCGGTCTCCCGGCCCCGCTCCGCCTCCCAGAGGACGGAGAGCGTCCAGGCGCCGCAGCGGCAGGCGGCCAGCGGGAAGAGGGTGCCGAAGGCGGTCACCAGGGCGGTGCCGAGGATTCCGGTGCCGTCGGGACGGGCGAGGCCGAAGACGGCGGTGAGGAGCACGGTGAGCGCCCCGGCCCGGCGCAGATACACGCGGACCGGCGTCACCATGCCGTACACCAGCCCGGGCGGGATGAGGGCGAAGGCGACGGAGAACTTGACGGCGACCGCCTCGGCGCCGTTCAGCACGGTCAGGGCCAGCGCCAGGGCGAGCGCCACGACGAGCAACGCCCAGGAGCCCCACAGCGCCCGCCCCGGCAGCTCGCGCCGCCCGAGGTAGCGGTCGAGCGTGGGCCGGGTGAGCCGGTTGGCGTCCGCGCACTGGAGGGCGCTCGTCACGAGGAGCAGCGCGCCCAGGACGAGCGGCACCGGTGCGTGGCGCACGCCCAGGACGACGGGCTGCAGCGTCCACACCAGCGCGAGCAGCCACGGCGTCACGTACCACATGACGACGGTCGTCAGCTCGACCCGCTCCGCCTTGCTCCGCTCCCGCCAGTGCCGCTGCCGCAGCCGCCGCGCGTGCCCGAGCATCCCCGCTCCCCCCCATGTCACCGGCAGGTCACCGGCGCGATTCCCAGCGGAACCACCGGCGTACAGCAAACACGGCCACGACCACCCAGGCCAGCGCGCCCGCGACGGCGCCCAGCGTCTCGTAGGCGCTCATCCCGCCGGTCAGGCCGCCGCTCACCAGACGGATCGCCGGGGAGAGCGGGAGGAACTGGCAGATCCGCGCGAGCCCGTCGGGCATCAGGTCGGCCGGGAACATGATGCCGGAGCCGAGCATCGAGACGAACACCAGCGGCAGAGCCGTGACCTGGGAGCTTTCCACGCTCCGGGTGAAGGAGGCGGTGAGCGCGGCGAGCGCGGCGCTCAGCACCAGTCCGGCCACGATCCCCAGCACCGTCAGATACGGCGCCTTCGGCGGACCGGTGTGCAGCAGCACCGCGCAGCCCGCCCACAGCAGCAGGGCCTGGGCGAGACCGAGGCCCATGGCGGGCAGGGCGGTGCCGGTGAGGATCTCGGCGTCGGACAGCTCGCCGGTGCGCAGCCGCTTGAGGACGAGTTCCTCGCGGCGGGCGACATAGGCGTTGACGAGGGAGGCGTAGACGGCGAACAGGAAGGTGAAGCCCAGGGCGGCGGTCAGCATGACCGCGCCGACGGTGAGCCCCGCCTCCTTCAGGTTCATCTTGTCCACCGCGCCCTGAAGGCTGAACGGCACGGTGAGCGGCACCAGCAGCGCGGTGAGCACGACACCCCGATTCCGTCCGAGGAGGGCGAGTTCGGCCCGGGCGAGCGCGGTGAGCCGCTGAAGGGCCGTGGGCCCCCGGCTCCCCGTCGCCGTCCCTGTCGCCTTCGCCGTGCTGACAGTCCCGCTCATGCCGCCGCCTCCCGCTCTCCGGCGATCCCGAGGAACGCCTCTTCCAGTGAGGCCGGCCGCACGTCCAGTGCGTGCAGATCGACCTTGTTCCGCTCGGCCCAGGTCAGCACTCCGGTGGCGGAGCGCTGGAGTTCACGGGTGCTCAGCCGGACGGTCCGTCCGCTGACCTCGTGTCCGCACACGCCGAGTTCGGCCAGCGGCGGCAGATCGCCGGGGAACCAGCCCTCGGGCAGCCGGAAGGAGATGCGCGCGGGCCGGTCCGCGGTGACCTCGGCCGGCGTGCCGGAGGCGGCGATGCGGCCCTCGTGCAGGATCGCGAGCCGGTCGGCCAGGTCCTCGGCCTCGTGCAGATAGTGCGTGGTGAGCAGCACGGTCGTACCGGCGTCGCGCAGGGCGCGCACCAACTCCCAGGTGTCCCGGCGGCCTTCGGCGTCGAGGCCGGTCGTCGGCTCGTCCAGGAACAGGACCTCGGGATCGCCGAGCAGGGCGAGCGCGAGGTCGAGGCGGCGCCGCTCGCCGCCGGAGAGCTGCTTGACCCGTACGCCGCTCTTCCCGGCGAGGCCGACCCGCTCCAGCGCCTCCGCCTCGGGCCGGGCCCCGCTGGTGCAGCCCGCCCACATCCTGGCCGTCTCGGCGACGGTGAGATCGCCCGGGAAGCCGCCCTCCTGGAGCATGACCCCGGTGCGGGGGCGTACGGCGGCGCGCTCGCGGTACGGATCGTGGCCGAACACCCGGACCCGGCCGCCGTCCGGCCGGGCCAGCCCCTCCAGCAGCTCGACGGTCGACGTCTTGCCCGCGCCGTTGGTGCCGAGCAGGGCGAAGATCTCCCCGCGGGCCACGGAGAAGGTGATGCCCCGCACGGCCTCGAAGCCGGTGCCGTAGACGCGCCGCAGGTCGGTGACCTCGATCACGTGCTCTTGCTCGTCGCTGTCCATGACTTCAGCGTCCCGGCGGCGGACGGGAGTCGGCAGTGCGCGCTGTCATCGCCGGGCATGACAAATGTCAGAAGGGCGGAGCGCATACGAAAAGACCCCGGTCCATTGGACCGGGGTCTTTTTCCCGAGCGGACGACGAGGCTCGAACTCGCGACCTCAACCTTGGCAAGGTTGCGCTCTACCAACTGAGCTACGTCCGCACTGCTCCCGACCGGCTCCCACCGATCGGTGCGAGCACCAGCCTACCTGATCCAAAAGGATGCTTGTGACCGGTGCCAGAGCGGGTGACAGGAATCGCACACTGCGCCTTCCCCCTGGAAGGGGGATGTTCTACTACTGAACTACACCCGCACGGTCCTCGGGATTCGGCCTTTCGGCCTCGCCCCTCGGCGTGCTCCAGACATTAGCCGATCGGCAGGGGGGTAGCGCAAGTCGGTTCCCCCCGCGGACAGGTGAGCGACGCTCAAGGTCCGCCGCCGGACCCTGAGGAACCGCTCCGGCTCACTGGGCCGCGCTGAACGCCTCGTAGACCTTCTTGGGGATGCGGCCGCGCGCGGGCACGTCCATCTTGTTCGCCTGAGCCCAGGCGCGGACGGCGGACGGGTCGGGGGCGACCTCGGTCTGCTTGTACGCCTTGCCGGACCGGGCGCGCTTGCGGCCGGCCTCCACGAAGGGCGCGAGCGCCTTGCGCAGTTTCCTGGCATTGGTTTCGTTCAGGTCGATCTCGTACGACCTGCCGTCGAGCCCGAAGGCGATCGTCTCCGCCGCTTCCGAGCCGTCGATGTCGTCAAACAGAGTGACCACGACTTTTTGCGCCACGAATATCGGTCCCTTCGTACGGCACGTTGATACGGCTCACGGCTACGACATGCCGAGTATCCGCTATTGCCAATTCATTTGTACAGCGCTCGGCAATGAAAGAGGAAGACCCACTAAAACCGCCCGCGTGTCCGGCATCAATAGATCTCGCGCACGGACTGGAGAACTTTCCCAGAAATTTTCGCGAGCGCACGTCTTCGACACCCGATCGTGATGCGGGTCACGTACTTTCCTCCAACTCTACTCGCGTAGAAATTTTGTACGGGTAGTCTGAAGGAACCTGCTCAGCACCACACACCGGGAGTGCCAGTGGCACGCGTCGTAGTCGACGTCATGCTCAAGCCGGAGATTCTCGACCCCCAGGGCCAGGCGGTCCAGCGTGCGCTGCCGCGTCTGGGTTTCGAAGGGATCTCGGACGTCCGTCAGGGAAAGCGATTCGAGCTGGAAGTCGAGGGGCCGGTCGACGAGGCCGCGCTCGCCCGCATCCATGATCTTGCGGAATCCTTCCTCGCCAACACCGTGATCGAGGACTTCGTCGTCAAGGTGGAAGAAGTCGCGGGGGCGGCGGAGTGACCGCTCGTATTGGTGTCGTCACATTTCCGGGAAGTCTCGACGACCGTGACACCCGGCGCGCGATCACGCTCGCGGGCGCCGAACCGGTCGCGCTGTGGCACAAGGACAAGGACCTCAAGCAGGTCGACGCCGTAGTACTGCCCGGCGGTTTCTCCTACGGCGACTATCTGCGCGCCGGGGCGATCTCCCGCTTCTCGCCGGTGATGGAGTCCGTCATCGAGCAGGCGAAGGCCGGACTTCCGGTCCTCGGTATCTGCAACGGCTTCCAGATCCTCACCGAGGCGCATCTGCTGCCCGGCGGGATGCTCGGCAACGACCACCTCCACTTCATCTGCCGCGACCAGAAGCTGCGGGTGGAGAACGCGGAGACGGCCTGGACCGGCGACTACCGCCAGGGCCAGGAGATCCACATCCCGCTGAAGAACATGGACGGCCGGTACGTCGCCGACGAGTACACGCTCGACAAGCTGGAGGCGGAGGGCCGGGTCGTCTTCCGCTACCTGGACATGAACCCCAACGGATCGCTGCGTGACATCGCCGGCATCACCAACGAGGCCGGGAACGTCGTCGGCCTGATGCCGCACCCCGAGCACGCCGTCGAGCCGCTGATCGGCACGGGCCGCACCGACGGCCTCCCGTTCTTCACCTCGATCCTCAAGAAGCTGGTCAACGCATGAGCCGGACGCCTCTGGACACGGTCGAACACGCGGCCGCCACCCCCGACGTCGAGCTTCCCTGGGCCGAGCTCGGCCTGAAGAAGGACGAGTACGAGCGCGTGGTCGAGATCCTCGGCCGCCGCCCGACCGGCGCCGAGCTGGCCATGTACTCGGTCATGTGGTCCGAGCACTGCTCGTACAAGTCCTCCAAGGTCCACCTGCGCCAGTTCGGCGAGAAGGCGCCCCACTCGGACGCCATGCTCGTCGGCATCGGTGAGAACGCCGGTGTGGTGGACGTCGGCCAGGGCTACGCGGTCACCTTCAAGGTCGAGTCGCACAACCACCCGTCGTACGTGGAGCCGTACCAGGGCGCCGCGACCGGCGTCGGCGGCATCGTGCGCGACATCATCGCCATGGGCGCCCGCCCGGTCGCGGTCGTGGACCCGCTGCGCTTCGGCGCGGCCGACCACCCCGACACCAAGCGCGTGCTGCCCGGCGTGGTCGCGGGCATCGGCGGCTACGGCAACTGCCTGGGCCTGCCCAACATCGGCGGCGAGGTCGTCTTCGACGCCTGCTACCAGGGAAACCCGCTGGTGAACGCCGGTGCCATCGGCGTCATGCGGCACGAGGACATCCACCTCGCGAAGGCGTCCGGCGCGGGCAACAAGGTCATCCTCTACGGCGCCCGGACCGGCGGCGACGGCATCGGCGGTGCCTCGATCCTGGCCTCCGAGACCTTCGACGACGCGAAGCCCTCGAAGCGTCCGGCCGTCCAGGTCGGCGACCCCTTCCAGGAGAAGCTCCTCATCGAGTGCACCCTGGAGGCGTTCCAGGAGAAGCTCGTCGTCGGCATCCAGGACCTCGGCGCGGCGGGTCTGTCCTGCGCCACCTCCGAGCTGGCCTCCAACGGCTCCGGCGGCATGCGCGTCACCCTGGACGACGTACCGCTGCGCGACTCCACGCTCTCGCCCGAGGAGATCCTCATGAGCGAGTCGCAGGAACGCATGTGCGCGGTGGTCGAGCCCGAGAAGGTCGACCGCTTCCTGGAGATCTGCGAGAAGTGGGACGTCATCGCCACCGTCATCGGTGAGGTGACCGACGGCGACCGCCTGGAGATCTTCTGGCACGGCGGCAAGATCGTGGACGTCGACCCGCGCACGGTCGCCCACGACGGCCCGGTCTACGAGCGGCCCTACGCCCGTCCCGACTGGCAGGACGCCCTCCAGGCCGACGACGCGAACAAGCTGCCCCGCCCGGCCACCGCCGAGGAACTGCGCGAGCAGGTCCTGAAGCTGGTCGCGTCGCCCAACCAGGCGTCGAAGAAGTGGATCACCTCGCAGTACGACCACTTCGTGCAGGGCAACACCGTCCTGGCCCAGCCGGAGGACTCCGGCATGATCCGCGTGGACGAGGAGACCGGCCTCGGCGTCGCCATCGCCACCGACGGCAACGGCCGCTACGCCAAGCTCGACCCGTACACGGGCGCGCAGCTGGCGCTGGCGGAGGCGTACCGGAACGTGGCGACGACCGGCGCCAAGCCGCTCGCCGTCTCCGACTGCCTGAACTTCGGCTCGCCCGAGGACCCGGCCGTGATGTGGCAGTTCGCGGAGGCCGTGCGCGGTCTGGCGGACGGCTGCCTCCAGCTCGGCACCCCGGTGACCGGCGGCAACGTCTCCCTCTACAACCAGACGGGCGAGGCCGCCATCCACCCGACCCCGGTGGTCGCGGTCCTTGGCGTCATCGACGACGTGGCCCGGCGCACCCCGGTCGCCTTCCAGGAGGAGGGCCAGCTGCTCTACCTGCTGGGCGACACCTCCGAGGAGTTCGGCGGCTCGGCCTGGTCCCAGGTGATCCACGACCACCTCGGCGGGCTGCCCCCGAAGGTCGACCTGGAGCGCGAGCGGCTGCTCGCCGAGATCCTGATCGCGGCCTCCCGCGACGGCATGATCGACTCCGCGCACGACCTGTCCGACGGCGGTCTGATCCAGGCTGTGGTCGAGTCGGCGCTGCTCGGGGAGAAGGGCGCCCGCCTGATCGTCCCGGACGGTCTGGACGCGTTCACCTTCCTCCTCTCGGAGTCGGCGGGCCGCGCGGTCGTCGCCGTGCCGCGTTCGGAGGAGCTGCGCTTCACCGACATGTGCGGTGCGCGGGGGCTTCCGGCCACGCGGATCGGTGTCGTCGACGGCGACTCCGTCGAGATCCAGGGCGCGTTCGGGCTGTCCCTGGCGGAGCTGCGTGAGGCGCACGAGAACACGATTCCGGCGCTGCTGGCCTGAGCGGCGGTACATGCGTGAAGGTCCCGCCCGGCTGACCGGGCGGGACCTTCACGCGTGACGAGCGGACTCACACCGGCACCGCCTCCCGCGCCGGTTCCGCCTCCGCCGGCCGGCTCTTCGGCAGTCCCACCGCCAGCAGCAGGGACAGCAGCATCATCCCCGCCCCGCACACGAACACCGTGTCCATCGCGGAGACGTACGCCGCCACCCCCTCCGCGTGGGCGGCGCCCTTCAGCGCGGCGAGGGAGCCGATGTCGCCGGGGCCGTCGTACAGGCGGTTGAGGAGGGTGCCGAAGACGGCGGCGCCCAGAGCGGTGCCGAGCGTCTGGAAGAAGCGGATGGCGGTGGTGGCCACGCCGAGATGGCGGGCGGGGGCCGCTTCCTGCACCAGTTGGATCAGCTGGCCGAGGAGCTGGCCGAAGCCGAGGCCGACGAGGAGCAGGGCCGCGCGCAGCTGCCAGAGGGAGGTGTGGGCGCCGGTGGTGGCCAGCAGGAGGAACGCGGCGAGCGTGACCACGGTTCCGCTGATCACGAACGTCCGCTCGGACCAGCCGCGTTCGGTGAGCCGCCCGACGACGAGTCCGGCCGCCGTGATGCCCACGGCCATGGGAACGAGGAACAGTCCGGCCGAGGTGCTGGAGATGCCGCGGGCGACCTGGATGTAGACGAGGACGTAGTACATCGCCCCGGTCATGGCGACGCCCATCAGTCCCTGGATCGCGAAGCCCAGGCGCAGTTCGGGCACGCGGAACAGCGCGGGCGGCAGGATCGGTTCGGCGGCGGTGGCCTGGCGGTGCAGGAACAGCGCGAGTGCGGCGGCGCAGACCAGGGACAGCGTCAGGACCTGCGGGGAGTCCCAGGCGTATCGCCTGCCGCCCCACTCGGTCACCAGCAGCAGCGTGGTGGAGAAGGCCGCGGCGAGGGCCGCGCCGGGGAAGTCGATCGCGCGGCTCCCGGTGGCGCGGGGGAGCTTGAGGACGACGACGGCGGTGGCGAGGGCGGCGACACCGAGCGGCAGGTTGATGTAGAAGGCCCAGCGCCAGCTCGCGTGGTCGGCCAGGAACCCGCCGAGCCACGGGCCGATGGCCATGCCGCCCCCGGCGACGATCCCGCCGGTGCCCGCGCCCTTGTTCTTCTTCTCCCCGACCCCCTTGAGCTGGGCGATCACGACCATCGTGACGCTCATCAGCCCGCCCGCGCCGATGCCCTGCACGGCCCGGGAGGCGATCAGCCAGCCGATCGAGGGGGCCGCTCCGCACAGCGCCGAGCCGGTCAGGAAGGCGCCGAGAGCACCGAGGAAGACCCGCTTGGCGCCGAGTGCGTCGCACAGCCTGCCGTACAGGGGCAGCATCGCGGCGGACGCCAGGGAGAACGCGCTGACCAGCCACGGGATCTTGTCCAGACCGTGCTGGGGATCGAGGTCCCGCACGATCGGGACCGTCGCGGCGGACACGATCTGCAGGTCCAGGACGGCCAGGACGATCGTCACGAGACAGACGAGGAAGCCGAGTTTGCGCTGGGTGTCGGTCATGGCATCACCATGGCCCGGATTCATGGACCGAGTCAATGTTTCATCTCGGATTAATCTTGGTCTCGGCTTAAATTTAATCGCGGTAAGGTGCTGCCATGGCTGATGAGGCGATGGGCCTGCGCGAGCGCAAGAAGCTCCAGACGGCGATGCGGATCTACCGGGTCGCGGTCGCCCTGTTCGCGGAGCGGGGCTTCGACAACGTCTCCGTGCAGGAGATCGCGGACGCCGCCGAGGTCTCCAAGATGACCGTCTTCAACTACTTCGGCACCAAGGAGGACCTGGTCTTCCGGCCGATGGAGGAGCACTTCGCCGACGCGGCCCGCGCGGTGCGCGAGCGCCGGTCGGGCGAGTCCGCCGTGGACGCCGTACGACAGCAGTTCCTCGAGCTGGTCGAGAGCCGTGATCCCTCGGTCGGGCTGAACGCCGAGCCGTTCGCCCGCCAGGTCCGTCGGCTCGTCATGGACACCCCGGTCCTCATGGAGCGAGCCTTCCTCGCAGCCCAGCGGGGCACCCGGGAGCTGGCCGCGCTGCTGGCCGCCGAGACCGGGGACCTGATGCGGGCCACGGTCGCGGCCGCCACCCTGAGCGCCGCCCGCAACGCCCTGATCGAGGAGCACGACAGCCGCATCGCCGCGGGTGAGAGCCCCGACGAGGTCGCCGCCGACGCCGCCGAACGCGTCCTGGTCGCCTTCGGCCTGGTGGAGAACGGCCTGAAGGGCTACGCGGTCAGGGCATAGGCTCACCGCCATGCCCCCGGCCAGGAAACGCCCCCGCAGATACGACCCCGCCAAGACCCGCGCGGCGGTCCTCGCGCAGCTCGGTCAGGTGCGGGAGGCCGTACGGGACCTCGACTCCGAGCCGGTGCTCCGGCTGACGGCGTCGGTCGCCGCGTCGCTCGCCGAGGTCGGGCACGCGGTCGCGCGCCCCGCCGGGCCGAGGGCGACGCTCACCCCGGCCGAGTGGTTCCTGGCGCCGGGGACCGGGCCGAGCGCATCGGACGCACCGCTCGCTCCGCTCGCACCGGACGCTCCGCTCACTCCGCTCGCCGACGTCGAGCGGGCTCTGCGCGACCTCCTCGACGCCCACCCCGACGAACGGCTCGTGGAGACCGGTGCCGGGGTCATGACCCTCGACGACTTCCTGGTCACCCGGCTCGTCCATCTGGTGCTCTGCGCCGACGACCTCACCACGAGCGTCCCCGGCCTCGACGTACCGCTCGACCGGCAGGCCCTCGCCGCCGCCACCCGCGTGCTCGCCGACGCCCTCGCCCTGAAGGCGCCCGGCGGCTCCACCGAGGTCCGCGTGCCGCCGTACGCCGTGGTCCAGTGCGTGGAAGGTCCCCGGCACACGCGCGGCACCCCGCCCAACGTCGTGGAGACCGCCCCGCTGACCTGGCTGCGACTCGCCACCGGCCGCCTGACCTGGCCGGATGCCCTCGCGCGGGCCGAGGTGAGCGCGAGCGGCGAGCGCGCGGACCTTTCGGGACTGCTGCCGCTGCTGCCGTAGCGGAAGACCGGGGCGGAGGGCCACGACGGAACCCCGGGCACCTCCGGCACGTCGAACCGGTATGTACCGGTACAAGCAGTGCAGGACCCTGGCGGCGGCCGCCGTGCTCGTCCCGGTCATGGCGGCCTGTGGAAGCGAGGCGGCGGGCAGTGGCTCGGTGGGGCCCCGGCAGCCGGTGACCGGTGTGGAGTGGCGGGTCGACAGCCTCACCACCGGGAACACGACCCTCCGCGCACCCTCCGGCGCCCGGCTGCGCGTGGAGGAGGACGGCGGCGCGGGCGGCGACCTCGGCTGCAACACCTTCGGCACCCGGGCCGCCGTGCACGACGACCGGATCACCTTCGGCGCCCTGCGCACCACCAAGATCGCCTGCGACCCCGCCCGGATGACCTTCGAACGCGCCCTCGGCGCCGCCCTCGACCGGCAGACCCTCACCGCCCGCACCGAGGACGGGAAACTCACGCTCACGGGCGGTCACGGCGAGCGCGTGAACCTCACCCGGATCGCGCCCGATTGATGTGCGACACCTCACTCGGGACGCCCTGGCGGAACGGCCGAAGACGCCCCCGCGCGCCGGACCGCGCCGGGAGTCGTCCGATACGCACCGCTGTGACCAGGCGAAACGCGAAAAGACCCAAGGTGATCGCAAGCCTGGGTTCGGCAGCCGCTACGTATCCCCAATTCGGAGTAGCCGTCTGCCTCGCCTACACTCGGAGCCGTGCCACGTGGTGACGGTCGACTCAATCACGATCTGCTTCCCGGCGAAAAAGGCCCCCAGGACGCTTGCGGCGTCTTCGGTGTCTGGGCGCCTGGCGAAGAGGTCGCAAAGCTCACGTACTTCGGGCTCTACGCCCTCCAGCACCGGGGCCAGGAATCCGCGGGAATCGCGGTCAGCAACGGCTCCCAGATCCTCGTCTTCAAGGACATGGGCCTGGTCTCCCAGGTCTTCGACGAAACCTCGCTCGGTTCGCTCCAGGGTCATATCGCGGTCGGACACGCCCGCTACTCGACCACCGGCGCCTCCGTGTGGGAGAACGCCCAGCCGACGTTCCGCGCCACCGCGCACGGTTCGATCGCGCTCGGCCACAACGGCAACCTGGTCAACACCGCGCAGCTCGCGGAGATGGTCGCCGAACTGCCGAAGGACACCAACGGCCGCTCCACCCGGGTCGCGGCCACCAACGACACCGACCTGCTGACGGCACTGCTCGCCGCCCAGGTCGACGAGGACGGCAAGCCGCTCACCATCGAGGAGGCGGCCCACCGCATCCTCCCGCAGGTGAAGGGCGCCTTCAGCCTCGTCTTCATGGACGAGCACACGCTGTACGCGGCCCGCGACCCGCAGGGCATCCGCCCGCTGGTCCTCGGCCGCCTGGAGCGCGGCTGGGTCGTCGCCTCGGAGTCCGCCGCCCTCGACATCTGCGGCGCCTCCTACGTCCGCGAGATCGAGCCCGGCGAGTTCATCGCCATCGACGAGAACGGCCTGCGCACCTCGCGCTTCGCGGAAGCGAAGCCCAAGGGCTGTGTCTTCGAGTACGTCTACCTGGCGCGCCCGGACACCGACATCGCCGGGCGGAACGTCTACCTCTCCCGCGTGGAGATGGGCCGCCGCCTGGCCAAGGAGGCGCCGGTCGAGGCCGACCTGGTCATAGCCACCCCGGAGTCCGGCACCCCGGCCGCCATCGGGTACGCGGAAGCCTCCGGCATCCCCTTCGGCAACGGCCTGGTGAAGAACGCCTATGTGGGCCGCACCTTCATCCAGCCCTCGCAGACCATCCGCCAGCTGGGCATCCGGCTGAAGCTGAACCCGCTCAAGGAAGTCATCAAGGGCAAGCGCCTGATCGTCGTGGACGACTCGATCGTGCGCGGCAACACCCAGCGGGCCCTGGTGCGCATGCTGCGCGAGGCCGGTGCCGCCGAGGTCCACATCCGGATCTCCTCGCCGCCCGTGAAGTGGCCCTGCTTCTTCGGCATCGACTTCGCCACCCGCGCCGAGCTGATCGCCAACGGCATGACCATCGAGGAGATCGGCACCAGCCTGGGCGCCGACTCGCTCGCGTACATCTCCATCGACGGCATGATCGACGCGACCACCATCGACAAGCCGAACCTGTGCCGCGCCTGCTTCGACGGCGAGTACCCGATGGAGCTGCCCGACCCGGAGCTGCTCGGCAAGCAGCTGCTGGAGACCGAGCTGGCGGCAGGAACCGCCGCCACCGCCGCGGCCGACGCCATCCGGCGTCCCTGAGCTGCGCCGTCAGAGCCGTACGACAGGAAAGTTCTCACAGTCATGTCCTCTGAGACCACGGGTGCCAGCTACGCGAGCGCGGGCGTCGACATCGAGGCGGGCGACCGCGCGGTCGAGCTCATGAAGGAATGGGTGAGGAAGACCCGCCGCCCCGAGGTCCTCGGCGGCCTCGGCGGCTTCGCCGGGCTCTTCGACGCCTCCGCCCTCAAGCGCTACGAGCGACCGCTGCTCGCCTCCGCGACCGACGGCGTCGGCACCAAGGTCGACATCGCCCGGCGCCTCGGCGTGTACGACACCATCGGCCACGACCTGGTCGCCATGGTCATGGACGACATCGTCGTGTGCGGTGCCGAGCCGCTCTTCATGACCGACTACATCTGCGTCGGCAAGGTCCACCCCGAGCGGGTCGCCGCGATCGTCAAGGGCATCGCGGAGGGCTGTGTGCTCGCCGGGTGCGCCCTGGTGGGCGGCGAGACGGCCGAGCACCCGGGCCTGCTCGGCGCGGACGACTTCGACGTCGCGGGCGCCGGTACGGGCGTGGTGGAGGCCGACCGGCTGCTCGGCCCGGACCGCATCCGCGAGGGTGACGCCGTGATCGCCATGGCGTCCTCCGGTCTTCACTCCAACGGGTACTCCCTGGTCCGTCACGTCCTGCTGGAGCGTGCGGGACTCGCCCTGGAGTCGGAGATCGCGGAGCTGGGCCGCACGCTCGGCGAGGAGCTCCTGGTGCCCACCAAGATCTACTCGCTGGACTGCCTCGCGCTCACCCGCACGACCGAGGTGCACGCCTTCTCGCACATCACCGGCGGCGGCCTGGCGGCCAACCTGGCCCGGGTCATCCCGGACGGCCTGCACGCCACCGTGGACCGCTCCACGTGGACCCCGGGCGCGATCTTCGACCTGGTCGGCCGTACGGGCGACGTCGAGCGCCTGGAGCTGGAGAAGACCCTGAACATGGGCGTCGGCATGATGGCCGTCGTACCCGCCGAGTCCGTCGAAGCGGCCCTGACCACGCTGGCCGACCGCGGCGTGGACGCCTGGGTGGCCGGCGAGATCACCGGCCGGGACGGCCGCACCTCGGGCGCCGAGCTGACCGGGGACTACGCGCGCTAGAACACCTGTAGGGCGGGCTCCCTCGGGGCGCCCGCCCTCTGTGGTCCACAGACCCGCCGCGACCGTTTCACACGCAGCACAGAAGCCGGTCGGTGGCAGTGCCACCGACCGGCCTGATGCTCAGTGCGAGGTCAAGCGCCGCGACGGTGCTGTGAGGGACCGTCGTCCTCGTCCTCGTCGTCGTCCTCATAGAGGTCGGCGTAACGGGAGTAGAGGTCATCCTCGTCATCTTCATCGTCCTCGAACGGCTCGCCGTTCGGCGGCTGGCTCGAAGTCGATGCGCCCAGTTCACTGGCCAGACGTGACAGGTCAGTCCCACCGCTGTTGTACTTCAGCTGGCGGGCGACCTTTGTCTGCTTGGCCTTGGCCCGGCCGCGCCCCATGGCTCGACCCCCTCGGTGACGGGGCTCAACGGCCCCAGAGTCTGACACGCGTTCATGATCTGGAACGGACTCTCCGCAGAGATGCCGGTCCGTAGGGCTTCCACGGTACCTGAGCCCGCGCCCATACGGTACGTCGCCCGCAGCACGCGCGTGTGCACAGGACCCTCGAGGAGCCCTGTCCTCGCTGGTCAACGGCGATTTTAACCACTTATCGGGGTACGACCCGCCGGTGGAAGTGAGAGTTCTCTCCAAGTTGCCTCCGGCGGGTACCGCCCGCCCGTGCGGCCGGGCACCCGGCCCGGGGGCCGCACGGGCGCGAATCGGCCGGTACGGAGCCCCTGCGGGTCAGCGTGCCGCGCGGGCGTCCGCCATGCGCCGCTCGGCGATCCGGTCGGCCGCGGCGGCCGGCGGGATGCCGTCCGCCTTTGCGGTCGCGAAGATCTCCAGCGTGGTGTCGAAGATCTTCGCGGCCTTCGCCCGGCACCGCTCGAAGTCGAACCCGTGCAGCTCGTCCGCCACCTGGATCACCCCGCCCGCGTTCACCACGTAGTCCGGCGCGTAGAGGATGCCCCGGTCGGCGATGTCCTTCTCCACGCCCGGGTGCGCGAGCTGGTTGTTGGCCGCGCCGCACACCACCTTGGCGGTCAGCACCGGCACCGTGCGGTCGTCCAGGGCGCCGCCCAGCGCGCAGGGGGCGTAGATGTCGAGGCCCTCGACGCGGATCAGCTCGTCCGTGCTCGCCACCGCCGTCACCCCCTCGGGGTGCTCCGCCATGACCTGGCGCACCGCGTCCGGGCGTACGTCCGTGAGCACGACCTCGGCGCCCTCGGCGCGCAGATGCCCCACCAGATGGCGGCCCACCTTGCCGACGCCCGCGATGCCGACCTGGCGGCCGCGCAGCGAGGGGTCGCCCCACACGTGCTGGGCGGAGGCGCGCATGCCCTGGTAGACGCCGAAGGCGGTGAGCACGGAGGAGTCGCCCGCGCCGCCGTTCTCCGGGGAGCGGCCGGTGGTCCAGCCGCAGGTGCGGGCCACCACGTCCATGTCCGCGACATAGGTGCCGACGTCGCACGCGGTCACGTAGCGCCCGCCGAGCGAGGCGACCATGCGGCCGTAGGCGAGCAGCAGCTCCTCGGTCTTGTCCCGCTCCGGGTCGCCGATGATCACGGCCTTGCCGCCGCCGTGGTCCAGACCGGCCATCGCGTTCTTGTACGACATCCCGCGCGCGAGGTTGAGGGCGTCGGCGACGGCGTCGGCCTCGGTGGCGTACGGATGGAAGCGGGTGCCGCCCAGGGCCGGGCCGAGGGCGGTGGAGTGCAGGGCGATGACGGCCTTGAGGCCGCTGGCGCGGTCCTGGCAGAGCACGACCTGCTCATGGCCGCCCTGGTCCGAATGGAAGAGGGTCCGCAGGACGTCAGCGGATGCGCCGGTTGCGTAGGTCACGGTGGTGACTCCTGTGCGTGTAGCGGCGGCCGGGGCCGGGCGGCCCCGGGGGTTTCCCCACACTTTTGGCCGTGGGGACGGGTGGCGGGGTGCTGCCACGCGGCCGTTGGGCCGCAAGGCTGAGCGTAGAGCCTGCTCGCGGCCCGTATCCGGGGTACGCCGGGGATCACTCTTCCGTGCCCGCGCGGTCGCTCGCCGTGGCACGATGCGCAGTGGTTCCGAGCCGGACCCGGCGGGGGTTTCGCGCCGGGCGCGAGGGGGAGGGAGGGAGCGTGCCCAAGGTGTCCTCCGTGGTCGTCCCCTATGCCGCGTACCTGCGCGTGTACGAGCCGCTGACCGCCTTCCCGGAGCCGGAGCGCACCCACTGGGCGAAGTACGCCCGCAGGCGGGACCGTCCCTCCTACCAGGACGAGCTGCGCCGCTCGCTGGCCGACCTGCTGCCCACGCCGCCGGTCGCGGTTCCGGTGCACGAGAGCGCGGACGCCTTCGTGACCGAGGTGGACGGCGTGCTCTGCGTCTGTCCCTGGCGGACCCGGCTGCGCGGCTGGCAGGCGCTGACCGCCCTGGACGAGGAACTGCCCCCGACGGTGCGGGACGCCGTGCTGCCGCCGCTGGTGCGCCGCCAGGCGGCCCTGGACTACGAGCGCTGGCTCGCCCGCAACCCCGACGCCCGCCCCTGGATCCGCACCGCGACCTGGCAGGTGCCGCTCAACTGGTTCGTGCTCGTCGGCGACGAGGAGCGGCGGTTCGAGAAGGGCACCGGGGAGGTGCCCCCGCTGCTGCGCTACCGCACGCCGATGGTGCAGGCCCGGCGGCGCGTGGCGCGAGCGCTGCGCACCCTGAAGGACGCGGTCGAGGAGGGTCCGCTGATCGACGGCCTGGTGGACGTCGGCCGCTGGCTGGAGGAGTTCCACCCCCGCTCGCTGGTGGAGCTGGACTACGGCGGACTGGTCCATGCCGTGCCGGCGGGAGCGCTCGAGGACGACCACTCCGCGGCGGACGTGGCCGCGGGCATCGACGCGCTGCGCCGGGGCGACGGCCCGGCCGCGGGGCGGGCCTACGGCCGGCTCGTGCAGCGCTGGCGCGCGGTACGGGACCTGCGTTCGGCGAACTGATCGCCGTATCCGCGACAACGCGCGAACTGATCGCCGTATCCGTACGTACTCCTTGATGACGGCGCATCCCGAACAGATGAGAAGTGACGCAGGTCACGGTCGAAATGGCCTCGAACAGCGTACGGTCTGTGGACTTGACTCATCTGACGGGATGTTGGTCCCGATCCGGGCTTTTCCCATCAAGGGTGATGGACGGCACTTACGCGGCCCTTGCGTCTCTTGCCGCCCCTCGTGCCAAAATAGGACAAGGAGCCCGGGGAGGGCTCCGTCTGTCCATCTGTGCTCCACTATGGGCAGAATCTCCGCATTGCACGCTTTGGGGGGTCCGGTGCCTCCTGATCGCCGAAGTGACTGATCGTCACATCGGCGTGACTGTCCGCTATGGCATGGTCCATCGGCTTCCGTCGCTGATGAACACCTGGGAGGGCAATTCCATCGGTTTGGCCGACGCGGCTGGACAGATGGTGTAGTTGTAGTGCCGAGGACAAGCCGTTCGTCCTATAACCGACTCGACTCGCGTCCGCCATTTCGGGCAACGCGGGTCAAGGTGCAGAATTTAGAGGAAAGAACCGAGAACGTCGGTTCTCCCGAGGAGGCCGCTCATGACCGCTCGCACCCCTGATGCCGAGCCGCTGCTGACCCCGGCTGAGGTCGCCACCATGTTCCGTGTCGACCCCAAGACGGTCACGCGGTGGGCGAAGGCCGGCAAGCTCACGTCGATCCGCACGCTCGGCGGGCACCGCCGCTACCGCGAGGCGGAGGTCCGCGCCCTGCTCGCGGGCATCCCGCAGCAGCGCAGCGAGGCCTGAACAACTCCATAACCGGGCAGAACGACCGAACCCCAACTGGTCGGGGCGCCCGAACCCTAGCTCTGAACGACGCGGGACCTGCCCCAACAGGCCCCCCGCCCAAGCCGATTCCATTGCTTGAGTAAGTGGCACAGGGTGCGTCGTAGATCGCGCTGGACTCCGCCGGGTCCAGCGCGATCTTTTTTGTGCCCTCGGGCGAGCCTTCCTGATCCTCCGTGAGCGGCTCTGTCGGAGTCTGAGGAGGAGTGTGGGAAGCGCTGTGGGGGGTCAGTGAGACAGGTGCAATTGCACATATTAAATTGACCTGTTGTATGACACTGGTAAGAACCCCACTTTCAAAAAATCATGCCGTGACTCCCGCCACACGGCTCGCTTCTTGTCGCAGGGCACATGTGTGCGCTAATGGGCTCGCACGCCCCATCAGCCCTTGTGTGGACGGGTGTTGGGGTTCTCGTCCGGTTCCATGGCGAGCCGCTGGAGGCGGTGGCAGACGGGACAGTGGCGGGTGGCGTGCCGATAGGCGGACGCGGCCGACAGATGTGCCCTCAGGAGCGCTCGCGTCGCGTGCCTGGCCGATGCCGCCATCCGTCACCTCCGGGGGCCGCACGGGGGAGGCGGCCTGCCTTCTGGGTACCGAGCCCGGCCGGCGCCGTCAAGAGCGCCGGGAACGACGAAAGGGCCCCCTCGCGGGGGCCCTTCCTTTTCTGCGGTCCTGACGGGATTTGAACCCGCGGCCTCCACCTTGACAGGGTGGCGAGCACTCCAAACTGCTCCACAGGACCATCTCTCGCTGCACTCGGCTGCTGCGTTGTGCTGCGAGAAGGACTGTACACGAGGGTGGATGGCCGGGTCGAACTCACCCTCCGCGCACGACCGGCTACGGTGCCAGGGCGTCGATCGCCTTCACGATCCGCTTGTCCGAGACGGGGTAGGCGGTGCCCAGCGCGTGGGCGAAGTAGCTGACCCGCAGCTCCTCGATCATCCAGCGGATGTCGAGTACCTGCCGGGGCACCGGGCGCCCCTGCGGCAGCTGCTCCAGGAGCCACGCGTACTCGTCGCGCATCTCCTGGACCTTCTCCATGCGGGAGGTGTCCCGCTGGACGTTCGTCGGCATCTGCTGCAGACGCCGGTCGGCGGCCACCAGGTAGCGCATCAGGTCCGGCAGCCGCTTCAGGCCCGCCCAGGTCACGAAGCCGGGCTTCACCAGGGCGTCCAGCTGCTGCCGTACGTCCGTCAGATTGGCGAGCAGCGTGGGGCTCTTCACCGACTTCAGCCGCCGCTCGGCCGCCTGCCAGGCCGCGAGCACCTGCTGTGTCTGGGCGACGGCGCGGACCGTGGTGTCCACGATCTCCGCGCGCACCTTGTCGTAGAGCGCGCGGTACGACTCCTCGTCCCACACCGGGCCGCCGAAGTCCGCGATCAGCTTGTCGGCCGCGGCCATCGCGCAGTCGTCGAAGAGGGCCTGCACCGAGCCGTGCGGGTTGGCCGAGAGCGCCAGCTTCTGGGCGTTCGTCAGCCTGTCGGCGGCGAACTTGGCCGGGTTCACCGGGATGTTGCGCAGGATGAGCCGGCGCATGCCCTTCCACATGGCCTCGGCCTGCTCCTCCTCGGTGTCGAAGAGGCGTACGGAGACCGTGTCGCCGTCGTCCACCAGGGCCGGGTACGCCTTGACGGGCTGTCCGGCCCGCCGGGTCTCGAAGACGCGGGTGAGCGTGCCGATCGTCCAGTCGGTCAGGCCCGAGCGCTCCAGCGACTCGCCGCCCTGCCGGGAGGCGGTGGCCGCGGCGGCCTGGGAGAGGGCCTTGCGGGCCTTCGGACGCAGCTGGAGCTTCAGCGCCTCCAGGTCCTTGTCCTCGGCCAGCCTGCGGCGCCGCTCGTCCACGATCCTGAAGGTGACCTTCAGATGGTCGGGGACCTTGGCCCAGTCGAAGTCGGCCGCCTCGAAGGGCACGCCGACCATGCGCTTCAGCTCGCGCGCCATGGTGGTCGTCAGCGGCTCCTGGAGGGGGACCGCCCGGTCCAGGAACCTCTTGGCGTAGTTGGGCGCGGGGACGTAGTTGCGGCGGATCGGCTTGGGCAGCGTGCGGATGAGCTCGGTGACGACCTCCTCGCGCAGGCCCGGGATCTGCCAGTCGAAGCCCTCGTCGGTGACCTGGTTGAGCACCTGGAGCGGGATGTGCACGGTCACACCGTCGGCGTCCGCGCCCGGCTCGAACTGGTACGTCACCCGGAACTTGAGGTTCCCCTGCTGCCAGGTGTCGGGGTAGTCGGCCTTGGTGACCGCCTCCGCCGACTCCCGGATGAGCATCTCCCGCTCGAAGTCGAGGAAGTCGGGCTGCTCGTGCCGCTTGTGCTTCCACCAGGAGTCGAAGTGGGCGCCGGAGACGATGTGTTCGGGCACGCGCTGGTCGTAGAAGTCGAACAGCGTCTCGTCGTCCACGACGATGTCCCGGCGCCGGGCGCGGTGTTCCAGCTCCTCGACCTCGCTGAGGAGCTTGCGGTTGTCGGCGAAGAACTTGTGGTGGGTGCGCCAGTCGCCCTCGACCAGGGCGTTGCGCAGGAAGAGCTCGCGGGACACCTCGGGGTCGACGCGGCCGTAGTTCACCTTGCGCTGGGCGACGATCGGGACGCCGTACAGCGTCACCTTCTCGTACGCCATCACGGCCGCCTGGTCCTTCTCCCAGTGCGGTTCGCTGTACGTCCGCTTCAGGAGGTGGCCGGCGAGCGGCTCGACCCACTCGGGCTCGATCTTCGCGTTGACGCGGGCCCAGAGGCGCGAGGTCTCCACGAGTTCGGCCGACATCAGGAACTTCGGCTGCTTCTTGAAGAGCGAGGAGCCGGGGAACACCGCGAACTTGGCGTTGCGGGCGCCCAGGTACTCGTTCTTGTTGCCGTCCTTCACGTCCTTCATGCCGACGTGGGAGAGGAGGCCCGCGAGCAGGGAGACGTGGATGAGGTCGGCGGGGGCGTCCTCCTCGCCTATGCGGATGTCCATCTGCTTGGCGACCGTGCGCAGCTGCGAGTAGATGTCCTGCCATTCGCGGATGCGCAGGAAGTTCAGGTACTCCTGCTTGCACATCCGGCGGAAGGCCGACGAGCCGCGCTCCTTCTGCTGCTCGCGGATGTACCGCCACATGTTGAGGTAGGCGAGGAAGTCGCTGGTCTCGTCCTTGAAGCGGGCGTGCTGCTGGTCGGCCTGGGTCTGCTTGTCGGCGGGGCGCTCGCGCGGGTCCTGGATGGACAGCGCGGCGGCGATGACCATGACCTCGCGGACACAGCCGTTCTTCGCGGCCTCCAGGACCATGCGGGCCAGCCGCGGGTCGACGGGCAGCTGGGCGAGCTTGCGGCCGGTGTCGGTGAGGCGCTTGCGGGGGTCCTTCTGCGCGGGGTCGAGGGCGCCGAGTTCCTGGAGGAGCTGGACGCCGTCACGGATGTTGCGGTGGTCCGGCGGGTCGATGAAGGGGAACTTCTCGATCTCGCCGAGGCCGGCCGCGGTCATCTGGAGGATGACGGAGGCGAGGTTGGTGCGCAGGATCTCGGCGTCCGTGAACTCCGGGCGGGCGACGAAGTCGTCCTCGGAGTAGAGCCGGATGCAGATGCCGTCGGACGTACGGCCGCAGCGGCCCTTGCGCTGGTTGGCGCTGGCCTGCGAGACCGGCTCGATGGGCAGCCGCTGGACCTTGGTGCGGTGGCTGTAGCGGCTGATCCGGGCGAAGCCGGGGTCGATCACGTACTTGATGCCGGGGACGGTCAGCGAGGTCTCGGCGACGTTGGTCGCCAGCACGATCCGGCGGCCGGTGTGCGGCTGGAAGACGCGGTGCTGCTCGGCGTGCGAGAGGCGCGCGTACAGCGGCAGGACCTCGGTGAATCTGTACTTCTTCTTCTCCAGCGCGTCGGCGGTGTCCCGGATCTCGCGCTCACCGGAGAGGAAGACCAGGATGTCGCCCGGCCCCTCGCCCATCAGCTCCTCGACGGCGTCGGTGATCGCGGTGATCTGATCGCGGTCGGCGTCGGAGGACTCCTCTTCGAGGAGCGGCCGGTAGCGCACCTCCACCGGGTACGTCCGCCCGCTCACCTCGACGATCGGGGCGTCGCCGAAGTGCCGGGAGAAGCGCTCGGGGTCGATGGTGGCCGAGGTGATGACGACCTTGAGGTCGGGGCGCCTGGGCAGCAGCTGGGCCAGATAGCCGAGCAGGAAGTCGATGTTGAGGGACCGCTCGTGGGCCTCGTCGATGATGATCGTGTCGTAGGCGCGCAGCTCGCGGTCGGTCTGGATCTCCGCGAGGAGGATGCCGTCCGTCATCAGCTTCACGAAGGTGGCGTCCGGGTTCACCTGGTCGGTGAAGCGGACCTTCCAGCCGACGGCCTCGCCGAGCGGGGTCTTCAACTCGTCGGCGACGCGCTCGGCCACCGTCCGGGCGGCGATACGGCGGGGCTGGGTGTGCCCGATCATGCCGCGCACGCCCCGGCCCAGCTCCATACAGATCTTGGGGATCTGCGTGGTCTTTCCGGAGCCGGTCTCACCGGCCACGATGACCACCTGGTGATCGCGGATGGCGGCCGCGATCTCGTCCTTCTTCTGGCTGACCGGCAGCTGCTCGGGATAGGTGACGGCGGGCACTCGGGAGCGCCGCGCCTCCATGCGGGAGGCGGCCTGGTCGACGTCGCCCTCGATCTCGGCGAGGACGGCGGCGCGGGCCTCCGGCTTACGGATCTTGCGCGCGCCCTCGAGCCTGCGTCCGAGCCGGTGCGCGTCGCGCAGCGACAGCTCGGTCAGTCGGGAGGCGAGGGCGCTCGGGGCGGGGGCGGGATGCGTAGACATACGCGATCCAGGATCTCACCTCGGGGAAACAGCGCGCGAATGATTTGCCGCCCCGGCCCCGGCCCCCGCCCCCGGCGCCGAGCGGAGGACGGGCCCGCGCACAGGCCCGTCCTCGTGGCTCAGCGGCTTCACCGTCCCGGCTCAGCAGCTTCGCTGTCCGGACCTGAACCCGGACCTGTACCCGTCCTTGAAGCCGTTCTGGTAGTCCCAGCGCGGGTCCATCAACGATCGGACCGGGAACTGGCGGTGGCCGTCGTTCCAGCGATGGCATGTGCGCTGGCCGTCCCGGAACCCGGACCTGAATCCGTCCCGGAATCCCTCCTGGTAGCCCCAGGGTGACACCGGAAGTCTTGTCACCGTCCCGGTCTGCGCGGTGGCGGGGGCCGCCGAGGCGACCTGCTGGAAGGACACGGGGGCGAGAACGACGGCTGCGGCTACGAACATCGAGCTGAACACAGCCGTCCGCTGTCTTTTCGTGACGGGCATGGGCGCTCCCTCGGGGTGATTTCCGACGAATGGCCGTATTTCACTGTGGCCCCGGCGCCGGAAGCCCGCAACCGCGTGCCCACGGCAGCTCCATGGCAGTTCCACGGCATACGAAAACACCCCCGCCGGAGACTCCGGAGGGGGTGTCGGCCCTGGTGAGGGCGGTTGTGGCTGGGGCCGGGGTCGAACCGGCGACCTATCGCTTTTCAGGCGATCGCTCGTACCAACTGAGCTACCCAGCCACGAGGTTTCACGTGAAACCTCAGCGGTCCTGACGGGATTTGAACCCGCGGCCTCCACCTTGACAGGGTGGCGAGCACTCCAAACTGCTCCACAGGACCAGGCGCTGTGTACGACAGTGTCGCACACGGTTGCGGGTCTCCCCAACGTGATTCCCACCTGCTGTGAGGTGCGCATCTGCTGGGCTGACGTCGCTGGAGAAGCGTATCAGAGCAACGGGGGTGGTTTGAAAACGAGATTCCCGCACCGCATCGGGAAGGGGAGCGGCCCGGTTCGCAGCCCGGGAACGCGAAAACCCGCTCTGGATCAGAGCGGGTTTCGTGACAAGTCTGCTGTGCCCCCAACGGGATTCGAACCCGTGCTACCGCCTTGAAAGGGCGGCGTCCTAGGCCGCTAGACGATGAGGGCTATCGGCCCGCCGTGGGCGCTTCGCAGCGCGTCGGGGACGTGAGCAGCATAGGGGATGCGGGGTGGTATCGGCAAAACACTTCATGGGCCGCCTGGTGGCTCACTTCTTCACCAGATGACGGCTGACCTCGGCCGTCGTGCGCCCCAGGCCGCCCAGCCCGATCTCGTCCCACGCCTGGAGCCTGCGGGTGTCGCGGTCCAGGTAGAGGATCGACGCCTCGATCGGTGCCGGGTACTTCCCCTCGACCGCCCGCAGCCCGCTGCCACCGGTCGAGCCCTCGCGGCGCAGCCGGGTGCCCAGCGGCAGGATCTTCGTCCCCTCGGTGTGCAGATGCCCGCAGAGCACGAGCGGCACCGTGCCGTCCGTCTCCTGTGCAGCCAGCGGCTCGTGGGCGACCGCGATGTCCACCGGTGTGCCCTGGGCCCGCTGGTCCCGCAGCGCCGACGCCAGCCGCGCCCCCGCAAGCTGCTCGGCCGCGTCACCGCCCGTCGGCCGGGAGCGGTCGGGCGTGAACTGCGGATCGCCCATGCCCGCGAACCGCACCCCGGCGACCGTCTCGGCCCGGCCCTCGTCCAGGACGTGCACGTTCTTCTTGCGCTCCAGATAGCGCTGGGTGGCCAGGGAGTCGTGGTTGCCCCTGACCCACACATAGGGCACGCCCAGATCCTCGACCGGGTCCAGGAAGCCGTTCTCCGCCGCGGTGCCGTGGTCCATGGTGTCGCCGGAGTCCACGATCACGTGCACCTTGTACTGGGTCACCAGCGACTCGATGATCTTCCAGCTCGCCGGGTTGAGGTGGATGTCCGACACGTGCAGCACGCGGATCGTGGAGGGGTCGGGCTGGTAGGCGGGCAGCGTGGACGCGACGTCGTACAGCTTCGTCACGTTCGTCACCAGGCGGGCCAGCTCCTTCTGGTAGACGTCGAACTCGGTGACGATGCTGCGGGCGTTGCCGACCACGGACGGCGCCGAGGAGAGCAGCCCGGAGAAGCGGGGCTCCAGCACCGAGCGGGGGTTCCAGGTGGCGTAGGCGGAGATTCCCGAGGCCGCGAGCAGGGCGAGGGCCAGTCCGCCGGCCGCCAGTGCGCGGCGGGGCCTGCGGTAGACGGCGAGGCCGAGGACCGTGGCGCCGGTGACGACGGCGACCGAGGAGCGCACCGCGAGGTCGAGCGTGCCGTGCCCGATGTCGTCGGTGACCTCCCGCTGGAGCCCCGACAGCCGCTCCGGGTGGTCCACCAGCGCCTGTGCGCGCACCGGGTCCAGCTGGTCCACGTCGACGTCCAGGCGGAGCGGGGCGACATGGCTGTCCAGGGTGAGCGCGCCCAGCGGCGAGACGTTGATCTTCGTGCCGCCGCTGAGGGAGGGCCGTAGCGCCATGGTGGTGTCCATCGGGCCGACCGGCGCGTGGACGTCGCCGACCACCAGCAGCCCCAGCCAGGCGCCGGTGAGCACGACCGTGACGAGGCCGAGCGCCCGCAGCCAGGGGCGGGGCCGGGCGGCGAGACCGAGAAGGGGGAGGGGGCGGCGGCGGTCTGGGCGGTCTGGGTTCCGGTTCCGGCGGCGGGACAGGGCGGCGGGGACGCGGGGCATTGGGGCCGTATGCCCAGCGGCGCCACGGGATATGCGGGGGTGCCCGGCGAGGCCCGGTCCGGCTCAGCCCCAGCCCAGTTCGTGCAGGCGGGCGTCCTCGATGCCGAAGTGGTGGGCGACCTCGTGGACGACCGTGACGGCCACCTCGTCCACCACGTCCTCCTGTGTGGTGCAGTACCGCAGGATCGGGCCCATGTAGATCGAGATGCGGTCGGGGAGGACCCCGGCGTACCACTCCCCGCGTTCGGTGAGGGGGGTGCCCTCGTAGAGGCCGAGCAGTTCCGGGTCGTGGGCGGGCGGCTCGTCCTCCACGAAGACGGCCACGTTGTCCATGACCCGCGTCAGTTCCGGCGGGATCCGGTCCAGGGCCTCGCTCACCAGCTCTTCGAACCTGTCGCGTGTCATCTCCAGCACACCGCCATTGTCGGGGACGGACGGCCCGTACGGGGGGTGAGGGTGAGGGGGCTCGAACAACGGGCGTGTCCTCTTGCGGGCGGCGGGAGTTGGGTAGGTCGACTCCTTCCCTTGTTCCGGAGGTGGCCGCCGTGCGCCCCAAGTACGTACCCGTCCGTCTGGTCGTCACGGTGCTGGCCGCCGCCGCTGCCACAGGCTGCGTGCGGGTGGGGGAGGACGCGGGCCCGGCCCGGCCCGAGCACTCGGCGGGGCAGCGCCACGGCGGTGTGCCGGGC
>NZ_WWIR01000445.1 GCF_009863025.1 Streptomyces sp. SID4985 | reverse complement strand
GACGGCCCCGCAGTCGTCCCCGGCCCGCTGGGCGGCGTCGGCGGCCGCCGAGGCGACCGTCAGCACCGTGCCCTCGACCGGGTGGGCCACCGCCTCATGGGCCGAGTCGGCGGCGTGCCGCAGAGCCAGCAGCAGCCGGGCACCGTCGATGCGGGCGGTGTCGCCGTCACTCTCCGCGAGCACCTGGGACATCCCGCGCAGCAGCTGCGCCAGGATCGTCCCGGAGTTGCCGCGCGCCCCGATGAGCGCGCCGTGGGCCATCGCGCGCACGGCGTCGGCGAGCGAGGGGCGCCCGGTGCCGGTCTCGTACCCGGCGAAGACCGCCTCCACGGCGGCGGCGGCCGACTCCATGGTCAGGTAGAGGTTGGTGCCGGTGTCCCCGTCGGCGACGGGGTAGACGTTGATCGCGTCGATCTCCTCGCGCGCGCGTCCGAGCGCCCGCAGCGCCCCACCGCACCAGGTGCGCACCGCGAGAGCATCGAGGAATGTCAGCGGCACCTGCGCCACCTGCGCCTCCCTGACTGGCCGACCGTGGGTCGCAGCGTAGACCCCGCGCCGGGGTGTCCTGGATCAAGGCCGGGAGCGGGCCTCCCCCGGGACCGTGGTAGTTTCGTTGTACGGAAGCAGCCGATGTATGCTGCTTCGGTTGCCCGATCCCGATCGGGCCATTCCCCCTGGCAACGCCACTCAAGATCTCGGACCTCCGGGTCTCGATCCCGGCCTGCCGGGATCATCCGTAAGTGCATCTGAAGTCTTTGGAGTGACCCGTGGCTGCCAACTGCGACGTCTGCGGCAAGGGGCCGGGCTTCGGCAACAACATCTCGTTTTCGCACCGCCGTACGTCCCGTCGCTGGAACCCGAACATCCAGCGCGTCCGTACCGTGGTCGGCGGGACGCCGAAGCGCGTGAACGCTTGCACCTCGTGCATCAAGGCCGGCAAGGTCTCGCGCTGACGATTTTTCCCCACGCTCTCACGAGCAGGGGTACCCCATCATCGCGCGACCCTGGTCGGTTGCCGCGTCGAGCCGGTCCACCTTCGGGTGGGTCGGCTCTTCGCTTTGCCCGAGTGCTGCCCGAGCGCTGTCCCAGCGGTGTCCGGGCGTTGCCCCAGCAGCGTCCGAGCAACGCCCGTACGGCCGTTCAAGGCCCGGAGCCCTTGCGGCCCCGGGCCCTTGTCAGTTCCGGAAGCGCCAGCCGTGGTCGACCGGCCCGATGCCCGCGCCCAGCGCGAACCCGGCCTCGATCGCCCCGGTGACGTAGTCCTTGGCCGCGATGGCGGCGTCCGGCACCGAGAGCCCCTTGGCCAGCCCGGAGGCGAGGGCGGAGGCGAGCGTGCAACCCGTGCCGTGGGTGTGCCGGTTGTCGTGACGTGGAGCACGCAGCCAGTACTCCTCGGAGCCGTCCGTGAGCAGATCCACGGCGTCCCCGGCCAGATGACCGCCCTTGATCAGCGCCCAGCGCGGCCCGAACTCCAGCACCGCGTCGGCCGCCCGGCGCAGATCGCCCTCCGACTCGGCCCGGATTCCTGTGAGTTGCGCCACTTCGTCCAGGTTCGGGGTGGCCACGGTGGCCACCGGGAGCAACCGCTTACGCACGGAGTCCAGGGCGGAGGCGGCCAGCAGCGGGTCGCCGTGCTTGGAGACGCCCACCGGGTCCACCACGGCGGGCGCGTCCGTGCCGGAGATCAACTCCGCGACCGCCTCGACCAGTTCCGCCGAGGCCAGCATCCCGGTCTTCACGGCCTGGACACCGATGTCGTCGACCACGCTGCGGTACTGCGCCCGCACCGCCTCCACCGGCAGTTCCCAGGCGCCCTGCACGCCGAGCGAGTTCTGTGCCGTCACGGCCGTGATCACGCTCATGCCGTGCACGCCGAGCGCCAGCATCGTCTTCAGGTCGGCCTGGATCCCGGCGCCTCCGCCGGAGTCCGAGCCCGCGACGGTCAGCACGCGCGGCGGAACCCGGGACCCGCTCACGACTCCACGTCTCCGAAGTGGTCCCAGCCGCCCTTGTTCGTCCAGGGCGCCCCGTCCACGGTCACCTGGGGCAGCGCCGAGGGGTTGAGAACCTCGCCGATGATCTTCCAGCGGGCGGGCAGCTTGGCGTCCGGCGGGAAGGTGGCCACGATCGCGTGGTCCTCTCCCCCGGTCAGCACCCACTGGAGCGGGTCCACACCGACGGCCTGACCGATGTCGTTCATCTGGGTCGGGATGTCGATCGCGCCGGAGCGGATGTCGATACGGACCTTGCTGGCCTCGGCGATGTGCCCGAGGTCCGCGATCAGTCCGTCGCTCACGTCGCACATCGCGGTCGCGCCGAGCGCGGCGGCGGCCGGACCCGCGTGGTACGGCGGCTCGGGGCGCCGGTGCGCCTCCACGAACGCGCGCGGCGAGCGGAAGCCCCGGGAGAGCACCGCGAACCCGGCGGCGGACCAGCCGAGCCAGCCGGTGACGGCCACCAGGTCGCCGGGCTGCGCGCCCGCGCGGGTGACCGGCTCCTGGTTGCGCAGATCGCCGAGCGCGGTGATCGACACCATGATCGTGTCCCCGCGTACGACGTCCCCGCCGACCACGGAGGCCCCGGCGACCCGGCACTCGTCGCGCAGGCCGTCCATCAGTTCGCTGGGCCAGGTGACCGGCAGTTCGGCCGGGACGACCAGGCCGAGCAGCAGCGCGGTCGGTACGGCGCCCATCGCGGCGATGTCCGCCAGGTTCTGCGCGGCGGCCTTGCGGCCCACGTCGTAGGCCGTGGACCAGTCGCGGCGGAAGTGCCGGCCCTCCAGCAGGATGTCGGTGCTCGCCACCACCCGGCGGTCCGGAGCGGCGACCACCGCGGCGTCGTCACCGGGGCCGACCCGGACCGCCGGGGTGGTGGTGAGGCGGGAGGTCAGCTCCCGGATGAGCCCGAACTCACCTAGCTCACCCACTGTGCCCTTCATGCCGTCAAGCCCCTTCTCTGCCTGTCCGTGCCCGGTCGCGTCTTCAGTGTCCCCGATACGGCCCGGGCGGCCCTCCCGGGGACACCGGCCGTCAACTTTCGTCCCGCTCGCACCCCGGCACGCGGACCCGGTCGCGGAGGTCTCCCCGCGGGGACCGGCGACGCGATACCGTGGCGTTCCTTTCCCCCACATGATCCTCGTGGCCGCACCCTGGAGGTTCCGTGGTACAGGCGTACATCCTGATCCAGACGGAGGTCGGCAAGGCGTCGACCGTCGCCGAGACGATCGGCAAGATTCCCGGAGTGATCCGGGCCGAGGACGTCACCGGGCCCTACGACGTCATCGTGCGCGCACAGGCCGACACCGTCGACGAACTGGGTCGGATGGTGGTCGCGAAGGTCCAGCAAGTGGACGGCATCACGCGCACCCTGACCTGCCCCGTCGTCCATCTGTAGCCCCCGTCTACCCTTGGCCGGTGAACTTCTTCCGCCACCGGCCCCTCGGCCTGCTCGCGCCCGCGCTGCTGATCGCGGTCGCGGGCTGCTCCCCGGCGCACGACGGCGGTTCGGTCGAGGCTCCCCGCCCCGACGCGAGGACCGCCCCCCTGTGCCGGAAGCTGCACGAGGTGCTGCCCGGGGAGGTGGACGGCAAGCGCCGCAGCGACCCCGGTCCCCGGTCCGTGTACACGGCGGGCTGGGGAGGCTCGGCGATCATACTGCGCTGCGGGGTGGTCCGGCCGCCGAAGATGATCGACCCGAAGGTGGCCCAGGGAAACGACCCCGACGCGATCGCGGGCGGGGTCGACGGCGTGGACTGGCTCATGGAGAAGGAGGGCGACGGCGTCTGGCGTTTCACCACGGCCAACCGACTGGCCTATGTGGAAATGACCCTGCGCGGCCTGACGGGCCCGGACGACGCCACCCCGGCGCTCGTCGCCCTGGCCCCCACCGTGAAGAAGGCGATCCCCGAGGGGATCGCCTCCATGCGGTCGTAGCTCCGGGCTAACGCAGCCCGGTGGAACGCCGCAGCGCCGCCTGGATCAGCCGGTCCACCAGCTCCGGGTAGGAGATGCCGGAGGCCTCCCACATCTTGGGGTACATCGAGATCGGCGTGAAGCCGGGCAGCGTGTTGATCTCGTTGATGACGAACTCGCCCTCGTCGGTGAGGAAGAAGTCCGCGCGGACCAGGCCCTCACAGGCGGCCGCGTCGAACGCCTCCACCGCGAGCCGCTGCACCTCGGCGGTCTCCTCGTCGGTGAGCGGGGCCGGGACGACACCGGGCGTGGAGTCGATGTACTTGGCGTCGAAGTCGTAGTACGCGTGCGCGCTCGGCGGCGGGATCTCGGCCGGTACGGAGGCGCGCGGGCCGTCCTCGAACTCCAGGACACCGCACTCGATCTCGCGGCCGCTCAGCGCGGCCTCCACGATGATCTTCGGGTCGTGCCGCTGGGCCTCCGCGATCGCCTCGTCCAGACCGGCCAGGCCGTCGACCTTGGTGATGCCGATGGAGGAACCCGCGCGGGCGGGCTTCACGAAGAGCGGCCAGCCGTGCTCGCCCGCGAAGTCCACGATCTTCTTGCGGGCGGCGGACTCGTCCCGCTCCCACTCGCGGGGCCGGATCACCACGTACGGGCCGACCTTGAGCCCGAAGGAGGTGAACACCCGCTTCATGTACTCCTTGTCCTGGCCGACGGCCGAGGCGAGCACACCGCAGCCGACGTACGGCACACCGGACAGCTCCAGGAGACCCTGCAGGGTGCCGTCCTCGCCGTAGGGGCCGTGCAGCACCGGGAAGACCACGTCGACCTCGCCGAGCGCCTTCGGCACCGCGCCGGGCTCGCTGTAGACGACCTCGCGGTTCGCGGGGTCGACGGGGAGCACCACACCGCCCTCGCCGGACTCGGCCACGTCCGCGACCTCGGGGGTACGCCGGTCGGCGATGGCCATGCGCTCCGGCTCGTCGGCCGTCAGCACCCAGCGGCCGTCCCGGGTGATGCCGATGGGCAGGACGTCGTACTTGGTCCGGTCGACGGCACCGAGGACGGCGCCGGCGGTGACCGTGGAGATCCCGTGTTCGGAGCTGCGGCCGCCGAAGACGACGGCCACACGCGGCTTGCGCGACTGCTGCGACTCGGGGCTCTGGGGGAGGTTCTCGGTGCTCATATCGCGATGAGCGTACCCGTTAGTACCCCATGGCGACAGCGCTGACCGGGGCGTCTTCGGGTGCCGCGTCGCTCAGTGTCGCTCCGGCTTCGCGCTGCGCGACATCAGCTCCTTGAGGGCGACCACCGGCGGCTTGCCCTCGTGCACGATGTCCACCACCGTCTCGGTGATGGGCATCTCCACACCGTGCCTGCGCGCCAGATCCAGCACGGACTCACAGGACTTGACGCCCTCGGCGGTCTGACTGGTGACCGCGATGGTCTCCTGGAGCGTCATGCCCTTGCCGAGGTTGGTGCCGAAGGTGTGGTTGCGCGACAGCGGCGAGGAGCAGGTGGCCACCAGGTCCCCGAGCCCGGCGAGTCCGGAGAAGGTGAGCGGGTCGGCGCCGATCGCCATGCCGAGCCGGGTGGTCTCGGCGAGGCCGCGCGTGATGAGCGAGCCCTTGGCGTTGTCGCCGAGGCCCATGCCGTCGGCGATGCCGACCGCGAGCCCGATCACGTTCTTGACCGCGCCGCCGAGTTCGCAGCCGATCACGTCGGTGTTGGTGTACGGCCGGAAGTACGGCGTGTGGCAGGCCGCCTGGAGCCGCCGGGCCACGGACTCGTCGGTGCAGGCGACCACGGCGGCGGCCGGCATCCGCGCGGCCACCTCACGGGCAAGGTTGGGTCCGGTGACGACCGCGACGCGCTCGGCCGGGATCTTCGCGACGTCCTCGACGACCTCGCTCATCCGCATGGCGGAGCCGAGTTCGACGCCCTTCATCAGGGAGACGACGACGGTGTGCGGGGCGAGCAGCGGGGCCCACTCGGCGAGGTTGGCGCGCAGCGTCTGGGAGGGGATCGTCAGGACGGTGAAGTCCGCGTCCCGCAGGGCCTCGGCGGCGTCCGAGGTGGCGCGCAGGTTCTCGGGGAGTTCGACGCCGGGGAGGTAGTCGGGGTTGGTGCGCGTGGAGTTGACCACCTCGGCGACCTCGGGGCGGCGGGCCCACAGGGTCACCTCGCAGCCCGCGTCGGCGAGCACCATCGCGAAGGCGGTGCCCCACGAGCCGGTGCCCATGACGGCGGCGCGGACGGGCTTGCTCACTTGCCGCTCCCCCCTTCGGTACCGGCGGTCTCGGCGGTGGGAGCGGGCTCCTTCACGGCCGGCGTCCCGATGGCGGACTGGGCACGGGTCCTGCGGCGCTGCTCGATCCGCTCGCGGCGCGGGTCGTAGGGCGTGGCGGGCGCCTTCTCGCCGCGGATCTCCTCCAGCTGGCGGGTGACGGCGGCCATGATGACCTCGGTCGCCTCCTTGAGCAGCTCGGCGGTCATCTCCCGGTCGTAGAACCGGGAGAGGTCGACGGGCGGCCCGGCCAGGACGTGATGGGTCTTGCGCGGGAAGAGATGCGGCTTCTTCGCGTAGGGAGGCAGGAGTTCGTTGCAGCCC
Organism: Streptomyces sp. SID4985; assembly: GCF_009863025.1. Lineage (GTDB taxonomy): Bacteria > Actinomycetota > Actinomycetes > Streptomycetales > Streptomycetaceae > Streptomyces. Next base: position 7,531 of record NZ_WWIR01000445.1, on the reverse strand, counting down.
CACTGCGCGACGGGCACGACCGGGCACTTGGTCTGCAGGGCGACGCGGGCCGCACCGGTCTTGGCGGTCATGGGCCAGCCGTCGGGGTCGCGGGTGAGGGTGCCCTCGGGGTAGAAGGCGACGCACTCGCCGCGCTCCACGGCGTCGATCGCGGCCCGGAAAGCGCTCAGCGCGTCGGTGCTCTCGCGGTATACGGGGATCTGTCCGGTGCCGCGCATCGCGGCTCCGACGAATCCCTTCTTGAAAAGGCCGCTCTTCGCGAGGAATCGCGGAACCCGGCCGGTGTTGTACTGATAGTGCGCGTACGCGAAGGGGTCGACGTGTGAATTGTGGTTCACCGCGGTGATAAATCCGCCCTCGGCCGGAATGTGCTCCATTCCGCGCCAGTCGCGCTTGATCAGAACCGCCAGCGGCGGTTTGCAGATCACCGCGGCGAAGCGGTACCAGAAGCCGATTCTGCGGCGGGACACGCGGACACCTTCCTCCAGGGCCTCTGAGGGCCGTCATCTCGGCCGGTGGTCGCACAAGTTTCACTTGAGGCCGCCGGTCTGTCGAGAACACCGTACGCCCGCACGTCAGTACGCACCGCCCCCGGACGGGGCTTCACAGCATTACCCCAAAACCGGCCGGACGGAAGACGCCGGGGCCCGCGGGTGACAATGATCGCGACGAGAGAGGGACGGTACGCCGGTGCAGTGGACCTTGGTGATCCCCCTGAAACCCTTGGCACAGGCCAAGAGCAGGCTCGCGGCCACCGTCCCCGACGGGGTGCGCTCCGGTCTGGTTCTGGCGTTCGCGCGGGACACGGTGGCGGCGGTGCTGGCGTGTGCGGGAGTGAAGGGTGTGGCGGTCGTCACGAACGACGTGGTGGCCGGCCGGGAACTCGCAGCGCTGGGGGCGCGGATCGTCCCGGACGCGCCGGGGGGCGGTCTGAACGCCGCGCTGGCGCACGGTGCGGCCGCCGTACGCGCCGCGGCGCCCGACGCCGCCGTCGCCGCGCTCAACGCCGATCTGCCCGCGCTGCGCCCCGTGGAGCTGGCCCGGGTGCTGGAGGCGGCCGCCGCGTTCCCGCGCGCGTTCCTCGCGGACGCGGCCGGAATCGGCACCACCCTGCTCACGGCGACGCCCGGCCACGCCCTGGAGCCCGCCTTCGGCGGCGCCTCCCGCGACCGGCACCGCGCCTCGGGAGCGGTGGAACTGCTGCTCGCGGACGTGGACTCGGTACGGCAGGACGTGGACACCGGCGAGGATCTGCGGGCGGCGCTGGCGCTCGGGGTGGGCCCGTACACGGCCGCGTCGGCGGCCCTGCGGCCCTCGGCGGTGCCCGCGCCCGGACAGTAGGCTGCCGTCATGCAGGCGACCGCTTACACGTACGACCCCGAAACCCGCAGCGGCCAGGTGCTGCTGGACGACGGCACACCGCTGCCCTTCGACGCGGCGGCCTTCGACGCGGGCGGGCTGCGGCTGCTGCGGCCCGGTCAGCGGGTGCGGATCGAGACCGCGACGGCCGAGGGCGCCGAAGGGGCGCCCGGGGAGCGCCGGATCACCCTGGTGACGCTCCAGACGTTCTGAATTTCCCTGGACGTTCCGCGTTCCCCTGTGGACACACCGCGGGCCGGACTCCCGGTGGGAGTCCGGCCCGGCGTGTTGAGCGCCCTCGGGTGTCCTTGCCTGCCCGGCGGAGCCGATGCCTAGCGGGCGGTGGCCTTCTTGACGGCGGTCTTGCGCGCCGTCGACTTCTTGGCGGGCGCCTTCTTCGCGGTGACCTTCTTCGCCGGGGCCTTCTTGGCGGCGGTCTTCTTCGCCGTGGCGGTCTTGGCGGTCGCCGTGGCCTTCTTGGCGGGCGCCTTCTTCGCCGTGGCCTTCTTCGCGGCGGCCGTCGTCTTGGCCGGGGCCGCCTTCTTGGCGGTGGCCTTCTTCGCGGCGGCGGCCTTGGTGGTCTTCTTCGCCGCGGCCTTCTTCACCGTCGCGGAAGCACCGCCGCTGAGGCTGCCCTTGGGCGCCTTCTTCACGGCGACCTCGCCACCGCGCGGCAGCTTCTTCGAACCGCTCACCAGATCCTTGAAACCCTGACCGGCGCGGAAGCGCGGCACGGAGGTCTTCTTCACCCGGACCCGCTCGCCGGTCTGCGGGTTACGGGCGTAGCGGGCGGGGCGGTCCACCTTCTCGAAGGACCCGAAGCCGGTGACCGAGACCCGGTCGCCCGCGACGACGGCGCGGACGATGGCGTCCAGGACCGCGTCGACAGCATCGGCGGCCTGCTGGCGGCCCCCCACCTTGTCGGCAATCGCTTCTACGAGCTGCGCCTTGTTCACGTCTTCCCCTTCGGAGACATCGCCAGAACGAAAGTGTTCAAGCTTTTTCGCACGTTAGGCAGATATATACCGCAAATCAAACACGAAACGGGCTTCTCACCCTTGTGCCGCAACGGAATCGGCGTTTTCTCCGGAGAGTTCAGTTGTCCTCTTCGGGCACTCGGCCCGCGTCGAGGTCTTCGGTGAACCGCTCCAGCCGCCTTGCCGCACCGGCGAGATCGTGTTTGGCCATGGCCGTGATGACCAGCAGCTTCCGGGTCAGCGCCATCCGTACGCCCTCCGGGACTTGCAGTGCACGCACAGTTGTGTGCGCTTCCTTGAGCCGGTCCGCGACCGCCGCATAGAGCTCGAGTTGGCCGTCGCGTTCCATGCACAGATTGTGCCATCTGGGGCGAGTTGTCGCCTGCGCAGGGGGCAACTGCCGCCTCCGCGCGCCGCGCGAGGGCCCTTCGCGGACCCGGTTCCGACGGGCTTCCTGACCTGCAACTACGCGCATATGAAAGGGAGTTGGCGGAGCGCCGCGACCGTCCCGCGGGCGTCAGGAGCCGGACATGGCTGTACCCCCAATCGTGGTGATCGGGGGTACAGAGGGGCCGTTGAGGTGGCCGAAACCTGTCTTGCCGGACGGCTCCGGATCAGCCCCGCAGCGTCCGGGGCTTGAAGACGGGACGCTCCGCCTCGTAGGCGGCGATGTCGTCCTCGTCGCGCAGGGTGAGGGAGATGTCGTCCAGGCCGTTCAGCAGCCGCCAGCGGGAGTTCTCGTCCAGCTCGAAGGAGGCGGTGACGCCCTCGGCGCGCACTTCGCGGGCTTCGAGGTCGACGGTGATCTCGGTCTCGGGGGCGCTCTCGGTGAGCTCCCACAGCGCGTCCACGACCTTCTGGTCGAGCACCACCGTGAGCAGGCCGTTCTTCAGCGAGTTGCCCCGGAAGATGTCGGCGAAGCGGGCGGAGATCACGGTCTTGAAGCCGTAGTTCTGCAGCGCCCAGACCGCGTGCTCGCGGGAGGAGCCGGTGCCGAAGTCGGGACCGGCGACCAGAACCGTGGCGCCCTGCCGCTCGGGGCGGTTGAGGACGAAGGAGGGGTCCTTGCGCCACGCCTCGAAGAGGCCGTCCTCGAAGCCGTCGCGGGTGACCTTCTTGAGCCAGTGCGCCGGGATGATCTGGTCGGTGTCGACGTTGCTCCGGCGCAGCGGTACGGCCCGGCCGGTGTGGGTGGTGAAGGCTTCCATGGTGTTCGGGCTCCGGTTCTCAGACTCCGGCGCCGGCGGGCGCGGTGGCGTCGGACAGGTCGGCGGGCGAGGCCAGATGGCCGAGGACGGCGGTGGCGGCGGCGACCTGCGGCGAGACCAGGTGCGTACGGCCGCCCTTGCCCTGCCTGCCCTCGAAGTTGCGGTTGGAGGTGGACGCGGAACGCTCGCCCGGGGCCAGCTGGTCGGGGTTCATGCCGAGACACATCGAGCAGCCCGCGTACCGCCATTCGGCACCGGCCTCCTTGAAGACCACGTCCAGCCCCTCGGAGACGGCCTGGAGACCGACCCGCGCGGAGCCGGGGACGACCAGCATCCGTACGCCGTCGGCGACTTTGCGGCCTTCCAGGATCTCGGCGACCGAGCGCAGGTCCTCGATGCGGCCGTTGGTGCAGGAGCCTACGAAGACGGTGTCGACGCGGATGTCGCGCAGCGGCTGTCCGGCCGCCAACCCCATGTATTCCAGGGCCCGTTCGGCGGCGTGCCGCTCCGAAGCGTCTTCGTACGAAGCCGGGTCGGGGACGTGTGCCGAAAGGGGCGCTCCCTGGCCGGGGTTGGTGCCCCAGGTGACGAACGGGGAGAGTTCCGCGGCGTCGATGACGACCTCGGCGTCGAAGACCGCGTCGTCGTCGGTGCGCAGGGTCTTCCAGTACTCCACCGCCGCGTCCCAGTCGGCGCCCTCGGGGGCGTGGGCGCGGCCCTTCAGATAGGCGAAGGTGGTCTCGTCCGGGGCGATCATGCCCGCGCGGGCGCCCGCCTCGATGGACATGTTGCAGATGGTCATCCGCGCCTCCATCGAGAGCTTCTCGATGGCCGGGCCCCGGTATTCCAGGACGTAGCCCTGGCCGCCGCCGGTGCCGATGCGGGCGATGATCGCGAGGATCAGGTCCTTGGCCGTGACGCCGTCGGGCAGTTCGCCCTCGACGGTGATGGCCATGGTCTTCGGGCGGGCCATCGGCAGCGTCTGGGTGGCCAGTACGTGCTCGACCTGGGAGGTGCCGATGCCGAACGCGAGCGCGCCGAACGCGCCGTGCGTGGAGGTGTGGGAGTCGCCGCAGACGACGGTGGTGCCGGGCTGGGTCAGGCCCAGCTGCGGTCCCACGACGTGGACGACGCCCTGCTCGACGTCGCCCAGCGGGTGCAGCCGGACGCCGAACTCCGCGCAGTTCTTGCGCAGCGTCTCCAGCTGGGCCCGGGAGACCGGGTCGGCGATGGGCTTGTCGATGTCGAGGGTCGGGGTGTTGTGGTCCTCGGTCGCGATGGTGAGGTCGAGACGGCGCACCCGGCGGCCGTCCTTGCGCAGTCCGTCGAAGGCCTGCGGGCTGGTCACCTCGTGCAGCAGGTGCAGATCGATGTAGAGGAGGTCGGGCTCGCCCTCGGCGCGCCGGACGACGTGGTCGTCCCAGACCTTCTCCGCGAGTGTCCTACCCATCGCTTTCCCTCCGGCCGGCCACGGTCCCGCCGACACATCTAGATCCTGAGGAAGCGACGCCCGCCCCGTGATCTCTCGGGCATACGGGCGTCCGGCACCGGGCCCGCCGTGCGCGGGCTCCGTGTGCTTCAAGGGTGGCGCGTTCCGGAGAAAATTGAACTTGCGTTTCACAGAGTGAGACGGGAGTATCGTTTCATGGACAACAGTAGCGGCGTCGGCGTTCTGGACAAGGCGGCCCTTGTCCTGAGCGCCCTGGAGTCCGGTCCGGCCACCCTCGCGGGTCTGGTCGGGGCCACCGGACTGGCACGGCCAACGGCCCACCGGCTGGCCGTGGCCCTGGAACATCACCGGCTGGTGGCGCGGGACATGCAGGGCCGGTTCATCCTCGGCCCGCGCCTCTCGGAACTGGCCGCGGCGGCCGGTGAGGACCGCCTCCTGGCGACGGCGGGCCCGGTGCTCACGCATCTGCGGGACGTGACGGGCGAGAGCGCGCAGCTCTACCGGCGCCAGGGCGACATGCGGATCTGTGTGGCGGCCGCCGAGCGGCTGTCCGGACTGCGGGACACGGTGCCGGTGGGCTCGACGCTCACGATGAAGGCCGGTTCCTCGGCACAGATCCTGATGGCCTGGGAGGAGCCGGAGCGGCTGCACCGCGGCCTCCAGGGCGCCCGCTTCACGGCGACGGCCCTGTCGGGCGTACGGCGGCGCGGCTGGGCCCAGTCCATCGGTGAGCGGGAGCCGGGCGTGGCCTCGGTGTCGGCGCCGGTGCGGGGCCCCTCCAACCGTGTAGTGGCCGCCGTCTCGGTCTCCGGACCGATCGAGCGCCTGACGCGCCACCCCGGCCGTATGCACGCCCAGGCGGTCATCGACGCCGCCGCCCGCCTCTCGGAGGCGCTGCGGCGCGCGGGCTGACCGCTCTCCTCCACCTTCTCCACCGGATCCGGTACGGGGAGGCCCGCCTCAACGCCGCGGCAGGCTCTCCCCGCACCGGACACCGCTCACAGCGCCGTCGGCTCCCGCTTCAGACCGAGCCGCTCGGCCGCACGCTCGCCCCGCCGCCCCACCGGCACGACACCCGTGGCCGCGCCCAGCCCGAAGGCGGGCATGTTCACGTACACGGACTCGTAGGATCCGGCCGGCACGACGTACGTCTCGTGCCAAATGCCGACCTTGCCCCTCCCCTGCCGCAGCCGCCGGTTGAACTCGCCCCACGCGGGCCGGTGTTCCTTGTCCGGCGCCGACGCGTAGGCGAGCAGCTTCTCCTTGGACTCCCAGTACTGCACGACGTACACCACCCGCGGAAAGCCCAGCAGGGCCTGGTATCCCAGCAGTCCGTTGGCCTTCTCTCGCGCCAGCTCTTTGATCATCGGCCGCATCGCGCGTGCCGCGGGCACCCAACTCCGCAGCGCGGTGAAGCTGTTGATCCGCAGCCCGATGAGGAAGACGACGATCTCGTCCTCCGCCGCGGCGGTCACACGCCCCTCGATCGGCTCGCTCATGACGTCCCCCACTCCCTGTCGGCGTCTCGTCTGTCCTTCGCCTGTTCTTCCTGCCGCGCACGCTTTGGATAGCTGAACTATCCATGCTTGGATAGTGGCACTCTCCAATGGAAGACGCAAGAGGAAGCACGAGGGCGAGGCGGATATGCGACTGGCGGAGCTGAGCGAGCGCAGCGGGGTCTCCACGGCCACGATCAAGTACTACCTGCGCGAGGGGCTGCTCCCGGCCGGACGCCGGGTCACGGCGACCCAGGCCGAGTACGACGAGGAGCATCTGCGCCGACTGCGTCTGGTGCGGGCACTCATCCAGGTGGGCGGCATCACCGTGTCCTCGGCCCGCGAGGTGCTCGCCACGCTCCAGGACGAGGGTCTCGACCACAACGAGCGCCTGGGCACCGCCGTCTGGGCGCTCCCCCACGGCCCCGCACCCGCCGCGGACGACCCGGTGGCGGACGAGGCGGCGCGGCGCGCCGGTGAACTGGTGCGCCGACTCGGCTGGGGCCACGGCGAAGACCTCGCCGAGGCACCCGCCTACGGGATGCTGGTGGGCGCGATCGCGGCGCTCACCCGGCTCGGATACCCGTGCGCCGTCGAGGACTTGGAGCCGTACGGCCGGGCGATGGGCGACATCGCCGGTTCCGATCTGGACCTGGTGGAGCGCTACGGCGGCTCGGCGGACGAGCAGGTGGAGGCGGCGGTGGCGCTCACCGTGCTGTACGAGCCGGTGCTGCTGAGCCTGCGGCGGCTGGCCGAGGCGGAGGAGTCACGGCGCCGGTTCACGGGGAAGTGAGGGCGTCCGCGGGGCCCTCCCCGTGGGCCTTCGTACACGCCGAAGGCCCCCCACCGAAGTGGAGGGCCTTCGAACTGCGTACCCCCGACCGGATTCGAACCGGCGCTACCGCCTTGAGAGGGCGGCGTGCTAGGCCGCTACACAACGGGGGCCTGGACACTGCGTTTCCGCAGGTCCGAGCTGGTCTACCTGGACTCGAACCAAGACTAACTGAACCAGAATCAGTCGTGCTGCCAATTACACCATAG
>NZ_WWIR01000444.1 GCF_009863025.1 Streptomyces sp. SID4985 | reverse complement strand
CGTGGGCCGGGTCGGCTGCGGCGGCCGGGTCAGCCACGTCGACCGCGTCGGTCACGGGCCGCCCGGCCGCGTCCGGAAGCGGCTCCCCGTCGACGGCGGCCGCCACGGCTCCGCCCCCGGCCGCTGACCCGCCGGACGGCGACCCCGCCGCCTCCGCCGTCGCCACCACCTTCAGTGCCGTCAGCAGCGGAGCGACCGAGGGTTCATGGCGGAGCGGTACGTCGTCGCCGTCCGTGTCCAGGGGGACGCCCGCGGCCGTGAGGGCGCGGCGGAGGACCGGGATGCTGGAGCCCGCGCGGACCAGGACGGCCATGTCGCTCCAGGCGACGCCGTCCTCCAGGTGGGCGCGGCGCAGGATGTCGGCGATGTTGGCGAGCTCGGTGCCGGGCGTCGGGTAGGTGTACGCCTCGACGCGGCCACCCTCGCGCACCGCCGTCGGCTCGCGGTGTGCGCGCACCTTGTCGGCGGGCAGGCGGCGCAGCGGCATCCGCTGGGTGATCAGCCGGGTCGCGGCGAGCAGGTCCGCGCCGCTGCGGCGGGAGGTGCGGAGCACCTGGACGGCGGCCGGACCGCCGTCCGCGCGCGGGAAGGTCTCGGGGAAGTCGAGGATGCCATTCACGTCGGCGCCCCGGAAGGTGTAGATCGACTGGTCCGGGTCACCGAAGGCGACCAGCGTGCGCCCGCCCCCGGCCAGCGCGCGCAGCAGCCGTACCTGCGCGGGGTCGGTGTCCTGGTACTCGTCGACGTACACCGCGTCGTACCGCGCGGCGAGGTCGGCCGCGTACTCGGGGCGGTCGGCGAGGAGCACCGCGCGGTGGACGAGTTCCGCGTAGTCGATGACGCCCTGGAGGTCGATGACGTCCAGGTACTCGGCGAGGAAGGCGGCGGCCGCGCGCCAGTCGGGGCGGCCGATGCCGTGCGCGAAGGCGTCCAGCGCCTCGGGTCCGAGGCCCAGCTCGCGGGTGCGCGCGAGGACGGCGCGCACCTCGTCGGCGAAGCCGCGCGTGGTCAGGCAGGCGCGCAGGTCGTCGGGCCAGCGCACGTGCGCGAGGCCGAGCCGTTCCAGCTCGGGCTGGCCCGCGAGCAGTCCGCGCACGGTGACGTCCTGCTCGGGGCCGGAGAGCAGCCGCAGCGGCTGGGCGAAGCGGTCGGCGTCCTGGTGGGCGCGGACCAGGGCGTAGCAGTACGAGTGGAAGGTGGTGGCGCGGGGCGCGCGGGCGGCGCCCATGCGCCGGGCCATCCGGTCGCGCAGCTCTACGGCGGCCTTGCGGCTGAAGGTCAGCACCAGGACGCGGTCGGGGTCGCCGCCCCGGGCCACGCGCGCGGCGACGGACTCGACCAGGGTGGTGGTCTTGCCAGTGCCGGGTCCGGCGAGGACGAGCAGCGGTCCCGCCTCGTGCTCAACCACGGCGCGCTGTCCGGCGTCCAGGCGAGGGGGGTCGAACCGCGCCGGAGGGGTACGCACCAGTCGGTAGGCGCCACGAAGCGCCTGCCGCCCCTGGGGGTGCGGCAGGCGCCCGGTGGAGGAAGAGGAGCTCAAGTGGTTCGCCGGTCCTGGTGGTCCTGGTGGTCGTACGGGTGGGCGGAGGCACGCGGCACGCGCGGCGCGCGGAGCCCCCGCCCCACGAACGTACGCCATCCCTCGGACGTGCCCGGTTCCTCCCGGACTCGCCGGGTACGTCCCGTAAGGGGGCGGGTACGTCCCGTAGGGGATGCAGTGCGTCCCGTAAGGGGTGTGGACGGTCTCGTAGGGGGCGCGGGCCGTCCCGTAGGGGGCCGCGCACGTCCGGTCGGGGTCCGCCCCGGGTCACCGGTGCGCCGTTCGTGTGTCCCCTACGGGCCGCGCGTTCCCCTCCGCGGCACCGGATGCCGGAAGCTGTCAGGTGTGACCTTCCGTGCCCGCTTCGCCGTCCCACCGCGCCCGCCGCATGTCGAGCCGGGGCATCCGGCCGCGCCCGCTGCCGCCCGGCTCCTTCAGTGGAGTGCCCTCGGCCCGGTAGTGGTCGAGGGCGTGCCGCTCGTGGCCCGGCAGCAGCGCGCCGTCGGCCCGCACCACGCGCCACCAGGGCACCGCGCCGCCGTAGAGGGCCATCGCCCGGCCCACCTGGCGCGGCCCGCCCTCGGGGCGCCCGGCACCCCCGGTGCGCTCCCGGCGCTCGTCCTCCAGCCACTCGGCGACGTCGCCGTAGGTCATGACCCGGCCGGACGGGATCAGCTCGGCCACCTCCAGGACGCGCTCGGCGTACTCGGGAAGCGCGTCGCCGGACCCGTCGGGCCCGTCCTGGACGTCACCGTCGGGGCTCTGCTCGCTCATCCGCCCCATCCTGCCGCACGGCACCGACAACGGGTACGGAAGCCCGCCAACCCCCTGATTCGCACCCTGATGCCCCCTTGTACCGGTCGGACGTGCCACCATCGTCCGGGCGGTGACCGGTGATACGAGACCAAGAAGAGACGATGAAGCAACAGGGTGTGCACCCCGAGGACGCGGAGGGCACCCCTGGCGCGGCCGCGCGTCCAGACACCTCCCGCAAGGGTTCGGACGACTCCCGTAAGGGTTCGGACGACAAAGGCCGGGGACGCGACCGGGGTGAACCCGAGGGCCGCGAGCCGGAGAGCCGCGAGCCGGAGGGCCGCCGCTTCTGGCCCCCGCAGATCCCCGCCCGCCAGCGCCACTCCAGTGGCGCCGACGACACGCACCCCGGCGAGGTCGAGGGCGACGAACCGTTGCTTCCCGCGCGGGTGCACCGCCCCTCCGACCTCATGCGGCTCGGGATCGGCCTGCTGGCCATCGCGCTGCTGCTGGCGCTCGCCGCGTTCGCGCACGGCACCACCTCGGGCCTCGAACAGGACATCCACAAGGGCACCGGGCAGGCGCCCGACCTGCTGATCAAGATCGCGGGACTGGCGTCCAGCATCGCGATCCTGCTCGTCCCCGTCGCCTTCGCCATCGAGCGGCTGATCAAACGCGACGGCCTGCGCATCGCCGACGGCGTGCTCGCGGCCGTCCTCGCGCACGGGGTGACACTCGCGACCGACCTGTGGGTCGCACGGGCCGCCCCGACCTCCATCCAGGAGGCGCTGACCCAGCCCGCGCCGGGCGACATCCACGCGCTGACCGACCCGGTGCACGGCTATCTCGCGCCCGTCATCGCGTACATGACGGCCGTCGGCATGTCCCGCAGACCCCGCTGGCGGGCGGTGCTGTGGATCGTGCTGCTGCTCGACGCGTTCTCGATGCTGGTCACCGGCTACACCACCCCGTTCGCGATCATCCTGACGGTGCTGATCGGCTGGACCATCGCCTACGGCACCCTCTACGCGGTCGGCTCGCCCAACGTACGGCCCACCGGCCGGACCCTGATGGCGGGCCTGCGCACCGTCGGCTTCCACCCGGTCAGCGCGGTCCGCGAGGAGACCCCGGAGTCGGAGAACGGCGACCGGGGGCGGCGCTACTTCGTCACCCTGGAGGACGGCCCCCCGCTGGACGTCACGGTCGTCGACCGCGAACAACAGGCGCAGGGCTTCTTCTACCGCGCCTGGCGCAACCTCACCCTGCGCGGCTTCGCCACCCGCTCCAGCCTCCAGTCGCTGCGCCAGGCCCTGGAACAGGAGGCCCTGCTCGCCTACGCGACGGCCGCCGCCGGGGCCCACGTGCCCAAGCTGATCGCCACCTCCGAGCTGGGCCCCGACGCCGTGATGCTGGTCTACGAGCACACCGGCGGCCGCAGGCTGGACGCCCTGCCCGACGACGAGATCACCGACGAGCTGCTCCACAAGGTCTGGCACCAGGTGCGGGCCCTGCAGTCGCGGCGCATCGCGCACCGCAGGCTCGCGGGCGACGCCGTACTGGTGGATCGTTCCGGCAAGGTGATCCTGACCGAGCTGCGCGGCGGCGAGATCGCGGCGGGCGATCTGCTGCTGCGCATGGACGTGGCCCAGATGCTCACCACGCTCGGCCTCAGGGTCGGCGCCGAGCGGGCCGTCGCCGCGGCGGTCAAGGTGCTCGGCCCGGACGCGGTGGCCGGCTGTCTGCCGATGCTCCAGCCCATCGCGCTCACCCGCTCCACCCGCGCGACCCTGCGCAAGCTCGCCCGTGAGCGGGCCGAGCGGGAGCGCGAGGCGGTCCTCGAGTCCTCCCGCCTTGCCAAGCAGGCCCGCCTTGAGGCGGCGTCGCAGGAGGGTGCGGCCCTTCCCGAGAAGCCCGACAAGAAGACCGTCCGCGCCGAACAGCGGGCCGAGAAGCGGGCCATCGACGAGGCGATCGACGAGGCCCGCGAGGAGGACCTGCTCACCCAGATCCGGCACCAGGTGCTGCGGATCAGGCCGCAGGCCCCGGTGGAGCCCGCCCGTCTGGAGCGGGTGCGGCCGCGCACCCTGATCAGCTTCATCGCGGGCGCGATCGGCGGGTACTTCCTGCTGACCCAGCTCACCCACATCGAGTTCGGCACGCTGTTCGCGCAGGCCCAGTGGGGCTGGGTGGCGGCGGCGGTGGGCTTCTCCGCGCTCAGCTACGTGGCCGCCGCGATGGCGCTGCTCGGCTTCGTGCCGGAGCGGGTGCCGTTCCTGCGGACGGTGGCGGCGCAGGTGGCCGGTTCCTTCGTGAAGATCGTCGCCCCGGCGGCGGTCGGCGGTGTCGCGCTGAACACCCGCTTCCTCCAGCGCCAGGGCGTACGCCCCGGACTCGCGGTGGCGAGCGTCGGCGCCTCGCAGCTGTTCGGGCTCGGCTGCCACATCCTGATGCTGCTGTCCTTCGGCTATCTGACCGGCACTGAGAAGACCCCCTCGCTGTCGCCGTCCCGCACGGTCATCGCGGGGCTGCTGACGGTGGCGGTCCTGGTGCTGGTGGTGACCTCGGTGCCGCTGATGCGGAAGTTCGTGGTGACGCGGGTGCGGTCGCTGTTCGCGGGCGTGGTCCCGCGCATGCTGGACGTGCTCCAGCGGCCGCAGAAGCTCGTCACCGGCATCGGCGGGATGCTCCTGCTGACCGGCTGCTTCGTGATGTGCCTGGACGCCTCGATCCGGGCGTTCGGCGACGAGGCGGCGCACATCAGCATCGCCAGCGTCGCGGTCGTCTTCCTCGCGGGCAACGCGCTGGGCTCCGCCGCGCCGACGCCGGGTGGCGTGGGCGCGGTCGAGGCGACGCTCACGGTGGGTCTGATCGCGGTGGGCCTGCCGAAGGAGGTCGCGGCTCCGGCGGTGCTGCTGTTCCGGCTGTTGACCCTGTGGCTGCCGGTGCTGCCGGGGTGGCTGTCGTTCAACCAGCTGACCCGTAAGGGAGCGCTGTAGGGGGCGCTGTGGGGGCCGTCGCGGCGGCCCGGCGCCGGGTCGTACCTCGTACGGCCCGTGCCCCGCGCGCGGTGGCGTGCGCGCCGTGAGGATGGGGGCATGGCGATCCCCTCCCGGCCGCGCGCCGCAGCTCTGACCACCGGCGTCCTTCTCCTGGGGGCGCTGCTGGCCGGCTGCGACAGCACGCCGAAGACCGGGGATCTGACGAAGCAGAAGCTGGACTGGAAGGACTGCCCCGCCCCCTCCGAGGCGGAGGGCGGCGGCTCCCCGCCCTCCCCGCTGCCCGGCGGCGCCGAATGGCAGTGCGCGACCATGCGCGCGCCGCTGGACTGGGCCAAGCCCAAGGGCGACACGATCGGCATCGCCCTGATCCGCGCGAAGGCCAGTGGCCCGGCGAGCGAGCGCATCGGCTCCCTGGTGTTCAACTTCGGCGGCCCCGGCGGCAGCGGCGTCACCACGCTGCCCGCGTTCGGCGAGGACTACGCGGCCCTGCGCACCCGCTACGACCTGGTGAGCTTCGACCCGCGCGGGGTCGGCCGCAGCGACCCGGTGAAGTGCGAGAGCAACACTCAGCTCGACGTGTACTTCCAGCAGGACGCGACGCCGGACACGACGAACGAGGAGAGCCAACTCGTCAACCGCACCCGGAAGTTCAACGACGCCTGCGAGCGGAACTCCCGGCAGATCCTGCCGCACGTCCGCACCACCGACGCGGCCCGCGACATGGACCTGATGCGCCAGGTCCTCGGCGACGACAAGCTGCACTACTTCGGCATCTCCTACGGCACCGAACTCGGCGGCGTCTACGCCCACTTGTTCCCCAAGCGGGTCGGCCGAGCCGTCTTCGACGCGGTCGTGGACCCCACTCAGACGCCGGAGGAGGGGGCGCTCGGCCAGGCCCGCGGTTTCCAGCTCGCGCTGGACAACTTCGCGGACGACTGCACGTCGCAGATCGAGGACTGCCCCGTGGGCGACACCCCCCAGGACGTGAAGGACCGCATCGCCGGACTCCTCAAGTCCCTGGAGACAAAGCCCATTCCGGGCCTCCCCCCGCGCAAGCTGACCCAGACCGCCGCGACCAACGGCATCGCCCAGTCCCTGTACTCCAAGGACTTCTGGGAGTACCTCACCGAGGGCCTGCAGGACGCCTACGAGGGCGACGGCAGAATTCTCATGCTGCTGTCCGACTCCATGAACGGCCGCACCGAGAACGGCCAGTACAGCAACATCGCCGCCGCCAACGTCGCCATCAACTGCGCCGATGAGAAACCCCGTTACGACGCCGCCTACGTCCGCGACCGCCTCCCCGCCTTCCGCGCCGCCTCCCCCGTCTTCGGCGACTACCTCGCCTGGGGCATGGTCGGCTGCACCGACTGGGCCGTCCCCGGCGCCGCCGACCACCCCGACGTCCGCGCCCCCGGCGCCGCCCCCATCCTGGTCATCGGCAACACCGGCGACCCGGCGACCCCGTACGAGGGCGCCCGCGCGATGGCTAACGCCCTGGGCGAGGGCGTCGGCGTCGAACTCACCTACAAAGGCCAGGGACATGGCGCGTACGACAGCAAGAACCGTTGCGTGCAAGGGGCGGTGAACAGCTACCTGCTGAACGGCGAGGTGCCGGAGGCGAACACGGTGTGCTCCTGAGGCCGTTGTCGTACCCGCCCCTCACCATGGCCCCATGCTGACCGTCACCACCGGCCGGGGCCACACCGTGAAGCGCCCCTCCAAGCCGGCCATCGGCACCCTGCTCGGCAACCTCGGCCGCGCCGACGACCGACTGACCCTGCACCGGCAGGACGAGGACCACACGGACCACCACTACCTCCGCGTCCGCCTCTGCCCCAACAACACCTACGAACTGGAACACCGCGACGGCCCCGACTCCGCGCCCCACCGCACCCGCACCCTCTCCCAGGAGAAAGTGCGCCAGGCTCTCCTCGACTGGGCTGCGGACAAGCCCGGTTGGCGCGAGGATTTCATGTGGAACGAGTGGACTCCCGACGCCTGATGCCACTCAGCGGCCGTCCATCCTGCCTCTGACTTCTCTGGCCCGTGCCCGCAAAGCGGGAACGAGTTCAAGGTTGTCCCCGCGCTCGGCGCTCTGCAACAGCTCGGTGATGACGACCAGTTCAGCGAGGCGCCCGGCCGCGCAGCCGAGGAAGCCGGACAGCTCCCGCCGAACCCGCTCGGCGCTCTCCGGGACGGCGAGGCTGTAGGCGTGCAACATGGCGGCGTCGTAGCCGGCCGGTGCGATGCCCCACCCCTCCCAGTCGAGGATGCGAAGGTCGGGTCCGGTGAGGTTGGCCCAGTGGAGGTCGCCGTGGGCGGTGGTCCATGCGGGTGGGGTCGTGGGCACCGGGGCGTCGAGGAAGCCGAGGTATTTCGGCATGGCCCGATCCATGTACGCCTGCCGCACGGCGACGCGTTCGGTGGGCACGCCGGAGAGCCGCTCGAGGGCGGTACGCAGCTGAATCCACCAGCTCGCCGTCAAGCCGGACACGTCACCGGCTGTGAGTACGTGCCCGCCGACGTACTCGTACAGCTCGGCCCTGAACGCGTCCTCCCCTTCGGCCCACTCCCGCACCGCACGCAGCCGGGGTCTCGGGACCTCCAGTGGCACGGCCCGCTCCGCGTCCTCCGGCCCAGCCCACAGCTTGCCGCTCGCCTTGCCCACCGGACTGTGAACGACTCGCAGCCAACCAGCTCCGTGGGCGCCGATGACCGCCCTCCCCAACGTTCGTCCCCTCCACCCCCACGCTTCCCCGACAGGGTCAGAGGAGCCGATAGCGGCACCGAGCACACCACAGGCCACACCGTGAGCCTCACGCATTCTCCGGACCACTCCGGAATCGTCAGGTTCCGAGAACATCGATGACCTTTCGCAGACGTCGCCCGGACAAACGCTCACGAGCGGCAGCGCCCAAGGCGTCGGCCCAGTGTGCCGGGCTACTTGCCGACAGCAGCACCTGCGACACCCCCGGAGCCGAGAGAGCAACCAGCAGTGCGGCTTGGGTCGGGGAGACGGCCGGGTCAATGAGCCGTCCCAGTTCTGTCGTCATCGCGCCGACCAGTTCACCGCCCGCGAGCGGGGCGGACGCGAATACGTCGATCCCTGCCCGGCGGGCCTCGTCCAGTGGCCCGCGCCCGTCGAGCGCATCCGCAAGCACGGCGAGGTGCACGAGCGAGACCGGCAGCTGCACAGCGCGGAAGTGATGACTCGGACCGCCCACGGCCTTTGCCAGGGCCGTCAGTTCGGAGACGGTGAACATGCCGCTCGTCAGGCCCGACCACGTGGCTACTCCGTACCCTCCGATCCGGCCGTCCGCCGCGGCGTTCTCCAGTTCCTCGAATACGTCCGTCAGCGTCACGTATCCACCGCTCGGGCTGGTCGCACCGCACTCAGGATTGTGCACAAAGACCAGGTCAGGTGCTCGGCCGAGGCGACTGCGGCTGAGGCCGAGCTGCCAGGCGACATAGCCACGGGCAAGGCAGTGCTCCTGATCGCCGTCACCCGGCAGCACACCGGCGTGCAGAGCCGCCTGTCGATCGGCACGCGGTACGAAGCCGACCTTGGTCGAGACGCGAACCTCCGGCCGGTCCGCGAGCGGCGCCCGTAGACCGGCTTCAGCCGTGCCCGAGGCGTAGTTCGGCGCCGTGTCGATCCATCTGACCCCGGCGTCCAGCGCGGCAGCGGTCGAACGAGGCACGTTCCGGCATCGATACGTACCGGCAGCGAGTAGAGCGGTCACTCGGCCCGCTCCACGGCCGCGACCTCGCCCTCCACCAGTTCACTCACGAGCAGGGCGACCTGTCCGACACGAAGACCGGCCGCTCGGGCAAGCGTGTCCAGGCGGTGGCGGCCTCCCTTCATCAGGAGAGCGAGCAGAGGAGCGGTCTGCGGGGAGAACGTCCACTCCTCGCCGCCCGCTCTCAGCACCGCGTGACCTTCCGGGTCACCGCCGAGCCACGCGCGGGCGGTCACCAGACGGACCGACAGGGCAGGGTCTGGCGGCACTCCCTCGACGTACGGCAGCGAAGGCGCGAGGCGCGCGGATTCGGTGGCATCGCGGACGGTCAGGAATCGGTCGATCAGTGTCCCGTCCTCGAACTCCTTGATGACGAGGTCACCGAGCGACCTCGCGAAGTCCGCCTTCTCTTCGTCGGTTCCGAAGCGGGGCAGATCGCTGCGCACGATCACCTCGCGTCGCATGTCCTCAGACAGCCATTGGAGGAGATCGGCACCGGTCGTCGTCTGCATGCCGCAGGTCAGGTGCAGCGAGTGGACCCCTTCGGACGCGGCGACCGCGTGCCACCAGCCGCGCGGGAGATAGAGCATGTCGCCCGCGCTCACGACCAGGTCGGCCAGCGGTTCGTTCGGCGGCGGCTCGGGCACCTCCGTGTCGCGGTGAAGAGGGGCCTGCCGGGTGGGCCCGTAGATCCGCCATCGTTTGGCGCCGTCGAGCTGAAGGATCAGCACGTCGTGATCGTCCCAGTGGATGCCGAATCCCTCTGCTGGAGTCCAGGAGGCGTAGGCGTTGACCTGAACACCCGTGCGCAGATGGCACTCCAGTCCCTGAGCGACTTCACCGATACCAGGGTGCAGTTCGTCGATCGCATCCAGGACGAGGGTGGCGCCCTCGGCGAGATGCTGGTGCAGGTCGGCCGGCTTGAGGCGGTGCCACACGGTGCTGCGCCTGGTCGTGACCGGCACCGTGTAGGCGTGTTGCGGCAGTGCCTCCCCGTTCATGGACAGGCGCAGACGCGGCGGTTCGAGTCGGTGGTGGGTGAGCAACCCGTTGAGGTCGCTCCAGTCGAGCAGACCGCCGAAGCGGTCGGGGGAACCGGGGAAGTGCCGGTAGGTGCGGCCGTACACCTGGGCGAGGAATTCCTCGCCCAGGTGCCCGACCACCGAAGATACGACGGTGGTCATCGGTCGGGGCCCTTCTCAGTCGTTTCCGTCGGAGCGTCCGGTGGAGCCGCCGTCGGAAGGCTGCTCGGCCCGCGAACGGGCGGCGGCGATGCGACGACGAGCGACGAGAAGGCCATCACCCTCCTGCTGTCGCCGGTCGGTGATCACACTCTGTTCAAGCATGTCTGTTTCTCCCTTGTCGTAGGCGGAAGCGAGCCGGTTGCCCCCTCCCGATGTGACGCTGTCGGCCTCATGAGCAGCCGTCGTGGCCGGACCGGCGACGTCAGTACGTGGCTTCCAGGTCTCTCCGGAAGCAGATCAGGTGGTGGGTGCGCCCCCGTGCTGCTCGCGCACGCGCCCGACGGCGGCCTGCTCCGACGGAGAGGAGTCGTCTTCGAGCTCGAACCAGACCGTTTTCCCTCCCTCGGTCGGTCGAGAACCCCAGGCGTGAGCCAGCGCAGCGACCATTGCGAGCCCGCGACCGTGCTCCTGGTCAGGGTTGGGTACTGCCGGCGGAACAAGGAGGCCGGGCTTTCCGTCCGTCGCCTCCAGCCGTACGCGAGAGCCGTCCCAGCTCATCGTGAGCCGACAGCCCTGGGGCGTGTGTACGACCGCATTCGCGATCACTTCCCCGGCCAGCAGCTCAAACGTCTGGATGGTCTCCTCCAGGAAGGGCAGACCCCAGCCGCGGATGATCTCGACAGCGCGACGGCGAGCGGCGGGGACGGCACCGGCCTCTGGCGGCACACGCAGTGACGACCGTTTGAGTTCTGCTGTTCGGAACGACATGAAGGGACGAACCTTCCTGACTGTGCGTCGGAGTTCCAGACAACCGCCCGAAGCAAGGACCGCCCAGAGCACAATGGACGCACCAATGCGGCATGCGTGTGTCATACCGGCGTCCTGGCTGGGGCTACGTGGCCGCAAGTCCGGCTCAGGCAGTCGAACCGGGAAGAGAGACCGACCATGGCGCATCACCACAACGGCCTGGCTGCCCGGCGCCGGATCGTGGGACTCACCCAAGAGACACTGGCCGAGCACCTGGGGGTGGACCGCTCCACCGTCGCGCGATGGGAGACCGGGCGCACCGCCCCGCAGCCTTGGATGCGCCCACGGCTGGCAAGGCTGCTGCGCGTCAGTGCGGAAGACCTGGAGGAGCTGCTGACGTCACGGCCCCTGGATCACAACGCTCTCGACGCCGAGGTGCCGCCTTCCGGCCGCATCGACCTGTTCACGGTCGCCGCGCTGCGTACGCGCTTCGAGGACTTCGCAGCTCAGTACGACCGCGAGCCATCCGCCCGCCTCATTGCTGAAGCCGCCGCTCAGCTCAGCAACGTCGCGCGTCTTGCTTCCGGGATCGTGCGAGGAAGGGCCCAGAGGGAACTGCACTCCCTGCACGCCGACGCGTGCACATTGATGGGCCAGCTCGTCTGGGACGCGTCCCAACGTCGGGACCACGTCACGGCGAAGGCGTACTACGAGCGGAGCGCCGAGGTCGCTCGCCACTTACGCGACACGACCCTGGAAGCGCACGCTCTGCTCCGCATTTGCTACATCGCTCTGTATGGATCGGGCGACGCGAAGGCAGGGCTCTCACTCGCGGAGCAGGCGGCAAAGATCGCCGACCGCACCAGCCCCGCCCTCTCCGGACTGGCGCTCCTGCACGCCGCCGAAGCCCACGCCATGCTGCGATCCACGTCCGCCTGCGAACGCGCTCTGTCTCGAGCGGAACGCCATCTCTCCCGCGCGGACGGGAGCGACGCCGCCGCAGAACTCGTCTCCCCCACTCAGATAGGCCGCCTGGCAGGCTCCTGCTATCTGTCCTTGGGCAATCACCGACGAGCCGAAGCCCTGCTGAGCGGTACAGCGGAGAAGTTGCGCGACAGGCGAAAGTCACTCGCGATCGTGCTGGGGAACCTTACGCTCGCCCGTATCCGGCAGGGCAACGTGGAGGGCGCCATCGCGAGTCTCACCGAGGCCATCGCGGAACTGGAGACCACACGCGGCGGAGGTGGCATGAACATCGTCTTCTCAGCCGCCCGCGAACTGCGTCCTTGGCGGAACGAAGCTCTGGTCGCGGAGGCGCACGACCGTCTCTTCGGCCTGATGACGGCCGTATAGAACGAGGGAGATCAGGTGACAGCCAGCACGTCCCTGGAGCAGGCCAAGCAGGCGGTACGGATGCAGGTCTGGGATGCCCTTGCCGCTGCCGATGCCGTGCGTGATGTCTCCGTGCACGGGCGCATCCCCAACTTCAAGGGCGCCGAGGAAGCAGCGGACCGGCTTGCCGGGCTCGGGGAATGGCAGCAGGCGCGCACGGTGAAGGCAGTACCAGACAAGGCCCAACTTACGGTCCGGGCAAGGGCTTTGGCCGAGGGTAAAACCCTATACATGGCGGTACCGAAGCTGGCCTCCCCCAAGCCCTTCTATCTCCTCGACCCCGCCACTCTCACCGTCCCACCCGTCGAAGCCGCCTCCAGTCGCACCGCGGCCACCATCGCCCCGACGGTCGACGTCGACTCCCTCCGCCCGCTGGACCTGATCGTCCTGGGCAGCGTCGCCGTCAACCGCGACGGCGCCCGCATCGGCAAGGGCGCCGGATACTCGGACATCGAGTTCGCCCTGCTGGCAGAGGCGGGGCTGGTGACGCCAAGTACCGTCGTCGTCACGACCGTTCATGAACTCCAGGTGACCGGGATTCCGATCCCCACGACAGAGCACGATGTAGGCGTCGACTTGATCGTCACGCCCGCCGAGACCATCGTCTGCCCGAAGCCGCACCGACCGACCGGCCTCGACTGGTCCGCCCTCACGGCGGCAAAGATCGCAGCGATACCGTCCCTCGCAGCGCGGTACCCGGCTTGAGATCGGGCGCTGCCAACCACCCTCGTCCCGGCCGTACTTGATATGCGCCGCCAGCCCGATGGCATTCCCGGACGCGCAGATCGTCAGCCATGCCTGAGGGGCAGGGAGCGGGTGTGCGGGTGGTGGGAGATGTCGAGCATGCACAGGATCGCGGGGAGGATCGCGATCAGGGGGATCAGGGTGGTCCACGAGGCCGGCACGGGGTGGCTCCTGCGGCTCGGGGGCTTACGGCACCTCGGCCGGCACGATGAACAGCCCCGCCACCTTCTCGTCCTCGTCGAAGGCGACCCGCGCCTTCATATCGCCCGCCTCGTAGCGCAGGGGGACGTCGACGACCGCGTGGTCGCCGACGCGGCGGACGAAGGGGGCGGTGTCGGCGAAACCCTCGAAGGCGCCGACCAGGCCGGTGACGGTGGCGAGGCCGTCGCCGCGGACCTCGTCGGTGAAGGCTTCGAGGACCTGGGAGTTGAAGGAGCGCCGCGCTTCGTCCATGCGGTTCTCCAGGACATCCCGCACGATCCGGGTCGCGCGTTCCGCCGCGTCCGTCAGGCGCACCGTCTTGTCCATGGGTTCTGCCGTTCGGGGACCGATGGGTTTGCCGAACCGCTGAAGGCGGCCTGGCGGTGACGCCCGGCAGGTCACCGATCTCCTGCCAGGTGTGGCCCGCGTCCCGGCACTGCCGGACGCACACCCGTGCGCGTCAAAGAACCTTTACGCACCGCCCACTTGTGGACCGTGCCGCCCCGGCCGCACGGTGGCTCCGTGATCACTTGGTTGAGCGCCCGAAGCGCGTGGTTGCAAGTTCTGGTCCTGTGGGCGGTCGCACTGACCGCCGCCCTGGCCGGGGTCGCGGTCGACCGGGCCTTCCTGGAGCACCCGCCCCTGGAGCCCCTCGCGTCCGCTCTCCCCATGGCGGCGGGCGGCGGCCTCCTCCTCGCCGTCGCCTGCGCCGGGGGACTGCGGAAGAGGCGGCAGCGGCACTGACGGCAGAACGACAGAGGCCCACCGCGCCCGCACAATGCGGCGCCGTGGGCCTCCCTCGAACTCAAGCGAAAAACTCAGTACACCGGCTTCTCCGGCTCGATCTGGTTCACCCAGCCGATCACGCCGCCGCCCACGTGGACCGCGTCGGCGAAGCCCGCCGACTTCAGCACCGCCAGGACCTCCGCGCTGCGGACGCCCGTCTTGCAGTGGAGGACGATGCGCTTGTCGTGGGGGAGGGATTCGAGGGCGGAGCCCATGAGGAACTCGTTCTTCGGGATCAGCTTGGCGCCCGGGATGGAGACGATCTCGTACTCGTTCGGCTCGCGGACGTCGATGATCTCGATGTTCTCGCCGTCGTCGATCCACTCCTTGAGCTGCTTGGGAGTGATCGTGGAGCCGGTGGCGGCCTGCTGGGCCTCCTCGGAGACGACGCCGCAGAACGCCTCGTAGTCGATCAGCTCCGTGACGGTCGGGTTCTCGCCGCACACCGCGCAGTTGGGGTCCTTGCGGACCTTGACCTGGCGGTACTGCATCTCCAGGGCGTCGTAGATCATCAGGCGGCCGACCAGCGGGGCGCCGATGCCCGCGAGCAGCTTGATCGCCTCGTTGACCTGGATGGAGCCGATCGACGCGCAGAGCACGCCGAGCACACCGCCCTCGGCGCAGGAGGGGACCATGCCGGGCGGCGGGGGCTCCGGGTAGAGGCAGCGGTAGCAGGGGCCGTACTCGGACCAGAAGACGGAGGCCTGGCCGTCGAAACGGTAGATCGAGCCCCAGACGTACGGCTTGTTCAGCAGCACGCACGCGTCGTTGACCAGGTAGCGCGTGGCGAAGTTGTCCGTGCCGTCGACGATCAGGTCGTACTGACCGAAGATCTCCAGCACGTTCTCGGCTTCCAGCCGCTCCTCGTGCAGGACCACGTTCACGTACGGGTTGATGCCCTTGACCGTGTCCCGCGCGGACTCGGCCTTGGAGCGGCCGATGTCGGCCTGGCTGTGGATGATCTGGCGCTGGAGGTTCGACTCGTCGACCTCGTCGAACTCCACGATGCCGAGCGTGCCGACGCCCGCCGCCGCCAGGTACATCAGCGCGGGCGAGCCCAGGCCGCCGGCACCCACGCAGAGCACCTTGGCGTTCTTCAGCCGCTTCTGCCCGTCCATCCCGACGTCCGGGATGATCAGGTGGCGGGAGTACCGGCGGACCTCGTCTACGGTGAGCTCGGCGGCGGGCTCGACCAGGGGTGGCAGCGACACGGGGACTCCGTTGGTCGGTCGTTCACTACGGTTGTTCTTCCCGTAACACTGCCACGCGTTTCTTCATTCCGAGACACCCGTTCCGACCTGCGAGACGATGTCGTCCCAGTGGCCGGGCATGGTCTCCCAGGGGTTCTCCTGGCCGCCCCGGTCGGTGCGGTCGGTGAGGTAGACCGTGCCCGCGCCCTGCCAGCGGGCGATGCGCAGCGCCTCCTCCAGATGGCCGCGCGGCACGCCGTGGACGACGTGGCAGAAGCGGTCGGCCGGGTAGTCGGCCGTCCACTCCGCGACCTGCGACCAGCGGTACTCGGTCCAGGGGCCGCGGAAGGTCACCAGCTGGTCGGCGTTCTCCGCGTACCCCGGGTGCGGATGGCAGCCGTGGCCGAGCACGATGTACGCGCCGTCGCGCAGCGCCCGCAGGGTGGTGACCAGGCGGCGGACCTCCGGGAGCGCGGCACGGTCGGCCGGGCAGCGCTCCAGGAGGAAGCCGTCCACCTGGTACCAGTCGAGGTGGCGCCGGGCGTCGCCGAGCAGGTCGGCCAGGGAGCGCGTGCCCTGCGCCAGGTCGAGATGGCCGAGGACGCGGACCCCGCCGTTGCGCAGCCGCCCCGACGCCTCCAGGCAGTGCGGGTCGGGGCAGACGCCGGGCCCCGCCGCCACGTTGAGCACGACCCAGTCCAGGGGCGTGCCGGGCCGGGTGAGTTCCGCCCACTGGGACGGGGCGACCAGGGGGTGGGCGAAGTCGTAGACCCCGAGGCCGGTACGCACCGTAGTGCCACCCGCCTTCATGAGATCCGGACCGCTGCCACCCGCCAGACCTGGCCCACCACCGCCGCCCGCCAGATCCGGCCCCCCGCCGCCACCCGTCAGATTCGGCACGCCGCCTCCATCCAGATGTCGGCCAGCGACTCCTCCAGGTTGATCCGCGGCCGCCAGCCGAGCCGGTCGCGTGCCGTGCGGACGTCGGCCTGCTGCCAGCTGCCGCAGCCGTCCGGGTAGGGGAAGGCGACCGGCGCCGCGTGGTCGACGTCGCCGCGCGGATGCCCGAGCGGGCCGCGCAACGGCCCTGGCGGGGCGTCGAGTTCGTGCAGGGAGCCGCCGTATCCGGCGACCCGGGCGAGCACGGCGGCGGCGTCGCGCAGCCGGACCGCGCGGCCCGAGCCGATGTTGATGACGCCCTGTGCGGCGGAGAGCGAGGCGGCGTGCACCGCGCGCGCGACATCGCGTACGTCCACGAAGTCGCGCTGGACGCCCAGGCCGCCGAGCTTCAGCTCGCCGTCACCGGCCTGCATGGCGCGGCGCATGGCCTCGGCGAGTCTGCCCAGCGGGGAGCCCGCCGGGGTGCCCGGCCCCGCGGGCGAGAACACCCGCAGCACGACGGCGTCGAGGCCCGAGCCGAGGACCAGTTCGGTCGCGGCGAGCTTGCTCACGCCGTACGGACCGCCGGGGCGGGGTACGGCGTCCTCGGCCGTGGAGGAGCCGGGTTGGCTGGGACCGTACTCGGAGCCGCAGCCGATCTGCACCAGCCGGGCGCCGCAGCCGCTGCGGCGCAGCGCCTCGCACACGGTGGCCACGGCGACCGTGTTGTGCCGGGTCAGCTCGCGGGCACCGCCCCTGGTGGCACCCGCGCAGTTGACGACGACTCCGGGGTGGACGGCGTCCAGGAACCGGGTGAGAGCGCCGGGGCTGCCGGTGGCGAGGTCGAAGCGGACGTCGGCGTCGTCACCCCGGCCCAGCGCGGTGAGCTGGACGGCCGGGTCGGCGAGCAGCCGGTCGGCGACGAAGCGGCCGATGTATCCGTTGGCTCCGATCAGCAGGACCCTCATCGGGCGGCTCCCGGGGTGCGCGGTGTGGCAGCTCCCACGGACCCGGACGCTCCGGGCGTTCCGTGTCGGGAGGTGGTCATCAGGTGTTCTCCTTCGCGGGGTCTGAGGGGCGGGGTCGGCCCCTGCGCGGGGCCTGGCGCCGTCCGCCGGGTACCGGCGCGCCCCGTACGGGCTGCGGCGGGACCGGTCGGGGACGGCGGTGGGGGGTTCACTCGGCCGCTCCGGTGGGGGCGTGGGCCGAGGCACGGGTGAGGGTGCGCAGCGCGTGGACCAG
>NZ_WWIR01000443.1 GCF_009863025.1 Streptomyces sp. SID4985 | reverse complement strand
GTCCCCCCGCACCGCGACGGCGGCCAGGCCCAGTACATCGAGCGGCCGCTGCCGGAGGGACCCTGCGACACCATGGGCGAGGTCCTGGTGTGGATGGAGGCCCACCTGGACGAGGAGGTCACCGTCGAGCAGCTCGCCGCCCGCGCCCACATGGCCCCGCGCACCTTCGCCCGCCGCTTCCAGCAGGAGACCGGAACCACGCCGTACCGCTGGATCCTGCGCCAACGGGTGCTGTTGGCCCAGCGGTTGCTGGAGGGCACCGACGAGACGATGGACTCGATCGCCTGGCGCACCGGGTTCGGCACCGCGGCCGCGCTGCGCCACCAGTTCGGCAAGGCGCTGGGCACGACCCCGGCGGCGTACCGGCGCACGTTCCGGGGCCCGAAGGCCGCCTGACCGTACGCCGGTACGCGTCCGTCACCACTCGGCGCTCACCACTCGACGGGCTCGACCAGCAGCTGGTTGGGCCGCAGGGTGATGCCCACGCGGGTGGCGTCGTCGGAGCCGCTCACCTGCCGGAAGCGGTACTTCGCCGAGACGGCCGCCACGATCAGGCTCAGCTGGGCCATGGAGAAGTGGTCGCTCGGGCACTTGCGGTTGCCGACGCTGAACGGGCTCATCGCGTACTTCGGCACCTCGGCGGCCCGCTCCGGCAGCCACCGGTCGGGGTCGAAGTCGAGGTGGCGGACGTAGGAGCGGTGGTCGCGCTGAATGGCGTAGGGGCTGTAGATGATGTCCGCCCCCGCCGGAATGCGATAGTCGCCGAGTGCGGTGTCGGTCAGCGCGCGCCGGGTCAATATCCATACGGCGGGGCGCAGTCGGAGCGCCTCGACGACGACATTGTTGGTGTGCGTGAGCCGGCGTACGTGCTCGAATCCGACGCGCGCACCTCCGGTTACGGATTCAACTTCCGCGCGCACCTTCTCGGCGTGTTCCGGATGGTCCGCGAGGATCTGGAGCAGCCACATGATCGTGGAGGCCACGGTTTCGCTTCCGGGCGTCAGTATCGCGACGACCTGGTCGTGGATCTCCTGCTCACTGATGGGTTCGCCATTGTCGTCCTTGGCGTCGAGCAAAGCCGTCAGCAAATCGTCCGGCTTTTGACCGGAGGCGCGCCGCTCCGTGACGATCTCGTCCACCAGGAGATGCAGATCGGCCAGGGCCCGGTTGAATTCCCGGTTGGCCGGGAACGGCAGCCGGTGGAGCGGCCCGAGAGGCAGCACCATGCGGCGGTACATGCCCCGGAAGACGGTGGCGAGGTCGATGCTGAGCCGTTCCGCGCGCTCGTCCATGTACTGCCCGCGCAGCAGGCAGCGGGCCGCGATGCGCACGGCGACGCGGAAGGACTCGGAGGTGGCGTCGACGGGTTCGCCGGGCCGCCAGCGTTCGGTCAGCGCGTGGGCCTCCTCCTCCATGATCGGGCCGTAGGCGGGTATCGCGGCCATGCGGAAGGCGGGCTGGATGGTGCGCCGCTGGCGGCGGTGCAGCGGGCCGTTGGCGGTGGCCACGCCCTGTTTGCCGAGCAGTCCCTCCAGGGACTCCCAGACCGGTCCGTCGATCTTGTAGTCGGGGCTGAGCGCGAGTGCGCCGGTGAGCGCCGGAGCGGTGACGGCGTACACCGTCTTGGGGCCGAGTTTGAGGCGCACGACCTCGCCGTGGTCGCGCAGTTGCGCCATGAACGCGAGCGGGTCGCGGGCCAGTTTCAAGCCGTGCCCGAGCACCGGGACGGCACCTCCGGCGAGGGGCGGCTCGCGGAGTTCCGCGGCCTCTCGCGTCTCGGGGTTGACGGACTCGACGGTCATTTCTCACCTGCCGCTTCGTTGTTGACGTAAGGGGGCGTGGACCGGTCGTCCCAGCTGTCGACCATGTAGCGGCCGGACTCGTGGTGGAACCAGTAGACGGTGCTGAACCAGTTGCGCATATTGCCGACGCACATGCGCACGACGTCGCTCAATTCCTTGCCGTGCACGGTTCCGTCGTCGAGCGAGTCGGCGAACCCCAGGGCGTCGCGCTCCACTTCCAGGAATTCCCGGACGCATTCCTCGACGCGCCGCCTGAGTTCGTCGACGGCCTCTTCGAGTTTCAGTCCCTCGTGCGTGACGAGACTGATTCCGAGATTGTGGACCTCGTCCCCCGCTATTTCCTTCGGCAGCGAGCAGAGGTCGTTGTACCAGGCGGCGAATTCCTGGCTCAGCAGCGCCGCCCGGCGATAGGCCGGGTTCTTCCGCACGGAATCCGGGAGTTCGCAGCCGGCGCTCGGCTCCAGCAGATCCGTCCATATCCAGTGGGCGAAGGTGAGCCGCCGCAGCGCGAGATACTCCTCGACGCCGGGCACCCGGCCCTCGGTGCGGTTGTGGAACTCGCGGTCGTACGCCTCGATCACCTCGTGGAAGTGCCGGGCGAACCGCTGGTTCCAGGTGGGCGGCAGGAACGAGTAGAGCCGCAGCACACTGTCCGCGAACCCGGCGACCAGTGCGTCGCTGTGCTGCAGATGGGACGCCGGGGTGTCGAGCGCGGTGTGCAGCCGGTGGCGCAGCCGCCGCCAGTCGCCGGGGCGACCGTGGACGATGTCGCGGTCGTGCCGGTCGTCCCAGACGAAGAACCAGGCGCTGTAGTCCGCGATCGCCTGGAGCACCTCGTCGGGGGCGCCGAGGTAGTACCCCGCCATGAGGTCCGTGTAGCACAGGCCGTCGGCGTACTCGCGCACCTTGTCGGCGGGCATGAGCCGTTTTTCCAGGAGCCAGCGCCGGGTGTTCTCCTGAAGCCTTGGCCAATACGGATGGAGCTGCCGGGGAAAGGCGTCCTCGACCAACGGAAGAGCGAGAGACGGTGGTACGGCGATGGTGGTCGGTGATGTGGTGTCGCGTGAGAAAGCGTGCACGAGCAGTCCCCTCTCAGCCGCCAGGGCGCATACCCCTCCCTGCTGTGCCGGGTGTGCGCCGTCGCGTATCCCCACCCTCCCCATTCAGCACCACAACTGACCGTCTGGGGAACGGATTTGCTTCATTCACCACCCCAAGTCGCCGGGATTCTTACGGCGAACAAACGAACGACGCCCGGCCGGGATCACTCCCGACCGGGCGTCGTGGCTGGTCTCGTACGGTCGCCGGGTGCTCCGGCGCCCCGATCAGTCGTTGGCGACCACGGGGTAGCGTGGCTCGTTCTCGGCCATCTGCCGCAGCGCGTCCTTGCGGTCACGCTTGGACAGGCGGTCGATGTACAGGTAGCCGTACAGGTGGTCCGTCTCGTGCTGGAGGCAGCGGGCGAAGTACCCGGTGCCGCGCACCTTGATCGGGTTGCCCTTCTCGTCCTGCCCGGTCACCTCGGCGTAGTCCGGGCGCGCGAGCGGCGCGTACGCCGTCGGCACGGAGAGGCAGCCCTCGTTGCTGTCGTCCAGTCGGCGCGCGGTGGCGGGCAGCTCGACCAGCTTGGGGTTGCAGACCACGCCGGTGTGGCGCACGCCCTCGTCGTCCGGGCAGTCGTAGACGAAGACCTTCAGGTCCACGCCGATCTGGTTGGCGGCCAGGCCCACGCCCTCGGCGGTGTGCTGGCTGGCGAACATGTCCGCGACCAGCTGCTCCAGCTCGGGGCCGAACTCGGTGACGTCGGCGCACTCCTTGTGCAGCACCGGGTTGCCGACGACCGTGATCGGCCGCGAGGTCCCGCGCTCGCGCCAGGCCAGCTCGCGCCCCTCGCAGTCCTCCGTGTCGACGACATAACCCTCGTCGTCGACGGGAAGCACGCCCGCGTGCTGCTGATCGGTGTCCTGCTGAGCCATGACCGACGTACGCCTTCCTCAAAAAACACGGGGTGAAGTTGCTGATACAGAGTACGTGGATCGCGCCCTGTAGGGGCGCGGGGAACTGCGCGATCAACCACAACGAACCCGCACCCGGCCGCGGCGATCAACACACCTCTTCGAGATCCCGCCAGTCCCGCGAATCCGGACTGTCCGCAACCCACCCGTCCAACAGCCCCCGCACGAGTGAGGCTGGTGCGGCCACGCCACACTCCCGCTCCGGCACCCAAAGCCGCCCATCGGTACGGTGCCCCAGCGGCCCAGGATGCCCCGGCTCACTGTGATCGTGCGGATCGAGATGCTCCCCCTCGCCCTCGTCCGACGGCATCCGCGACTCCGAGCACATGCGGCACAGCAACCGCACGGAGGACGACCAGTCCTCCGCCGCGAACCCCGCGTCCGCCGCCAGCCGCTCCAGCGCGTCCCGGTCCGCCTCGGTCGCCGCCTCCAGGAGGACCACCCAGGTCGGCACGGGCGAGGGCGCCCACAGCTCGATCTCGTCGAAGACCGGGTAGGAGTGCCCGGTGGACGTGGTCCGCTCGCCGTGCGGGACGCCGTCGTGCAGGACGACCTCGCCCCAGCGGCGCCCCGAAGAGGGCAGCGGGATGGACAGCACCTCGATCCGGGCGGGGTCGAGCCTGCGGCCCCACACCACCTCGGCCTCGCCCTCGGGAGAGAGCCGTACGGCCGCGCTGCCCAGCTCCATGCCGAGCGGTTCGCCGGGCACGGCGGAACCGCCGGGGACCTTGAGGCCGTACGCCTGCCAGGCGCGGCGGGCCAGCGGCCAGTCCTGGAGGGCGGTGGCGGCGATGCCGACGTTCCACCAGTCGGGGGCGCCGGTCTCGCGGTCGAGGAGGGCCACGGCACGCAGTCCGGCGGCGCGGGCCTGCTCCCAGTCGTGCCGGAACTTGTGCAGCAGGGCGAGGTTGAACCAGGACTCGGCCAGCCAGGGTTCGAGGTCGGCGGCGCGGGTCAGCAGTTCGCCCGCGTCCTCGTACCGTCCGTCACCGATCAGTGTGAACGCCCGGTCGGTGGCCTGCCGCCAGGAGGCGGAGGGCCGGTTCCGTCCCTTGCCGAAGATCCTCACGATTCCCGCCTGCCAGTTCCATTTCCGCACAGTGGGCTGGCTTGTGCCCCCGGACACCCTCTCCCTCGCATCCAACCACGTGCGAAGGGACGGCCGCTCATTACCCATCGGTTACCCGGCGACCGGCAGAAGCAGACAGTCGCGGGACAGGACGCGCGCGAGCGCCTCCACCACCTCCGGAGCGTAGTCCCCGCCGGTGGCGAGGCGAAGTTCCTCCAGCGCGCGCAGCGGACCCTCGGGCCCGGCGTCGCGCGCCTTCTCCTCGTAGGCGTTCACCGCCCGCACGATCCGGGCGGCGAGCGGCTGCTCGCGGTAGGGGTCGGCCTGCCGCTCGACGACCACGGCGACGGCCGGGGCCACCCCGGTCTGCCGTACGACGGCGCCGCCGAGCAGGGCGATGCGCCGCTGCTCCCGGCGCGGCAGCACGGCCGTGGCCCCCGCCCGCACGGGGTCGACCAGGCTGAGCTGGCCGATGTCGTGCATCAGCGCCGCGTACTCCAGGACGGTCAGCTCCGGGCCGGTCAGCCCCAGGTCGCGGCCGACGGCGAGGCTGAGCGCGGCGACGCGGCGGGCGTGCCCGGCGGGGGTGTACCCGGCGATCTCGGTGGCGCGGGCGAGGGAGGCGATGGTCTGCCGGTAGGTGGCGCGCACGGCCGCGTACCGGCGCACGGAGAGCTGGGTGAGCAGCAGCGGCAGACAGAACACCGGCAGCGCCCACAGTCCGACGACGGCCACCGCGAGCGCCATCACCGCGCCGGTGGCACACACGGCCGAGCCGATGCCGAGCAGTCCGCGCAACTCCTCGCGCAGCAGCGGGCCGAAGGGCCAGTGGGCGCGGGAGTGGGCCAGGGCGGCGGCCAGCACGGTGTCGCACAGCGCGGTCAGCGCGATGAGGGCGACGAGCAGCAGGGCGTAGGCCGGGCCGTCCCAGTGGGCGAACGTGCCCCGGGCGTAGAGGGGCTGGAAGCAGACGGCGGCGAAGCCGACGGTCAGGACCCGGCGGGCGAGGTGGTCGAGGGTGGGGGTGCGGCCGCGCCAGATGTGCGGGACGCCGCCGAGCAGGGTGGCGGCGAGGACGACGGTGACGATCTGGGCGGCGCCGTGCCGCGCGGGGTGTCCGGCGTCGGCGCCGAGGAGGGCGTAGGCCAGTGCTCCGGCGGTGCCGAGCGGCGCGGTCTGCCGGGCCTCGGGGCCGCTCCAGCGGGTGAGTTCGCCGACGGCTATGAGGACGCCGAAGGCGAGCGCGGTGCCCCGCCCCTCGACGCCGGTCCACAGGGTGGTGGCGAGCGCGACGGCGGCGGTGAGCGCGGCGGCGCCGTGGATGAGCCGCAGGGCGGTCATCGGCGGGCCCGGCGGGCGGGTGCGGCCTTCGTGGGGTCCGCCGTCTTCGCAGGGTTCGCCGTCTTCGCGGGATCCGCCGTCATCGCGGGATCCGCCGTCATCGCGGGATCCGCCGTCATCGGTGCGCCCCCGTGCGGTAGTGCGTGCGCTGGCTCGGCGGCTGCGGGCGGGCCGGTTCGTCGGGGGTGCGGGCGAGGTCGTCGGAGGTGACGGCGGGGTCGCCGGAGGCGCGGGCCGGTTCGTCGGAGGTGACGGCGGGGCTCCAGCCGTGGCGGTTCAGGGCGGCGGCGAGCGCGCTCACCATGCGGGGGTCGAACTGGGCCCCCGCGCACCGCTCCAGCTCCGCGACGGCGACGGCGACGGGGCGCGCCCGGCGGTAGGAGCGGGTGGAGGTCATCGCGTCGAAGGCGTCGGCGACGGCGACGACCCGGGCGCACTCGGGGATCTGGACGCCCGCGAGGCCGTAGGGGTAGCCGGTGCCGTCGAGCCGTTCGTGGTGGTGCAGGATCGCGGCGCGGGCCTCGCCGAGGAAGGAGATGCCGCGCACCATCTCGTGGCCGTACTCGGGATGCAGTTCGATGATCCGGCGCTCCTCGGGGGTGAGCGGGCC
This sequence comes from Streptomyces sp. SID4985, assembly GCF_009863025.1. Lineage (GTDB taxonomy): Bacteria > Actinomycetota > Actinomycetes > Streptomycetales > Streptomycetaceae > Streptomyces. The sequence goes on along the minus strand of NZ_WWIR01000443.1, from coordinate 21,659 downwards.
GTCCTTGCGCAGCAGCCGGGTGGGGACGCCGAGCTTGCCGACGTCGTGCAGGATGCCGGCGAAGCGGAGGACCTCCACGCGGTCGTCGTCCATGCCCAGCTCGCGGGCGATCATCACGGAGGCCTGGCCGACGCGCTCGCTGTGGCCGCGGGTGTAGCCGTCCTTGATGTCGACGGCCTGCACGAGGGCGCGGATGGTGGCCTGGTGGGCGGTGCGCTCGCGGTGGTACTGGGCGAACACCCAGCAGGAGACGCCCATCGGCAGCAGGACGAGAAGCGCGGCGACGGGGCCGTAGGGGCTCTTCCAGAGGACGGCCGTCATCAGTCCGGCAAGACCGTGCACGGCGACCGGGGCGAGGGAGTGGGTGAACGGTCCCCGCCAGGTGCGGCGCAGGGCGCCCCGGCCCCAGGCGGGTGCCGCCGTGACCGCGGCGAGCATCGCGCCGTCGAGGACGGTGAGTACCAGGCAGAAGGCGAGGACGGCGGCCCCGGCGGGCAGCAGGACCTGCGGGAAGGCGGGGTGGGCGACGGCGTCGGCACCGCCGAGCGCGCGGTGTGTCGTCGCGGCGGCCCATACGGCGAGCGAGGAGCGCGCGGCCCGCCAGGCGCGCCGCGCCGGGGCGGACGGGTGCTCGGCCGGGGAGAGCAGGGCGGCGGGCAGCGGGACGAGCGCGGCGGCGGCCGGGGTGAGCAGGAAGGCCGCGGCGAGCAGCACGGGGTAGAAGGTGCCGCCGAAGCGGCGGCGCACGATCTGGTCGCAGAGCGCGTAGAGGGCCGCGAGCAGGAGAGGCGCCCGCCAGGACGTGAACGTCGCGGTGAACGAGCCGCCGGTGAGCGGGGCGTCGGTCAGCGGGCTGTCGGTCAGCGGCAGGACGCAGAGCAGGGCGAGAAGGGCGGCGCAGACCACACAGGCCCGCGCTCTCGCCGGAACCGCCTCCATGCGCCCTCCCCGACCATGCCTGTCCTGGCTGGGGAGCCTAGGACGGTGGCCGGGGGCCTGGGGCTTACGAGCCGAGGATTAGCACGTTCGGGTGAAAGCAGGGTGAAATCCGGCGCGTCTCACGCCCTCGCGGGCATCAGCTTCACGTTCGCGCGAGGGTCAGCTCTCGCGGGCCACGGCGGTCACGTCGTGCTCCGGGACGGCCTGGCCGGAGCGGATCAGCTCGATCCGCCCCATGACCTTGGCGCGCAGATCGGCGGGGACGTCGTCGTGTCCGCAGCACCGCTTGACGAGCTTCTTCACGGCCTGCTCCAGGCCGTACTTCTCGAGGCAGGGCGAGCATTCCTCGAAGTGGTGCCGGAACTTGTCGCGGTCGACGTCCGGCATCTCACTGTCGAGGAACTCGTACAGATGGTCGAGGACCTCACCGCAGTCCGTCTCGTGCGGCTCTCCGCAGCTCATGAGCCCGAGCCTTTCGCTTCGTTCGACTCCCCGGCGCCGGCCGCGACCAGCCCGCGGTCACGGGCGTAGTCCTCCAACATGCCGCGCAGTTGACGGCGGCCCCGGTGCAGCCGGGACATCACCGTACCGATGGGTGTCCCCATGATGTCCGCGATCTCCTTGTACGCAAAGCCTTCTACGTCCGCGAGATAGACGGCGATGCGGAACTCCTCGGGGATCGCCTGAAGCGCTGCCTTCACGTCCGAGTCCGGCAGATGGTCGAGCGCCTGCGACTCGGCCGAGCGCAGCCCCGTCGACATGTGCGACTCGGCGCGCGCGAGCTGCCAGTCCTCGATCTCCTCGGCCGCGCTGCGCTGGGGTTCGCGCTGCTTCTTGCGGTACGAGTTGATGAAGGTGTTGGTGAGAATCCGGTAGAGCCACGCCTTGAGGTTCGTGCCCTCGCGGAACTGGTGGAAGGACGCGTACGCCTTGGCGTACGTCTCCTGCACCAGGTCCTCGGCGTCGGCCGGGTTGCGCGTCATGCGCAGCGCGGCCGAGTACATCTGGTCGAGGTATTCGAGCGCGTCCCGCTCGAAGCGCGCGTTGCGCTCCGTGCCGGTCTCGGGGCGCGTCTCGCCCGCCCCCGCGCTCACGCCCTGGCCCTCGGGCAGCTCCGCCTGGCCGTTGTCGGCACCCGCGTCGGTCCCAGTGACCGGACCCACCTCCTCAAGTTCCCGGGCAGGACCGAAGCCGGTCCCACTCGATTCGGAGGATAGAACACGACCCGTGCCCGCCGCCGCTCGAACGGGAGCGGCCTTTGCCGCGTGCAGCACCGTCCAGTCCAGGTCAGCACGGCTGCTGCTACGGCTGGGACATGCGGTCGAACCCATGCGGTTTCCTCTCCTGCGACGGTCTCGGTCCCGGCGCTCCAGCGCTTCTGTCCGCCACAACAGCGGTGTGCCGCCGGGCATTCCCGGGCGTCACCCGAGTGACACGACCCACCGCACGACACCGTCTGTGACGACCTTCAGGGCCTCTTCCTGGGTGAGCGGGGAGCGCTTCGGCACGGCGAGACCGTGATCGGCGCCCGGGACCTGGACCAGCTCGAATCCACCCTGGGAGGACCCGGGGGAATCGGGAGCCCCGGAGGACTCGAAGGACCCGGGGAACTCCTCGGGTCGGCCGAAGGGGTCGTTGCCGCCCTGGACGACGAGGGTGGGCACCCCGGCGCCGAGCAGTTCGTCCACACGGGACTTCTCGGGCTTGCCCGGAGGATGCAGCGGGAAGCTCAGGGCGAGGACGGCGCGGGCGCCCAGCTCCGTGGCGGTGCGGCAGGCGACGCGGGCCCCGGCGCTGCGCCCACCGGCGATCACCGGCAGCCCCATCCCGGTCAGCGCGGGCCAGATGCCGCGCCAGCCCGCGTCCAGGGTCTTCGGGGCGGGGGCGACCTTCCTGCCCGCGACCCGCCAGGGCTGCTCGACCAGGACCACGGTCACCCCGTGCTGCGGGAGCACCCGGGCCAGCGCCTGGATGTCCCGGGCCTCGATGCCTCCGCCCGCGCCGTGACTCAGGGCCAGGACGAACCGCGCGTCCTCCGCGCGGTGCCAGGTGAGGCGGGCTGTTCCGATGTCGGTCTCGACGATCTCGATCACATCAGAAGAGTGTGCCCTCCTCGGGCCCCTCCAGCTCCTTCAGCAGTTCCGGGCCGTTGTTGCGGACGTTGCTGACGGCGGTGGGGACCGGGTAGGCGCGCATCAGGCCCTCGGGGGGCGGAGCGAGCAGGCCGCGCAGTTCGTCGGGGTCGGTGCGGGCGGGGTCGAGCCAGGCGTCCCAGCGGTCCGGGGTGAGCATCAGCGGCATCCGGGGATGGATGTCGGCGAGCGCGTGCGGCCCCTCGGCAGGGGCGACCGCGAGGGGGCTCTGCTCGGCCTCCGTGGTGATCACCGAGCAGGTCGCCCACCAGGCGCGGGGGTCGTCGGCGGGCAGGGTGGCGTCACGCCAGAACTCGTACAGCCCGGCCATGGCGAACACCGAACCGTCGGCGGGCAGCACGAAGTACGGCTGCTTGCGGGGCCGCTTCTTCTTCCCCTCGACCTCCAGCTCGCGCTCCTTGTCGCCGGTGACCCACTCGTAGTAGCCGTCGGCGGGCAGGATGCAGCGCCGGGCGGCGAAGGCACGGCGGTAGGCGGGCTTCTCGTGCACGGTCTCCGCGCGGGCGTTGATCATCCGAGCGGCCCCCTCCGGGGTCTTCGCCCAGGACGGCACCAGCCCCCACTTCAGCCTGCGCAGCTGCCGGACCGGACGCCGGTCGTCCGCGTCCTTGAGGGGACGGTCCAGGACGGCGTAGACCTCCTTGGTCGGGGCCACGTTGTAGTCCGGCGCGAGGGTTTCCTCGGCGTCCCACTTCTGTATCTCGAAGATCCCGGCGAGATCCTCGGGCCTACGACTCGACGCGTACCGTCCGCACATCTGCGACTGTCCCTCCGCCCTCTTGCCGCCCTCTTGGCGGCTCTCAACAAACCGCGTCCAGAGCGTTCCCGCCACGACAGGGCGAGGTCAACGCAGTGAACAGGACCATTGACCCGCACTCAAGATCAACGCATAATCCCCACACTTTGGTGAGAAAATCTTAAGAGATCGGTGGGGGAAATTGACGCGCGAATGGCGGCACGGCCGGCGTCGGGCCATGCAATGCGGAGCCTTGATTGTCATGCTCCTGGCGGGTACAGTCCCGGCGCTCGGAATGGGGGCCACTCCCGCACTCGCCGATGACGGCGCCTCCTCGGCAGCGGCGGACAGCACCGCCGAGTCGCGGGCGAGCGCACTCGCGGCGAAGACCGGCGAGCGGGTGGCCGTGGACGTGCGGACCACGGAGTCGTCCCAGGTGTTCGCCAACCCGGACGGCACCTTCACCCAGGAGATGAACGCGGCTCCGGTCCGCGCCCGGGAGGACGACGGCAGCTGGGCCGCCATCGACACCACCCTCGTGCGGGACGCCGACGGCTCCGTGCGGGCCCGGAACGCCACGGTGGACCTCGCCTTCTCGGGCGGCGGCAGCGGGGACGCGCTGGTCACGCTGGGGGACGAAGGACACAAGCTGCGGCTCGGCTGGCCCAGCGCGCTTCCCGAGCCCCGGCTCGACGGCAGCACCGCCACCTACGCCGGGGTTCTCCCGGACGTGGACCTGAAGCTGACCGCGCAGAGTTCCGGCTACACCTCGGTGCTCGTGGTCAAGAACGCGGAGGCGGCCAGGAATCCGGCGCTCGCGACGATCAGGATGACCGTCTCCGGCGGCGGCCTGGACGTCGCCCGGACGGCCGACGGCGGCTTCGTCGCCCGTGACGGCGACGGCACCCCGGTCTTCGAGAGCCCGGCGGGGCGCATGTGGGACTCCGCCGGTGACACCGCGGCCACCACCACGGCGGGCCTCGGCACTCAACTCGTCCGCACCGCCGCCGCCACCGGGACGACGGCCGAGGGCGAGCCGGAGGCGACGGACACCACGCCGCTCCCCGCCGCCGGGGGTGAACCGGCGCCCTCGGAGGGGCCCGGCAGCGGTGACGCGACGGCCGAACTGCCGCTGAGCATCACCGGTACGGCACTTGAGATCACGCCTGATCCCGCGCTCCTGCACGGCGAGGACACCGTCTTCCCGCTGTACATCGACCCGCCGACCAAGGGCATCACCCTCGGCGACTGGACGGCGCTGGCCTCCAACGGCACCAAGTACTGGGAGTTCGACGGGGACAAGGGCGTCGGCCGCTGCTCCAACTACGCGGGCTACCTCTGCTCCAACTCCCCGTACACCCAGCGCATGTATTTCGAGTACCCGTTGTCGTCGATCCACGGCAAGAAGGTCCTCGACGCCACGATGGAGGTGTACCAGGTGTGGACGTTCACGTGTGATCCGCACTGGTACGACCTGAGCCGTGTGGACAAGGGCATCTCCTCCAGCACCACCTGGTCGTCCCGTCCCACCGGCGTGGACCTGATGGGCGACCGGTACGTGGCCTACGGGCGGGGATCCCTGTGCAGCCCGTCCCAGCCCGCGAACTGGGTGCGCTTCAGCGACAACGTGGACGAGGAGACCAACGAGAACCTGACGACGACCCTCGCCTCCTACGCCACGAACAAGGAAGCGCAGATCACCTTCTCGCTGACGGCGCACGACGAGTCCGACGCCGCCGCCTGGGCCCGCTTCCGCGACGACGCGAAGCTGTCGGTGACCTACATCTCCTACCCGGACAAGCCGACGTCGTACGGCGTGCAGCAGGGCACCACCGGGCGGTCCTGCAACGCCTCCACGCTGCCCTTCGCCACCAGCGACACCACGCCGAAGATGCTGGCCACGGTGCAGTCGGTGGACGGTTCCAACGCGCAGCTGCGCGCCCTGTTCGAGGTGTGGAAGGCGGACGGCTCCAGCCGTAGCTGGTACGCGGCCTCGCCGGACGGCGCCTGGGTCGCCGACAACGCCGTCCGTGACGCCTCCAGCAGCGCGCTGCCGGCGCAGACGAACTACCGGATGCGGGTCAAGACGCAGGCCTACTACAAGACGGACCGGGGCGCGACCGGCGTCCTGGACTCGGCGTGGTCGTCCTGGTGCTACTTCCGGATCGACACCGACTCGCCGCCGCCACCGGTCGTGAGCAGCGCGGACGGCGTCTACAAGCCGGCCGAGACCGACCCGGCCGCGGGCGGCGTGGGCACCCCCGGCAGGTTCACCTTCACCCCGGGCGACACCAACACCACCACGCCGGGCATCCAGTCCGACGTCGTCAGCTACAAGTGGAAGCTGAACAGCGGCTCGGTCTCCGCGCCGATCACCGTGGCGACGGGCGCGGCCACCACCCTGTCGATCACTCCGAACCAGGCCGGTGAGAACACCGTCCAGGTCTGGGGCTACGACGCGGCCGGCCACAGCTCGCTCACCGGCTACTACAGCTTCCTGGTCAAGGGTGCCGAACTGCCCTCGGGCATCTGGCACCTGGACAACGCCCTCACCGACGCCACCACCGCGACCCAGCACCCGCTGACCAGCACGGGGGCCACCTGGGACACCCTGGCCCGCAGCGGCCCCGGCGCGGCGAAGTTCAACGGCACCACGGCCTACCTGTCCACCTCCGGCGCGGTCCTGGACACCACCAAGTCCTTCACCGTCTCGGCCTGGGCACGGCTGACGAGGAAGGACGTCAATTACACCGTCCTGTCCCAGGCCGGAACGAACGCCTCCGGGTTCCAGCTGTACTACTCGAGTTACTCCAATGCCTGGCTGTTCAATCGCCATCAGACGGACACCGTCGATCCCGTGATCACCCGTTCGTTCGGTACCAAGCCGCCGGTCCTGAACACCTGGACCCATCTGGCAGGCGTCTACGACGCGGCGAACCAGACGATCCAGCTCTACGTCAACGGTGTCCCGCAGGGCGCCCCGGTGGCGTTCACCACCCCGTGGAAGGCTTCCGGAAGCCTCCAGATCGGGCGGCTGTGGTACGACGGCGGCGGCAGGGAGAACTTCGCCGGAACCATCGACGAGGTGAAGGTCTGGTCCCGCGCCCTCGCGGACACCGAGGTCACCCATGACGCCTGGCTGGAGGACGAGGACCTGAGCGACGGCACCGCCGGCGACCCGGTCCCGGCGCTCGTCGCCAAGTGGGACGCCACCGACATGGCGAACGCCACCGGCACCACGGTCAAGGACACCAGCGGCTTCGGCCGGAACCTCACCCTGAACGGGGCGACGCTCACCCAGGTCAGCACCGGTGACCCGGACATCGGCGAAGAGGTCACGACCACGCAGACGATGACCCTGAACGGCACCAGCGCGTACGCCACCGCCACCGGACCGTTCGTCGACGACACCGGCTCGTTCACCGCGACCGCCTGGGTCACGCTGAACCCGGCCAAGTTCACCGACACCACCAAGTCGTACGCGGTGCAGGTGTTCGGCCAGTCGGGCACCAGCCAGTCCTCCTGGGGTGTCTGGTACGAGCAGCCGGCCGGCAGCACCCAGGGCCGCTGGACCTTCGGCCGCCCCGACAAGGACGGCACCGGCGCGGTCTGGACCACGAACGCGTCCACCGCGTTCACCACGGCCCAGCTGGGCGTGCCGGTCATGCTGACGGTCGTCCACGACGCCCAGGCGGCGGCCGACGACGTCGACACCTCCAAGCTCGGCGCGCTCAAGCTGTACGTCGACAGCGCGCTGATGGGCGACGACGAGGGTGTGTCGTACCCGGCCCCCTGGCAGGGCGGCGGGGCGTTCGAGATCGGCCGGGCGAAGATCAACGGCGCCGCCGCGCGCTACTTCCCCGGGTCCATCGACAACGTCCGCGTCTGGGCCGGTGCCACGTCCACCGACATGATCGCCAACCGGCGCAACGCCGAGCAGCGGTAGCGGCGAGGGGCGGGGCGGGACGGGCTGGTTCCCCGTCCCGCCCCGCCCCTGTCTCTTTCTCCCTCTCGTCTTCTTCCCTCGTCCCTCGTCCCCGTTTTTCTCCTTCTCCGACAACCGGGATATCACCGTGTCTTCATCACCCTTCCGCAGACGCGTGCCAGGGGCGGTCGTACGCCGCTGGCTCGGTCGTGGCGGACTCGTTCTCTCCCTCTCCCTGCTGCCACAAGTGGTCGTGCCCTCGGGCTTCGACTTCACCGCGCAGGCCCAGGCGGCGACGGCCCGCAAGCTGGAACACCGGCCCGACGCGAAGATCGACAAGGTGGGCGTGCTCAGGCCGGGCACGTCCAAGGCGCCCGCGGACAAGGCCGCCCCGGCTGTCCCGCGGACGCGTGAGCGACTGAAGCGGGCCGCCTGGCCGACAGCCGGCAAGGCCACCGTCGACGTCCCTGCGGCCGGCAACGCGTCCGTCACCGTCGGCGGGCTGGGCGTGAAGCTGGCCCCGGCGTCCACGGCCAAGTCCGCGCAACGCAAGATCGCCGCGGGCCCTGCCGAGCGGGTGGCGCTCGGTGTCCAGTCCCGGTCGGCCGCCCAGAAGGCGGGCGTCAGCGGCGTACTGCTGTCCGTCACACCGTCCAAGGCCACGTCGCCCAAGGGCACTTCCGCCTCCGACAAGCTCCATGTCTCGCTGAGCTACGCCTCCTTCAAGGATGTCTACGGCGGCAACTTCGGGGCCCGGCTGCACCTCGTGACGCTTCCGGCGTGTGCGCTGACCACGCCGGAGAAGAAGTCCTGCCGCACCCAGACCCCGGTGCCGGGCGCCGACAACGACACCGCGTCCCAGGCCCTCACGGGCACCGTCTCCACACGCACGCCGATGCTGCTGGCAGCGGCGACGGACGGTTCGGGGAGTGGCGGTGGCGGCGACTACAGCGCCACCCCGCTGTCCCCGACCGCGACCTGGGAGGCCGGCGGCAACACGGGCGACTTCACCTGGAGCTATCCGCTGCGGGTTCCCCCGGCGACCGCGGGACCGGCCCCGAACCTGGCGATCTCCTACGACTCCGCCTCGGTGGACGGCCGTACGGCCGGGGAGAACAACCAGACCTCGGTCATCGGCGAGGGCTTCTCGATGACCGAGTCCTACGTCGAGCGCAGCTACGGCTCCTGCAAGGACGACGGCCAGAACGGCAAGGGCGACCTGTGCTGGAAGTACGGCAACGCCACCCTCGTCCTCAACGGCAAGGCCGTGGAGCTCGTCAACCCCTGTGCCGACAAGGCGGCCTGTGACACCGCCGCGCTCTCCCAGGCGTCGGGCGGCTCGTGGAAGCTGAAGAACGAGGACGGCACGCGCGTCGAGCACCTCACCGGCGCGACCGGCAACGGTGACGACAACACGGAGTACTGGAAGGTCACCGGCCCCGACGGCGTCCAGTACTTCTTCGGCAAGCACCGCCTGCCCGGCTGGAGCGACAAGGGCACCACGGACACCGCCGACGACGACCCGGTCACCAACTCGGTGTGGACCGTACCGGTGTTCGGCGACGACTCCGGCGAGCCCTGCTACAAGTCGACCGGTTTCGCCGACTCCTCCTGCAACCAGGCGTGGCGCTGGAACCTGGACTACGTCGTGGACACCCACGGCAACGCCTCCACGTACTGGTACGGCAAGGAGACCAACTACTACTCCAAGGCCGCCGACACCACGGTCAACGGCACCGCCTACACCCGCGGCGGCTACCTCACCCGCATCGACTACGGCCTGCGCTCCGACCTGCTCTACACCAAGCCGGCCTCCCAGCAGGTCCGCTTCACCTACGCGGAACGCTGCGTCACCTCCGGCGGCTGTGACAGCCTCACCAAGGACACCAAGGCCAACTGGCCCGATGTGCCCTTCGACATGATCTGCGCCTCGGGCACCAAGTGCACCACCCAGATCGGCCCGGCCTTCTTCACCCGCAAGCGCCTCACGGACATCACCACCTCCGTCTGGACCGGCAGCGGCACCACGCAACGGGACGTGGACACCTGGCACTTGGACCAGAACTTCCCCGACACCGGTGACGCCTCCTCGCCGAGCCTGTGGCTGAAGTCCATCCAGAACACCGGCAAGGCCAACACCACCGCCGCCGCCATGCCGCCGGTCACCTTCGGCGGCATCCAGCTGTCCAACCACGTCGAGGGCAGCGGCCCGGACACCCTGCGCTACATCAAGTGGCGAGTGCGCACCATCAAGTCCGAGACCGGCTCGACCCTCACCGCCAACTACTCCGACCCCGACTGCGTCTGGGGCTCGAGCATGCCGGCGAACATCGACAAGAACACCCGCCGCTGCTTCCCGGTCAAGTGGTCCCAGTCCGGCGCGACCCCGGTCACCGACTGGTTCCACAAGTACGTGGTCACCTCCGTCTTCCAGGACGACCCCTACGGCCACGGCGCTACGGGCGAGAGGTACTACGACTACCAGGGCGGCGCGGGCTGGGCCTACGCCGACGACGAGGGCCTGACCAAGGCGTCCAACCGCACCTGGTCGCAGTGGCGCGGCTACGGCAAGGTCGTGGAGACCTCCGGCAACTCCGAGGGCCCGCGCTCCAAGAAGTCCACGCTCTACATGCGGGGCCTGAACGGCGAGAAGGAACTCGACGGAACCGCCCGGGTGGAGAAGGTCACCGACTCCACCGGCACCGCCGTCGACGACTCCCGCCAGTACGCCGGTTTCGTCCGCGAGACCATCGTCTACAACGACGCCGCGGAAGTCAGCGGCACCATCAACACCCCCTGGTCGCACCGGACCGGCACGCATGCCTACGACTGGGGCACCACCGAGGCGTGGATCGTCCAGCCCGGCGAGGTGAGCACCCGCACCACCACCCCCGGCGGCTCCCGTACCGTCCGGCAGAAGACCACGTACGACACCACGTACGGCATGCCGCTCACCCTGGAGGACAGCGGCGACGCCGCCAAGAGCGGCGACGAGACCTGCACGCGCAAGAGCTACGCCCGCAACACCTCGGACTGGCTGGTCTCCCTCGCCTCCCACGTCGAGGTCTACAGCGTCGGCTGCACGAGCACTCCCTCGGTCCCCGGGGACGTGGTCTCCGACGTCACCACGGCCTACGACCAGCAGGCCGTCGGCGTGGCGCCCACCAAGGGCGACCCCACCGCCTCCTACCGGGTGGCGCGCTACGAGACCGACAAGACGCCCGTCTACCAGAAGGTCTCCTCCTCCACCTACGACAAGCTGGGCCGAGCGCTCACCGCGACGAACGCCCTGAACCGCACGGTCAGAACCTCCTACGTGCCCGATGACACCGGGTACGGCCCGCTGACGTCGAAGACGACCACCGACCCCAAGCTGTACACCACCACCAGCGAGGTCGACCCCGCCTGGGGCACGGCCACCAAGACCACCGACGCCAACGGCAACGTCACCGAGTGGGCCCTGGACGCGCTCGGCCGTCTGCGGTCGGTCTGGAAGCCGGACCGCGCCCGCTCGCTCGACGACGCGGCCAGCATCGTCTACGCGTACAGCGTCAACAACGACAAGGAGACCTGGGTCCGCACCGACGCCCTCAAGACCGACGGCAAGACCTACAACAGCTCGTACGAGATCTTCGACGGCATACTGCGGTCCCGGCAGAAGCAGGTCCCCGCGCCGAACGGCGGCCGGGTGATCTCCGAGACGCTCTACGACGACCGTGGCCTCGCCTACCTCAAGAACGAGCAGGTCCACGACGCCAACGCGCCCTCGGGCACGCTGGCCAACACCTTCCCCGGCTCCGTCCCCGCCTCCACCGAGACGGTCTTCGACGCCGCCGGGCGCGCCACCGCGTCGATCTTCCGGGTCTACGACCAGGAGAAGTGGCGGACCAGGGCCGATGACCAGGGCGACCGCACCGCGGTCACGGCCGCCGCGGGCGGCACCGGCACGCTGACCTTCACCGACACCCGGGGCCGCGTCACCGAGCGCCGCGAGTACGCCGGTCCCGTCCCGAGTGGTGACGACTACACCCGCACGCTCTTCACGTACACCCCCGGCGGCCAGATCAGCACGTTGACGGGCCCGGACGGGGCGGTGTGGTCGTACGGCTACGACCTGCGCGGCCGGCAGGAGTACGCGATCGACCCCGACAAGGGCCGTACCGACACGACGTACAACGACGCGGACCAGCCGGTGACGGTGACCACCACCCTCAACGGCGTCTCGCGCACCCTGATCACCGACTACGACGAGCTCGGCCGCAAGACCGGCACGTGGGACGGTGTGCAGGACAACGCGCACCAGCTGACCAAGTTCACCTACGACTCCCTCGCCAAGGGACAGCAGACCGCCGCGATCCGGTACGTCGGCGGCACCACCGGCAAGATCTACTCGCAGGCCGTCACGGGCTACGACGCCCTCGGCCGCACCAAGGGAACCAAGACGGTCATCGCCGCCAGCGACCCCCTGGTCGTGGCCGGAGCACCGCAGACGTTCACCCAGTCCACGGTCTACAACATCGACGGCACCGTGCAGTCCACTTCCATGCCCGCGGTGGCCGGCCTGCCCGCCGAGACCGTCGCCAACACCTACAACGACCTCGGCATGCTCACCGGCACCGACGGTATGACGAACTACGTCCAGAACATCGGCTACTCCCCGTACGGCGAGATCGAGGAGACCCGCCTCGGCACCTCCACCGGGGCCAAGCAGTTCCAGGTTCTCAACCGCTACGAGGACGGCACCCGCCGTCTCGCCAACACCCACACGGTCGACCAGACCAACGCCGGGTACACCAGCGACGTCGACTACGTCTACGACGTCAGCGGCAACGTCAAGTCGGTCACCGACAAGGCGAACGGCAAGGACACCCAGTGCTTCGCCTACGACGGCTACCGCCGCCTGACCGACGCCTGGACGCCGTCCTCCAACGACTGTGCCACCGCCCGGTCGGCATCCGCCCTCGGCGGCCCGGCTCCGTACTGGACCAGCTGGACCTACAAGCCCGGGGGCCTGCGCGACACCCAGACCGAGCACAAGGCCGCCGCTGACACCAGGACCGTCTACGGCTACCCCGCCGTCAACACGTCCGGCACCGGCCAGCCCCACACCCTGACCTCACTGACCGTCGACGGCGGCACCGCCAAGAACCTCACGTACGACGAGCACGGCAACACCACCAGGCGCTACGGCCCCACGGGCACCGCGCAGAGCCTCACCTGGGACATCGAAGGAGAGCTCACCCGCCTCACCGAAGGCGCCAAGACCACCGACTACCTCTACGACGCCAACGGCGATCTCCTGATCCGCCGCGACCAGGGCACGACCGTCCTCTACCTGGCCGGTCAGGAACTCCACTACGACAACGCCACCAAGAAGTTCACCGCCCAGCGCCACTACGCGGCCGGTGACGTCACGGCGGTGCGCACCGAGTCCGGCCTGAGCTGGATGGTCGACGACCGCCACGGAACGTCCTCGATGGCCGTCGACGCCACCACCCAGGCCGTCACCCGTCGCTACACGAAGCCCTTCGGTGAAGCCCGCGGTGCGGCGCCGTCCACCTGGCCCGACGACAAGGGCTTCCTCGGCAAGACCGCCGACCCCGGCACCGGCCTGACCCACGTCGACGCCCGCGAGTACGACCCGGCCACCGGACGCTTCCTCTCCGTGGACCCCGTCATCGCCCCCGACGACCACGAGTCCCTCAACGGCTACGCCTACGCCAACAACACCCCCGTCACCAAGTCCGACCCGAGCGGCGAGCGCCCGATCACGGACTGCGAGAACGGGTGCAGCGACGGCAAGGGCGGAACCTACCGTTCCTACATGACCCCCGGCGCGAACGGTTCCTGGGTCTACCACTCCACCCAGACCTACACGGTGCCCGTGCACCTCGGCGGCTTCATCCCCGTCAGCGGGGTCCTCACCATCACCGTCAAGAACGACGGCGGAAAGATCTCTCACAAGGTCACTTACAAAAAGGGCCCCGAGCCCAAGCCCGACCTGAAGAAGGGGGAGGACCTGTTCTCCGAGATGGAGAGCTACATGTACGACGAACTGACGCACAACGCACGGTCCGACGACGTCAAGGCGATCCAAGGGCTGCTGCGACCGGGGGCATGGTACGACGGGCTGACCGGACGCGATCAAGGGAAGGACATGCTCGCAGCCCTGTCGATGTGGGGCGCCAAGGTCTGCCCCAAGATCTGCGAATGGGACCACAAGCCCAAGCTGGACAAGAAGTTCAACCTGTCCAAGAAGGGCTACTTCATCGACGTTCCGGGCACCGACTACAAGGTCTTCTACGACATGTGGTCGAACGTCCACTACGGCTACGTCGGCCGGGCCGCCGGCTTCGACTCCAAGACGCTCATCCAAGGGGCCACCATCTCCGACCCCATCCTCGTCGGGAAGGACGACGCCGGAGACCACATGACGATGCAGGCCGGAATCGACCTCTTCGATCAGCACGGCCTCAACCTGACCAGGCAGCAGTTCCACACCGCGCTGATCGACACGATCGGTCAGATGTACGCGAAGGGATCGGACCAGGTGAAGAGGAAGTAATCAGAGGACGGGCCCGGCTCCGGACGTCCGGGGCCGGGCCCGTTCTCGCCGGTCAGCACTCGCTGAGCGGATGTATACAGTGACGAACCGCGCGGCCGAGGTGTGCTACCGAGCCGACGACAAGGGAAGGGACGTATGGAGAACCGACGGCTGCACGGCTGTCTCGGCGTCGTGGTCGGGCTGGCTCTCGCCGCGCTCACGGCCATGCTGCTGGGCAGGGGATTGAGTGCCTGCGACGGGGGAGTGAACAACGCGGCCAACAGCACCTTCCTGCTCTTCCTCTTCATCCCGGGTCTGTGGGCCGTCCTGGTCACGGGCTGGGTGGCAGTGGGGGCGCTGCTCGGCAGCCGCCCGCTCCCCCACGCCGTCGCGCTCGCGGTGACGCTTCTCGTCATCGCCTGGTGCGCCCTCTCGCTCTTCTGGAGCGGCCCCACGTACGGGTGCCCGAGCGGCGTTCCCCCGTGGTGGCCGCCCCTCCTCCCCACCCCGGGGTTCTGAGGCGCCCGGGCCGCTCCCGGCCGTACCGTCGTGAGCTGCGTGTTCGACGTCCGGAACGATCGCTGTCGCGTCGGCGTCTCACATAGCACCGCACGTACCACCCCGCACGCACCACCGCACGTACGACGACAGCGACGACAGGGAGCCACCCGCAGCCATGGACAGCAGTACCGCCGCCGGCCTCTGGGACCGGCTCATCGGCACCCAGCCAGGACCGGACCTCTGGGTGGTCGTGGCCACGCTGGCCGCCGCGCTCGTCGCGGTGGTGCCGCAGCCGCTGTGGCGGGTCTCCCGCAATGCCGTCACCATCGCGCACGAGGGCGGCCACGGGCTGATCGCGCTGGTCACCGGCCGACAGCTGACCGGGATACGGCTGCACTCCGACACCAGCGGCCTCACCCTCAGCCGGGGCAAGCCGCACGGCCTGGGCATGATCCTCACGGCCGCCGCCGGTTACACCGCGCCCTCCCTGCTGGGCCTCGGCGGCGCCGCCCTGCTCGCGGACGGCCGTATCACCCTGCTCCTGTGGGTGGCGACGGCGCTGCTCCTGGCGATGCTGGTGATGATCCGCAACGCCTACGGCGTCCTCACCGTGGTCCTGACCGGCGGCACCTTCCTGCTGGTCTCCTGGCTGGCGGACTCCCAGGTCCAGGCGGCCTTCGCCTACGCCGTCGTCTGGTTCCTCCTCCTCGGCGGTGTCAGGCCCCCGTTCGAGCTCCAGACCAAGCGCCGCCACGGCGAGGCGGGCGACTCGGACGCCGACCAGCTCTCGCGGCTCACCCACGTCCCGGCGGCGCTGTGGCTGTTCCTCTTCCACGCGGTGTCGCTGTGCTCCCTCATCGGGGGCGGGGGGTGGCTGCTGGGGCAGCGGTGAGGGCCGCCCCCGCCCGAGCGCCCGCCGTACCCCGTCCACCCCGTGGACGCGGGCCCGTACGGCGGGCGCTCGGGCAGGGGCCGCCTTATAGAGTGGGCCCATGCCCGAAATCCCCGCCCTCTGGCCCGCCCCGCACGCGACCGGACCCGTCGACGCGACGGTTCATGTGCCCGGGTCCAAGTCGGTCACCAACCGTGCTCTCGTGCTCGCCGCTCTCGCCTCGGAGCCGGGGTGGCTGCGCAGGCCGCTGCGGTCGCGCGACACGCTGCTGATGGCCGGGGCGCTGCGGGCCATGGGTGTGGAGATCGAGGAGGGGGTCGGCCCGGACGGTTCCGGGGAGGCCTGGCGGGTGCTGCCCACCGGGCTGCGCGGCGGCGCGACGGTCGACGTGGGCAACGCGGGGACCGTGATGCGCTTCCTGCCGCCGGTGGCCGCGCTGGCCGACGGCCCGGTCCGCTTCGACGGCGACCCCCGTTCGTACGAGCGTCCGCTGCACGGCGTGATCGACGCGCTGCGCACGCTCGGCGCCCGGATCGACGACGACGGCCGGGGCGCGCTGCCGCTGACCGTGCACGGTGTCGGGGCGCTGGACGGCGGTCCGGTGTCGGTCGACGCGTCCTCGTCCTCGCAGTTCGTCTCCGCGCTGCTGCTGTCCGCACCCCGCTTCAACCAGGGCGTCGAGGTCCGCCACACCGGCGCGACCCTGCCCTCCATGCCCCACATCCGCATGACCGTCGACATGCTGCGCGCGGTCGGCGCCCAGGTGGACACCCCGGAGTCGGGCGGCGAGCCGAACGTGTGGCGGGTGACGCCGGGCGCACTGCTCGGCCGGGACCTGACGATCGAGCCGGACCTGTCCAACGCCCAGCCGTTCCTGGCCGCCGCGCTGATCACCGGCGGCAAGGTGCTGATCCCGGACTGGCCCGAGCGCACCACCCAGCCGGGTGACCGGCTGCGGGAGATCTTCACCGAAATGGGCGGTTCCTGCGAACTCACCGAGTACGGCCTGGTGTTCACCGGCTCGGGCGCGATCCACGGTATCGACGTGGACCTGGGTGACGTCGGCGAGCTGACCCCCGGCATCGCCGCGGTCGCCGCGCTGGCCGACTCCCCCTCGACCCTGCGGGGCGTGGCCCATCTGCGGCTGCACGAGACGGACCGGCTGGCCGCGCTCACCAAGGAGATCAACGAGCTCGGCGGCGATGTCACGGAGACGGCGGACGGTCTGCACATCCGCCCCCGCCCGTTGCACGGCGGCGTCTTCCACACCTACGAGGACCACCGCATGGCCACGGCCGGCGCGGTCATCGGTCTGGCGGTGAAGGACGTGACGATCGAGAACGTGGCGACGACCGCGAAGACCCTGCCCGACTTCCCCGAACTGTGGGCCGGGATGCTCGGGAACTGACGGGCGGACTGGAACCATGCGCCGCTACGGCAAGCACACCGACGAGGACGACATCCGGTCCCGTCCCAACCGCAAGGGCAACCGCCCGCGGACCCATATCCGCCCCAAGCACGAGGACGCGGCCGAGGGCATGGTCCTCACCGTGGACCGGGGCCGGCTGACCTGTCTGGTCGACGGCCGGACCATCACGGCGATGAAGGCCCGCGAGCTGGGCCGCAAGGCCGCCGTGGTGGGCGACCGGGTCGCGATCGTCGGTGATCTGTCCGGCACGAAGGACACCCTCGCGCGGATCGTCCGCATCGAGGAGCGCGGCTCGGTGCTGCGCCGCACCGCCGACGACGACGACCCCTACGAGCGCGTGGTGGTGGCCAACGCCGACCAGCTCGCCATCGTCACCGCCCTCGCGGACCCCGAGCCCCGCCCCCGGCTGATCGACCGCTGTCTGGTCGCCGCGTTCGACGGCGGCCTGGAGCCGCTCCTGGTGATGACCAAGTCGGACCTGGCCTCGCCTGACAAGTTCCTGGAGCTGTACGGCGACCTGGACATCCCCTACGTGGTCACCAGCCGCGAGGAGCTGGCGAGCGGGGCCGCGGCGGACCTGGTGCGCGAGCATCTGGACGGCCGTATCACCGCGTTCGTCGGCCACTCCGGCGTCGGCAAGACGACCCTGGTCAACGCGCTGGTCCCGGAGGACCGGCAGCGTACGACGGGCCACGTCAACGCGGTGACCGGGCGCGGCCGTCACACCACGACCTCCGCGCTCGCGCTGCCGCTCGGGGACGGCCGGGGCTGGGTCGTGGACACCCCGGGCGTGCGGTCCTTCGGGCTGGCGCACATCGACCCCTCGCGCGTGATCAACGCCTTCCCGGACCTGGAGCCGGGCACCGAGGGCTGTCCGCGCGCGTGCAGTCACGACGAGCCGGACTGCGCGCTGGACGCGTGGGTGGCCGAGGGGCACGCGGACCCGGCGCGGCTGTATTCGCTGCGCAGGCTGCTGTCGACGAGGGAGCGCCGGGAAGGCGACTGAGCCTCGTGTGGTTTGCCGGGGTCCGGGGTCGGTAAGTGCATAATCGCACCGAGCCGGAGATCCGGACCTACGGGAGGACAGCACATGGCGTGGCTGCTGGTCATCGTCGCCGGGCTTCTGGAGACCGGCTTCGCCGTGTGTCTGAAGCTCTCGCACGGGTTCACCCGGCTCTGGCCGACGATCGCCTTCGCCGCGTTCGCGCTGGGCAGCTTCGGACTGCTGACCCTCTCCCTGAAGAAGCTGGACGTGGGCCCCGCCTACGCCGTGTGGACCGGCATCGGTGCGGCGGGCACCGCGATCTACGGCATGGTCTTCCTGGGCGACCTGGTGTCCACCCTGAAGATCGTCTCGATCTGTCTGGTCGTCGCCGGGGTGATCGGCCTCCAGCTCTCGGGCTCGGCGCACTAGGTCCGCCGTCAACCGGCTTACGGCAACGGGCAGTTCACGGGTACGGCCGGTAAGCGGCTCACGGCTGACGGCCGCGCAGGACACCGCCGATCAGGCCCGCCATGCCGCCGGTTCCCGGCGGGACCGCCGCGCAGGAGAGCGCGATGCGGGCCACCAGCTCGCAGGAGAAGGCGAGTTCGGCCACCTCGGCGGGGGCGGCGCCGGGCGCGGACAGCGCCGTGACCGCCCGGTCCCGCACGATGCGCAGGAGGTCGCCGGGCGAGGGCAGCGGGCCGTCCGCCCGGCGCTGGGCCGGGACGGCGGAGGTGGACGGCACCCCGGACAGGACCGGCGCGGGCAGCCGCTCGCTCCAGCAGCCGGTGAGCATGGCCCGTACCAGCGCGTTCTCCCGGGCGGCGGAGGCCGTCCACTCGGCGGTGGCGGTGAGCCGCTCGTGGGGTCCGGCGTGCGCGGCGAGCGCCCGCTCCACCCCGGCGAGATAGCCGTCGGCCTCGCGCCGGACCAGCGCCCTGGCCAGGCCGTCCTTGCTGCCGAACTCGTTGTACAGGGTCTGCCGGGACACCCCGGCGGACGCGGCGACGTCGACCATGCGCACCGCGGACCACGGCCTGCGGGTGAGTGCGGTGAACGCGGCGTCCAGCAGCGATTCCCGGGCTGCGGGCATCATCGTCTCCCTGGGGGCGAGCGACTCTGCGCCCAGGTTTGACGCGCGCCGGGGCACTGTCAAGGGGTCGGGAGGCCCCAGGGGGCGCGCTTCGGACAGCGCGCCGTTGCGCACGCCCCCGGCGATCCGCACACCCGCTCGGCCCCCCGTGTGGCCCGGTGGAGCCCCCGGCCGATACCGTTCGTCACATGCCGGACTATCTCGACGACCTGCGCCTCGCCCACGTTCTAGCGGACGCGGCCGACGCCGCGACCATGGCCCGCTTCAAGGCACTCGACCTGAAGGTGGAGACGAAGCCGGACATGACGCCGGTGAGCGAGGCCGACAAGGCGGCGGAGGAGGTCGTGCGCGGCCAGCTCCAGCGGGCCCGCCCGCGCGACGCGGTGCTCGGCGAGGAGTACGGCGTCGAGGGCACCGGGCCGCGCCGCTGGGTGATCGACCCGATCGACGGCACCAAGAACTACGTACGCGGCGTCCCTGTGTGGGCGACGCTGATCTCGCTCATGGAGGCGGGCGAGGGCGGCTTCCGGCCGGTCGTCGGCCTGGTCTCGGCCCCCGCGCTCGGGCGCCGCTGGTGGGCCGCCGAGGGGCACGGCGCCTTCACCGGGCGCAGCCTGACCTCCGCCTCCCGTATCCACGTCTCCGGCGTGGAACGGCTCGCGGACGCCTCCTTCGCGTACTCCTCGCTGACCGGCTGGGAGGACCAGGGCCGGCTGAACGGCTTCCTGGACCTGACCCGCGCGGTGTGGCGCACGCGCGCGTACGGCGATTTCTGGCCCTACATGATGGTGGCCGAGGGTGCCGTCGACATCTGCGCGGAGCCGGAGCTGTCCCTGTGGGACATGGCCGCCACCGCGGTCATCGTCACCGAGGCGGGCGGCACCTTCACCGGCCTGGACGGCAGGCCGGGCCCGCACAGCGGCAACGCGGCGGCCTCCAACGGCCCGCTGCACGAGGAGCTGCTGGGGTATCTCAACCAGCGCGACTGATCCGGCCGGGTGTGCCCCGCGCGCCCGCGGACGGCCGCACGCGCCCCCTTGTTGACCACCTCTTTACCTGGCAGTCTGGGAAGCGACCCCACTTGTGAATTCGTGAATCCGCGCCTCGCGCCCGGGTTCCGAGGAGGTGGCTCCATCCCATGCTCGTCCGCGACGCCATGAGCACGGTGGTCCTCACCGTCGGCCCCACCCACACCCTCCGCCAGGCAGCCGCCCTGATGTCCGCGCGCCATGTCGGCGCCGCCGTGGTCCTGGACCCCGACGCCGGGGGCGGCACGGGCATCCTCACCGAGCGCGACATCCTGAACTCCGTCGGCCTCGGCCAGAACCCCGACACGGAGACCGTCCAGGCGCACGCCACCACCACCGCCGTCGTCTTCGCCGCCCCGACCTGGACGCTGCGGGAGGCGGCCCGCGCCATGACGCACGGGGGCTTCCGGCACCTGGTCGTCCTGGACGGCGGCCAGCCCGTCGGCATCGTCTCGGTCCGCGACATCATCCGCTGCTGGGCCCCGGCCCGGGAGCCCGAACCGGCCCTCTGAACCCCGGCCCGGAACCCGCCTCGCGCACCCGCGTCCACATTGGATCGTGTCCAATACGATTCGCGTTCCAAAATCACACATGTTCGGGATCCGACCTGGTGACTGTTACGCTGGCTGCCATGAGTGACCTTCTGGAACGGCTGCGTGGACGCGGCTGGCGCATGACCGCGCAGCGCCGCGTCGTGGCCGAGGTTCTCGACGGAGAGCACGTCCATCTGACCGCCGACGAGGTCCACGCGCGCGCGGTGACCAGGCTGCCGGAGATCTCCCGCGCGACCGTCTACAACACGCTGGGCGAGCTGGTCTCCCTCGGCGAGGTCCTGGAGGTCTCCACGGACCGCCGCGCCAAGCGGTACGACCCCAACGCGCACCGCCCGCACCACCACCTGGTCTGCGCCCGCTGCGGCGCGATCCGCGACGTGCACCCGACCGGCGACCCGCTGGCCGACCTCCCCGACGCCGAGCGCTTCGGCTTCGCGGTCTCGGACGTCGAGGTGACGTACCGGGGACTGTGCCCGGACTGCGCGGGCGCCTGACCACACCGTCGCCGCTCCCTTCGGGGGGCGGCGCACCCATGCCCGCACGGAAGCGCACGCACAACGACCGAGGGCCGGAGTCCATCTCTGGATTCCGGCCCTCGGCCTTCAGTAGCGGGGACAGGATTTGAACCTGCGACCTCTGGGTTATGAGCCCAGCGAGCTACCGAGCTGCTCCACCCCGCGTCGATGAATATGACACTACGCGAGACCTGCCCGGTGAGGCAAATCCATTGCGCGCGACCCCTCGGCGAGGCCGTTCGCCCAGGTCACGCGGACAGCTCCTCGCGCAGCGCGTCCCGCAGCCGCGCCGCCCGCCGGGCCACCTCCTGCGGGCCCAGCTCCACGGCCAGGGCGGCCCAGCGCTGCCCCTCGGCCAGCTCGCC
>NZ_WWIR01000442.1 GCF_009863025.1 Streptomyces sp. SID4985 | reverse complement strand
AGCGGAGGAGGGCGGGGGTGCCGGTGAGGGTGGAGGCGGGGTGGGGGCCGGGGTGGAGTTCGGGGGCCGTGGTGGTCATCGTGCGGCCACCTCCGCGTCCGTCGTCGTCTCCGCCGGGGTCTCCTCGTAGTGCCGCAGGAACAGTTCCTCCAGCGTCGGCGGGGTGGAGGTCAGCGAGCGGACGCCGACGGCGGTGAGGGCGCGCAGGACGCCGTCCAACTGGTCGGTGTCCACCTGGAGTTGGACTCGGTGGCCCTGGACGTCGAGGTCGTGCACGCCGGGGAGCGACGCGAGGCTCGCGCCGGGCTCGCCGCGCAGCTCCGCCCGCACGCTGGTCCGGGTCAGATGCCGCAGCTCCACCAGCGAACCGGTCTCCACCGTGCGCCCCTTGCGCACGATGCTGACCCGGTCGCACAGCGTCTCCACCTCGCTGAGGATGTGGGAGGAGAGCAGGACGGTACGGCCCCGGTCCCGCTCCTCCGCCACGCAGGACTGGAAGACCTCCTCCATCAGCGGGTCCAGGCCCGAGGTCGGCTCGTCCAGGATCAGCAGGTCCACGTCCGAGGCGAACGCGGCGACCAGGGCGACCTTCTGCCGGTTGCCCTTGGAGTAGGTACGGCACTTCCGCGTCGGGTCCAGCTCGAACCGCGCGGTCAGCTCCGCGCGGCGGCGCTCGTCCAGGCCGCCGCGGAGTCTGCCGTACAGGTCGACGACCTCGCCGCCGGAGAGGTTGCGCCACAGGGTCACGTCTCCGGGGACGTACGCGATCCGGCGGTGGATCTCCACGGCGTCGGTCCACGGGTCGCGGCCGAGCACCTGCGCGGCACCGGAGTCCGCGCGGAGGAGGCCCAGCAGGACGCGGATGGTGGTGGACTTCCCGGCGCCGTTCGGCCCGAGGAAACCGTGCACCTCCCCGCGCTCGACGGTCAGGTCGAGGCCGGTGAGGGCGTGGGTACGGCCGAAGGACTTGTGCAGTCCCGAGACCGTGATGGCCTTCGTCATGGAGGCGAACGTACGCTTCTTTCAGAAATTTGTGAAGTTAAGGAATCGTATGAAGTCGGGTTAGGGTGGAGAGATGACGGAGCCGAGGGTGGAGAGTGGGGGCGACCGCGATCCGGAGACGTTGTCGCGGTTCGTGGAACGGTTCGCGGCGCAGCTGGTGGAGGCGGGGATGCCGCGCATGCCGTCCCGCGTCTTCGCGGCCCTCCTCTCCTCCGACACCGGCACGCTCACCTCGGCCGAGCTGGGCGAACAGCTCCGCATCAGCCCCGCCGCCGTCTCCGGCGCCGTCCGCTACCTCGCCCAGGTCCACCTCGTCTCCCGCGAACGCGAACCCGGCTCCCGCCGCGAGCGCTACCGCGTCCACTCCGACCAGTGGTACGAGGCCCTCACCAACCGCGAGGCCATCATCAAGCGGTGGGAGGAGGCCCTGCGGGACGGCGTCTCCACCCTCGGCGCGGAGTCCCCTGCGGGGCGGCGGCTGTCCGAGACGCTGGAGTTCTTCGAGTTCATCGAGAAGGACGTGGCGGGACTCATGGAGCGGTGGCGGGCACACCGGGAACGGCGCGCGGCCGGCTGAGGCCAACCCCTTTCCCCCGTAGGGCCTCTTCGAAGGAGGAGCCTGGTTCGGCGGTGTGGATGGTGAGGGTGGGCCGTGCTCGGCAGTACCTGCGCCGAAGCCGCTACGTGAAGGGCTGGGTGGGGTGGGGCCCGCAGGTCCCCTTCGACGGGGTGCTCGTGATTCGCCAGGCTGATGGGTCGCTTCAGCGTCGACCGGTCACGGACGTGCCGGTTCGCCGTGCGCGGCCGTCGAGCCGTCCTGACCAAGCGCGTTCACAACCGGCGGTCGACCGAAGTGGTGCGAGCCGAGTTGGATGGTGACGCCTGGAGTGTGACCGAGCGGCGCGGGATTCGGGTGCCCGGACGGGTGGTCATGCGCTGCGGGCAGGGTCGTGACGGTCTGCTGTGGCTTCGCGCGGGCGACACGTGGCTTCGCATCGAAGTCTGAGGAGTACGGCGGGGGGCGTCACGCGGGTGACGTGGTGTGTGGCGTGCCCGGCGTGAAGAAGTTGACGAGGTTGCCGTCGGGGTCGCGGAACAGGAGCGAGCGGTTGCCCCAGGGCATGGTGGTGGGCTCGTTGACGAAGTCCTCCACGAAGCCGGTCAGGTTGTCGTACACGCTGTCCACGTCGTCGACGCGGAACTCGAGGATGACGCTGTGGTTGTCGGCGGGGCGGGCGGAACCGGGGGCGAACAGGGGGACCGTGCGGGTGGAGCCGATCGCGAGGGTGGCCGACGGGGTCCGCACCTCCGCGAAGTCCTCGGTGGCCCAGGTGGCGGGGACGCCGGTGGCCCGCTCGTAGAAGCGGACGAGGCGGGGGACGTCGTCGGTGATGACGCGGGTGGAGGCGAAGTGCACGGGGTTCTCCTCTGAGGTGCTGCCGCTGGTGGCCTGGTGATCGCACGCTACGACCAATACCGGGCAGAACCCGCCCGCTATTCGCGGGAGAATTCCGGCCATGCCCCGACCCCTCGCCCGCGTCCTCACCCTCCTGGAGCTACTGCAGTCGGGCGGCACCCGGACGGTCTCCGAACTCGCCGACCGGCTGGGCGTAGACGAACGCACCGTACGGCGCTACGCGCAGCAGCTCGTCGACCTCGACATCCCCGTGGAGTCGGTGCGCGGCCGCTACGGCGGCTACCGGCTCGGCCCCGGCTACCGCATGCCGCCGCTGATGCTGAACGACGACGAGGCACTGGCCGTGCTGCTCAGCCTGAGCACCGACAGGGCGAGCGACACGGCGGGGGAGACGGCGAGGGGGACGGCGACGGCCAAGATCCGGCGGGTACTCCCCGAGCGGCTGCGCCGCAGACTCGACGCGGTGCTCGGCTCACTCGCCTTCACGGAGTCACCCGGCAGAACGCCGACCGCCCCGGACCCCGCGATCCTCCTCCCGATCTCCGACGCGGTACACCACCACCGCCCCGTCTCGATCCGCTACACCGCCGCCGACGGCCACCGCACCGAACGCACCCTGCACCCGTACGGCATCGTGGCCCACGCGGGCCGCTGGTACGTAACGGCGGCGGACCTCTCTTCCGGCGAGGACCGCACCTTCCGCCTGGACCGCATCACCGACGCGCGCACCCTGCCCGGCTCCTTCGACCCACCCCTCGACCCCGCCCCGGCCGAACGCGTCCTGACCGCCCTAGCCACCGCCCCCCACCGCCACGAGGTAACCCTGCGCATCCAGGCACCCCCCGAACACATCCACACCCGCCTCCCTCCCGGCCTCGCGACCGTGACGGCCCCCTCTCCCCCGGACGACTGGTCCCACGTCACCCTCCGCGTCACCCAGCTCGACTGGCTCCCCGCGGTACTGGCCTCCCTGGACCGGCCGTTCATCATTGACGGCCCGGCGGAACTCTGCGGTCTGGTCGAGGAGTTCGCTGCCCGACTCGCTGACTTCGCCCGCCGGAGCCCGGGGCTGTGAGAGCCCCACTGGTACACCGGGGACCGCGCCCAAAGTTGTACGGGTGGTGCGGGTGGGAAACGAGACCCGGCCGGAGGCCGGGTGGCCGGTCAGCGAGCCATGTGCCGACTCACGTACGCCGCCTTCTCACGCAACGCCGCCGCCCAGGCATCAGGCTCCGCCGGCGTCGACATCCCCGTACCCACGGAGATCTGCACGTCAGTCCGCGCGCCCCGAGGCATCGCCGCCAACTCCGCCCAGTCCAACGCGATTCCGGCCCGCTCCGCCAGGGCCAGCGCCGTCGCGGTGAAGCCTTCGGAGAGGGTCAGGATGATGGTGTGGCTGGTGCGGCGGTGCCGGGTGAGGAGGGCGTGGACGAAGGTACCGAAGAGGGCGGGGTCGATTCGGGCTTCGTCGCATTCCATGGGGCCGATGCCTGACGGTAGGCCCAACTCCGCTTCGAACAGCTCCACTTGTCGCAGGAAGAGACGGGCCGCCCCGTTGGACGGGTTCCACAGGGTCTCGTCGCCCAGGATGAAGTCCTGACTCACCCCGCCGCTCCCCGCAGATAGAGCCGGAACCGGGTCGTGTCCTCCGCCTCGAAGCAGACCTCCTGCCCCCAGTGGGCGGTGAGCCGCTGGGCGACCGCGATCAGTCGGCGGCGGTCCTCCGGGGTGTGGGCGGGGTAGCGGGCCCAGCCCTGTTCGGCGATCTGGTGGCCGAGTTCGCTGAACAGGACGTTCCGGTAACGGAGTTCCTCTTCGTCGGTCAGCGGCGTGACGGCGTCGTCGGCGGGCCGTAGCTGGACGTTGTACAGGTCTCGGATCACGGCACACACGCTCGCACTCTGCTCAGGGACGGGACGGGAAGGTGGTTGGTCCCCGCAGGCTATCGGCCACCCGCGACCTCGATGCCCATCCCAGAGACCGCCGTCCGCTCCCCCGCCGGAGGCACCCCGCCTCACCCCGGCGTGACCAGCCGCGCCTCGTACGCGAACACCGCCGCCTGGGTACGGTCCCTGAGGCCCAGCTTCACCAGTATCCGGCTGACATGGGTCTTCACCGTGGACTCCGCGACGACCAGCCGCGCGGCGATCTCCGAGTTGGACAGGCCCTGGGCGATGAGGACCAGCACCTCCGTCTCGCGTTCGGTGAGTTCGCCGTAGGCCGCGTGGGCGGAGGGCATGAGACGGGGGGTGTCGGAGAGGCGGGAGAACTCGTGGATCAGGCGGCGGGTGACGGAGGGGGCCAGGAGGGCTTCTCCCGACGCCACCACCGCTACCGCGTCGGCGAGTTGGCGGGCGGAAGCGTCCTTGAGGAGGAAGCCGGAGGCGCCCGCGCGGAGGGCCTGGTAGACGTACTCGTCCAGGTCGAACGTGGTCAGCACGAGCACCTTCGCCGCCGCGTCCGCCGCGACGATCTCCCGGGTCGCCTCGATGCCGTTCAGTTCGGGCATGCGGATGTCCATCAGCACGACGTCCGGGGCGAGTTCACGTACCCGCGTGACCGCCTCGCGCCCGTTCACCGCCTCGCCGACGACCTCGATGTCCGGCATCGCGTTCAGCAGGACGGAGAAGCCCTCGCGCACCATCATCTGGTCGTCCGCGATCACTACCCGGATCGTCATGCCCGGCCCTCGAAGAGGTCGGTCCCCGTGCCCGGGGTCGGCACCGGCAGGAACACCGTCACCTCGTAACCCCCGTCGTCCGTAGGTCCGTCGGTCATCTCGCCGTTCAGCATGGTCACCCGCTCGCGCATACCCGTGATGCCGTGACCGGCGCCCGGCGAGGGCTTGATCAGACTCGGGGCGGGCGGCGGGCCGTTGACGACGCGGACGCCCAACCCGCCGAGCACGTAAGCGATCTCGACCCGCGCGGTCGCCCCCGGCGCGTGCCGCAGCGTGTTGCTGAGCGCCTCCTGCACGATCCGGTACGCCGACAGCTCGACGCCCTGGGGCAGTTCGCGTACCGCGCCGGTCACCGTCATGCCGACCTCCAGGCCCGTGTCCCGCACGTTGGCGAGCAGGGTGTCGAGGTCGGCGAGGGTGGGCTGCGGGGCGTCCGGGGCCTCGTAGTCCTCCGCGCGGACGACGCCGAGTACCCGGCGCAGCTCGGTCAGGGCCGCCACCGCGTTCTCCCGGATGGTGGCGAACGCCTTCTCCAGCTCCGGCGGCGGGTTCTGCACCCGGTAGGGCGCGGCCTCCGCCTGGATGGCGACCACCGACATGTGGTGGGCCACCACATCGTGCAGCTCGCGGGCGATGGTCGAGCGCTCCTCCAGCAGCGTGCGCCGCGAGCGTTCGTGCGCGGTCGCCGTCCGCTGCGCGGTCACCTCCCGCCGGGCCTGGCGGTGCGTGTGCCGGACGGTGACGGCCAGCAGGAGCAGCGCGGACAGGAACAGCATCGGGGCGACGTCGGAGGACCCGTGCCAGGCGAAGCCGGTCTCGGCGAGGAAGCCGTACACCGCGGTGAGCGCCCACATCCACGCGGCGGTGCGCGGCCGGGTGCGTATCGCGACCACCGTGAGCACGCTCAGGTGGGACAGGAAGCTGCCCGGCAGCCACGGCCAGGCGTCCCAGTACCCGCCCGCGACGAACGCGGTCATCGTCGTCGCCAGGAGCGACAGCCAGAAGGCGGCCACCGGACGCGCCAGAGTGAGCAGGACCGGCGCGAGGACCAGCAGCGCGCACAGCAGGGCGATCGGGCCACCATAGGTGCTGGACAGCGACACCAGCGCCGCGAAACCGCCCAGGGCCGCGACGGCTATGTGCGGGGCCCACACCCCGTACTCCCTCAGACGGTCGGGCAGCACACGTGCCGGCAGACCATCAACGGCCGCGCGGGGCAGCGGGCGGTAGGCGAAGGCGTCGCTGAACAGGTCCTGCCGCAGCCCGCGCAGGGCGTCCGCGGCGAGCCGGAACTCGGGGCTGCGCGGCCTGTCCTCGCCGCGCGGGGGCGGTGTCTGGGGATACGTCGTCGTCTCGGTCACGTGGGAGACGGTAGGCCGCGGCCGACCCCGCGGTCGTCCCCTCGCAGGGGGGTTTCCGGGGGTCCGCCTCAGGTACTACGCGCCCGTGTCCGGCCTCGGCCTCAGTCGTGCCGGATCAGCTTCCGGACCTCCGCCGGAAGGGCGCCCTTCGCGTCGACGGCGACGAAGAGCACGCCCTCGGGCGCGTCGTCGAGCGCGATGGCGACCCGGGGGTCGATCCCCTTCACCGCGTACGCGACCCTCGGCTCCGGCGTCTCCGGCCCGTCCCCGGCGTTCGGGGCGTCGTCGCACGGCGGGAGAACGGCGGGCCCCAGCTTCTCCCCGACCTCGAACCGGGCGTGGGAGACATCCGCGTACTGCCGGTGGCCGTACTCGACGCGGTACGCGCAGGACGCCGCCGTACCCCCGCCCCCCTCCGCAGACGCCCCCGCGCAGGAGGCGCACAGCGCGACGGTGGCCGCCGCCAGCAGCGCCCCCAGTGCCCTGTCCCTTCGGTACCGACTCATCCGCCACACCCCTCAGCCGTTCCGGTCGATGCGCTCCTCAGACGGCGGACACCACCAGTTCGTTCAGGCCGCGCAGCACGAATCCCGGTTTGCGTTCGGGCTCCGCCGCCAGGGTGAGGGCGGGGGCCCGGGTGAGGAGGGCGCGCATCGAGGTCGCCAGTTCGAGGCGGGCCAGGGGCGCGCCGATGCAGTAGTGGATGCCCGCGCTGAAGGAGATGTGGGGGTTGTCGCGGCGGGCGAGGTCCAGCCGGGCGGGATGGTCGAAGACGGCCGGGTCGTGGTTGGCGGAGCCGAAGAGGAGGGCGAGTTCGGAGCCCCGGGGGATCTTCGTGCCGTCGATCTCGATGTCGTCCAGGACCCAGCGCTCGAAGAGCTGGAGCGGGGTGTCGTAGCGGAGCAACTCCTCGACGGCGGACGGGATCAGGGAGTGGTCGGCGCGGAGGGCGGCGAGCCGGTCGGGGTGGCGGAAGAGGGCGAGCCAGCCGTTGGCGGTGGCGTTGACGGTGGCCTCGTGGCCCGCGTTGAGCAGGAGTACGGCGGTGGAGACCAGCTCCTGCTCGGTGAGGCGGTCGTCCTCGTCGTGGGCGGCGATCAGCGCGGAGATCAGGTCGTCGCGGGGGTCGGCGCGGCGGTCCGCGATCAGCTCGCGCAGATACGCCGAGAACTCCTCCGACGCCCGCACCGCCCGCGCGGCCACCTCCGGCGCCGGGTTCAGCTCGTACATCCCGCAGATGTCCGCCGACCAGGGCCGCAGCGGCCCCCGGTCCCCCTCCGGAATGCCGAGCATCTCCGCGATCACCGCCACGGGCAGGGGCTCCGCCACCGCCGCGACCAGATCCCCGCCACCCTCCGCGACCAGCCGCGCCACGAGCTTGTCGGCCAGCCCCTCCACATACCCCCGCAGCCGCTCCACGGTGCGTGGCGTGAACGCCTTCGACACCAGGCGCCGGATACGGGTGTGGTCCGGGGGTTCCAGGTCCAGCATCCCGTGATCGTTGAGCGTGTGGAACGGCTCGTGCTCGGGCGGCGGCGGAGTTCTCCCGAACTCCTCGTGCGCATACCGGTGTTGATACGTCCGCCCCAGCCGCCGGTCCCGCAGCAGCGCGGACACGTCGGCGTGGTGCGGCACCAGCCACTGATTCGAGGGCTCGTACCTGATCACCCGCCCCCGCGCCCGGAGTTCGGCGTACGCGGGGTAGGGATCGGCGAGGAAGTCCGGGGAGGCGGGGTCGAAGGTCGCTGACATGGGGGGACGCTAACCGGGGCGCGGGGGTGTGACCAGGGGGGCGCCTGCCGTCCGGCGGTTTCGTCCGTCTCCGGGATGACAGGTGTCATCTCCAGGAGATGCCCCCGGACACTGCCCCGGCGGCTGCCCGTCTTCGTAGGCTCGCCGTATGTTCTCATCCCGAAAAGCAGGACAGGACGACTCCTGGGAAGGGGTCGTCACCGACAAGTCGCGAGGCATGCTCGACGGCTCGAACATGTACCACTTCGTCGAACTCCGCCTGTCCGGCGGGGAGTCCACGAAGGTCAGGGTCGGTCGTCGGCTCTGGAAGGAGGTCGCCGTCGGCGACCGCATCGTCAAGCGGCCGGGCTCCGACCCCGTCAAGGAATAGCGGCCCGCCCCGGCAGGAGCACATGTCGGGCACCGGCCGACCACGTCTCCTCCCCGGGAACACGGTCTAATCACTCCGGGGCGGTCCAACGGGGGCCGCCGACGAGAGGGGTTACGTGAACAAGCAGGTGCGTGACGCGAAGATCCTCCGGCGCATAGCGTGGGCGTTCATCGCGTTCGGGACGCTGTTCGTCGGCATCGGAGGGGCGGTGGCGGTGAATTCGGCCTCGTACCTGTCGAGTGGCGAGCGGGCCTCGGGCACGGTGGTGGACCTGGAGTGGCGGAGCTCGCACAGTCACTACAGCGGGTCGTCGCGGAACCGGCAGAGCAGTGGGCCCTCGGCGTATCCGGTGATCGCGTTCACGGCGAAGGACGGGGAGAAGCACACGTTCCGCGACAGCTCGGGGTCCAATCCGCCCGCGTACGAGGTGGGGGAGCGCGTCGAGGTGCTCTACCGCGCGGACTCCCCCGAGGACGCGCGGATCAACGGATTCCTCTCACTGTGGCTGCTGCCGGTGATCTTCGGCGGGCTCGGGAGCGTGTTCGCGGCCGTCGGCACGGTGATCGTGGTCGTCATGCGGAAAAAGGCGCGGGCCGCGCTCGGTTCGACCACGGCCGGTTCGGCCAAGCTCGGTTCGACCGCGCCCGGTTCAGCCGCCTGAGCGCCGACTGGTCTCCCTACCAGGCCAGTTGGGCGATCTCCTCCGCCACGACCGCGCAGGCGTCCGCCGCCGGGTCGATCAGGGGGAAGTGGCCGACGTCCTCCAGGAGCGTGAGGCCGACGACCTCGCCCGCCTTGGCCGCCGCCTCGGCGTACGCCTCGGAGACCCGCTCGGGGACGTCCAGGTCGGCGCGGCCCTGGACCAGGGTGGTGGCGATGCCGGTGGGGAGGAGGAGGGCGGGGTCGGCGTGGGGCCTGCGTTCGGTGAACAGGTCCGGGCCGCCGAGGAGTTGGATCACCGCGTCGCGGCAGACCTCCAGCTTCGCCGCCAGCGCGAAGTCCGCGACCGGGGCAAGGGCGACCACGCCCCGCAGGGGGGCGGGCCGGTCCGTGCGCCAGGGGGAACCGGCGGGGAGTACATGACGTGCCGCCGCCCACAGGGCCAGGTGGCCGCCCGCCGAGTGGCCGGTCAGGACGATACGGCGGGTGTCCGCCTGAGGGAGCGCCGCGCGGGCCAGGGCGGGGAGGGCGTCGAGCGCCGCGGCCACGTCGTCGAAGGTCTCCGGCCAGCGGCCGGCCTCGTCGGCGGCGCCCGATGAACTTCCGCGCCGGTACTCCACGTTGGCCACCGCGAAGCCCTGCCGGGCCAGGTAGTCGGCGAGGGGGGTGATGTGCCGGCGGTCGTAGGGGGCGCGCCAGGCGCCGCCGTGGAGGATGGCGATCAGGGGCGCCGACGCGGGCTCCGCCGTCTCCGTCCGGGGCGCGTAGAAGTCGATCACCTGGTCCGGGTGGTCCCCGTACGCGGCCGTGGCGTCCGGCTCGACCGGATCGTGCGCGAACGCCGACTCCTCCTCGGCGGCGGCGCGGGCTGCTGCGGCGTCGTCGTCCGGCATGTCCAACCTCTCAGCGAAGGAACGGAATTCGGGGACCGGCTGCGACCACCCCGCCGTTGGCCGGACGGTACCAGGCCGGACACATGCCCCGACATGCGGATGTCACGCAGGGTCACCCAATGGGCGCCCCTGCCGCTTTTGCACCCTCTGGCCGTCCGGGGGCCGCCCCCGCGAGCGGCCCCCGGACGCACCCGCCTACGTCAGCGCCCCCGCGAGCACCCGCGCCGCCCGCTCCGCGTCCGCGAAGCCCACGTAGAGCGGAGTGAAGCCGAAGCGGAGCACGTCGGGATGACGGAAGTCGCCCACCACGCCCCGCTCGATCAGCCGGGGCATGACCTCGGCGGCGTCGGAACAGCGCAGGGCGATCTGGCTGCCCCGCTCCTCGTGCCGCAGCGGCGTGACGCACTCCAGGCGCCCCGGCTCCGTGTACTCCGTCACGCAGCGCAGGAAGAAGTCCGTCAGCGCGAGGGACTTGGCCCGCACCGCCTCCACGGAGACCCCGTCCCACACGTCGAGGGCCGCGTCGAGCGCCAGCATCGACAGGATGTCCGGCGTGCCGACCCGGCCGCGCGGGGCACCCGGCGCCGCCCGGTACTCCGTGCTCATCCCGAACGGCTCCGCGTGCGAGTTCCAGCCCGGCAGCGGGGAGTCGAAGCGGGGCTGGAGGTCGCGGCGGACGTAGAGGTACGCCGGTGAACCCGGGCCGCCGTTCAGGTACTTGTAGGTGCAGCCGACCGCCAGGTCCACCCCGTGCGCGTCCAGGCCGACCGGCAGCGCGCCCGCGCTGTGGCACAGGTCCCAGACGACCAGGGCACCGGCGTCGTGGACCGCCGCCGTCAGCGCGGGGAGGTCGTGGAGGCGCCCTGTGCGGTAGTCGACGTGGTTGAGCAGGACCGCCGCCGTACGCGGGCCGAGCGCGGCCGGGATCTCCGCCGGGGTCAGCGCGCGGAGCGTACGGCCGGTCATGCGGGCGGCCGACTCCGCGATGTAGCCGTCGGTGGGGAAGGTCGTCGCGTCGACCAGGATCTCGTCGCGGTCGTCCCCGGCCATGCGGACGGCGGCCACAAGTGCCTTGAAGACGTTGACGCTTGTCGAGTCGCCCACCACAACTTGTCCCGGTCCGGCGCCGATCAGCGGGGCGATGCGGTCACCGATCCGCTCCGGCGCGGTCCACCAGCCGGACTCCTCCCAGGAGCGGATGCGCAGCTCGCCCCACTCCCGGCACAGCACGTCCCGCATCCGGTCGGGAACGTGCGCGGGCAGCGCGCCCAGCGAGTTGCCGTCCAGATAGACCACGTCGTCCAGGGTGAACTTGTCGCGCAGCGCGGCCAGTTCGTCGGCGGCGTCCAACTTCGATGCCAGGATGGTCAGTTCGTTCGACTCAGACATACGACCTCGCCGTCCACAGCTCGGGGAACACGGTGTTCCGGGCCCGCTTCTCCAGCCACGCCACCCCGGCCGAACCGCCGGTGCCGGTCTTGGCGCCCATCGCGCGACGGGTGGCCACCAGGTGGTCGTTGCGCCAGCGCCACACCAGCTCGGCCACGTTCGTCAGCGCCTCGCCCAGGCGGGCGGTGTCGGCGTCCGGGTCGCCGGAGTACACCGCCGCCCAGGCGGTCTCCACCTCCGGCGCGGGCTCGTACCGCTTCGACACGTCCCGGTTCAGCACCGAGGCGGGGATCTCATGCCCCCGGCGCGCGAGGAACCGCACCGCCTCGTCGTACAGGCTCGGCTCGTACAGCGCCTTCTCCAGCTCCGCGTGCACGCGGGGGCTGCCCCGGTGCGGGACGAGCATCGAGGCCGACTTCTCCCCGAGCAGGAACTCCATCCGGCGGTACATCGCCGACTGGAACCCGGAGCCCTCCCCGAGCGCCGAGCGGTACGCGTTGAACTGGGCCGGGGTCAGCTGCGCCAGCGGGCGCCAGGACGCGTTCAGCGCCTCCAGCTCGCGCACGGAACGCTTCAGCGCGGCCGTCGCCGTCGGCACGTCGTCCGAGCGGAGCGCCTTCGCGGCGGTCTCCCACTCGTGCGTGATCACGGTGAACCACAGCTCCATCACCTGGGTCGTCACCAGGAAGACCATCTCTCCGGGGTCGTCGGAGAGGGTGTGCTGGAGGTGGGTGAGCACATCGGCCCGTACGTAGTCCTCGTACGGCGTCGTGCCCGCGAAGTCGAGATGCGGAGTCTCGGGCTCAGCGGCCTCGGAAGGGAGGTGAGCCTGCTGGGACATCGCTGTCTCCTGTCGAACTACGGGTAGCGGTCCGCCCCTGCCGATGCCGGCACGGGGGCCCCGGTCCCCAGCTCGAATCCTGCGCAATCCCCCCGGATACGGCAAGGGCTGTCTTCCGCACCCGCCGTCCCCAGGGCCCCGTCCCCACCTGTGGACAAACGGAGGGGGCGCCCCGCCCAGTGGCAGACTGCACCCATGACGACGCACAAGAACCTGCTCGGCGGCCCGGAGCCGACCCACCTCCCGGAGAACGAGGAGGCGTACCGGCTGCTGGCCGAGGACTCGCTCGCCCCGGCCGAGGTCGTGGCGAAGTACCCGACCTTCTCCCTGGCCTGGGCGATGCTCGCCGACGACGCCTTCGAGGCGGGGCGCGTGGTCGAGTCGTACGCCTACGCCCGGACGGGGTACCACCGCGGCCTCGACCAGCTGCGCCGCGCGGGCTGGAAGGGCCACGGCCCCATCCCGTGGAGCCACCGCCCCAACCGCGGCTTCCTGCGCTGCCTCGCCGCCCTCACCCGCGCCGCCGACTCCATCGGCGAGAAGGACGAGGCCGAGCGCTGCCGCCAGTTCCTGCGGGACAGCAGCGAGGAGGCGTACGAGGAGCTGATGCGGTAGGGGCGTCTCGCGCCCTGGGCCGGGGTGCTGGGCGGCGCCGGGCTTCGGTGCCGCTCAGCCCCGTCCCGCCGCCCTGCCCGTCTCCAGCGGCGGAGCCGTGAGGTTGCCGTGCCTCCGGCACTCCGGGTGCGCGCATTCCGGGGTCGGACGGCGGCGCACCAGCGTGAAGGCCAGGACCGAGCCCAGGAGCAGCACGCCCGCGCAGATCGGCATCGCGCGGTCGAAGGAGCGGTTGAAGGCGGGGGCGGAGCGGTATGCGTCCGGGCCCATGCCCGTGAGCAGGGGAAGCGCCGCCACCGCGATCAGGCCCGCCGCGCGCGCCGCCGCGTTGTTGATGCCGCTGGCCACGCCCGCGCGGGCGGTGTCCACGGAGGCGAGGACGGTCGCGGTCAGCGGGGCGACCAGGGTGACCATGCCCGTGCCCATCACCAGCAGCGCGGGCAGGACGTCGGTCAGGTAGTCCGCGTCCGGGCCCACCCGGACCATCATCAGCATGGCCACCGCGCACAGCAGCGGGCCCACCGTCAGCGGCAGCCGGGGTCCGATCTTGTCGGCCAGCGCGCCCGAGCGGGACGAGAACAGCAGCATCAGGACGGTCGTCGGCAGCAGGGCCGTACCCGCCTGCAGCGGCGAGTACCCCGCCACCACCTGGAGCTGGAGCGCGGTGAGGAAGAAGAAGCCGCCGAACGCCGCGTACACGCACAGCGTGACGATGTTGACCGCCGTGAACTGCCGCGAGGAGAAAATGTCCAGCGGCAGCATCGGATCGGCCCGGTGCTTCTCGACGTACACGAACGCCACCGCCGACGCCACACCCGCGACCGCGCTCACCACCACGCCCACGGACGCCGAGCGTGCCTCGATCAGGGCGTACGTCAGCAGCGCGAGCGCCAGCGCGCCGAGGACCGCGCCGAGCACGTCGAACCGGCCCGGGGGCGCGGCCTCGCCGGAGGACTCCGCGTCCGACTCGGGTACGTGCCGCAGCGCCACGGGGACACACACCAGCGCGAGCGGGACGTTCAGCAGGAACACCCAGCGCCAGCCGGGGCCGTCCACCAGCCAGCCGCCCAGGAACGGTCCCACGGCCGCGCCGACCCCGCCGAACCCGGACCACATGCCCACCGCGCGGCTGCGGTCGTCGGGGTGGAAGGACGCCTGGATGAGGGCGAGCGAGCCCGGGGTGAGCAGCGCGCCGCCGATGCCCTGGAGCGCGCGGGCGCCGATCAGTACGGCCGGGCTCGGCGCGAGTCCGCACAGCAGCGAGGCCGCCGCGAACCACACCACGCCGATCATGAAGACCTTGCGGCGGCCGTAACGGTCGCCCAGCGAACCGCCGAGCAGGATCAGCCCCGCCAGCGTGAGCATGTACGCGTTGACCGTCCACTGGAGCGCGGAGAGGCTCGCGTCCAGGTCACGGCCGATGCGGGGCAGCGCGACGTTGACGACGGTCGAGTCCAGCAGGGCCATGCTGGAGCCGAGCACGGTGGTGAACAGGATCCATCTGCCCTTGGACGAGGCCAGCCGGACATCGGGCATGGCCTCAGATATACCCCAGACCCACATGTGCCGACACGCCATGGAGCCGGCCCACATATGCGACGGACCCGGCACCCACCCCAGGGCGCCGGGTCCACCGCACACAACCCCTGAGGGCTACTTCATCTTGTTGCCCGCCGACCGCAGGTTGTTCGCCGCCACCACGACACGCGCGGCCATCGACGCCTCGGCCAGCTTGCCCCAGGTGCGCGGGTCGTAGGCCTTCTTGTCGCCGACCTCGCCGTCGATCTTCAGGACGCCGTCGTAGTGCGCGAACATGTGGCCCGCGACCGGACGGGTGAACGCGTACTGCGTGTCCGTGTCGATGTTCATCTTCACGACGCCGTTCTCCAGCGCGGTGAGGATCTCCTCCTCCGAGGAGCCGGAGCCGCCGTGGAAGACGAAGTCGAACGGGGACTGCTTGCCGAACTTGGCGGCCACGCCGTCGTTCAGCTCCTTCAGCAGCTCGGGGCGGAGCACGACGTTGCCCGGCTTGTAGACGCCGTGGACGTTGCCGAAGGAGGCGGCGAGCAGGTAGCGGCCCTTCTCGCCCAGGCCCAGGGCCTCGACGGTGCGGATCGCGTCGTCGACCGTGGTGTAGAGGGAGTCGTTGATCTCGTGCGTGACGCCGTCCTCCTCGCCACCGGTGGGGGTGATCTCCACCTCGAGGATGATGTTGGCGCGGCGGGCCTGCTCAAGGAGCTCCTGGGCGATCTCCAGGTTGTCCGCGAGGGTCTCGGCGGAGCCGTCCCACATGTGCGACTGGAACAGCGGGTTGCGGCCCGCCTTCACGCGCTCCTCGGACAGCGCGAGCAGCGGACGCACGTAGCCGTCCAGCTTGTCCTTGGGGCAGTGGTCGGTGTGCAGGGCGATGTTGACCGGGTACTTCTCCGCGAGGATGTGCGCGTACTCCGCGAGCGCGACCGCGCCCGTCACCATGTCCTTGCTGTACTGGCCGCCGAGGAACTCCGCGCCGCCGGTCGAGATCTGGACGATGCCGTCGCTCTCCGCCTCGGCGAAGCCGCGCAGCGCCGCGTTCAGGGTCTGGCTGGAGGTGACGTTGATGGCCGGGTAGGCGAACTTGCCTGCCTTCGCCCGGTCGAGCATCTCGTTGTAGACCTCGGGAGTTGCGATGGGCATCTGTCCGCTCCTCGTGTTGCGGGTTGGCGTTCTGCGTGGCGGCCCTGAACTTGGACCCAGGGGGCGACGACGTCATCGTCGTGCCCATCTTTCCAGACACGGCCCGGCGGGCGGCCTGGCGGTCGGGACCAGGAAATTCCACGCCGTGGCGGGCCGTTCAGTCCAGACCCAGTTCATCCTTCGAGAAGGCGAACCGGTACGGAACGCCCGCTCCGGCCTCGATCTTCTCCGCCGCACCCGTCGCGCGGTCCACGATCGTCGCCACCGCGACGACCTCCGCACCGGCCTCGCGCACCGCCTCGACGGCGGTCAGCGGCGAACCGCCGGTGGTGGAGGTGTCCTCGACCACCAGCACGCGCCGGCCCGCGATGTCCGGGCCCTCCACGCGGCGCTGGAGACCGTGCGCCTTCGCGGCCTTGCGCACCACGAAGGCGTCCAGCTTCCTCCCGCGCGCGGCGGCGGCGTGCAGCATGGCCGCGGCCACCGGGTCGGCGCCCATGGTCAGACCGCCCACCGCGTCGAAGTCGAGGTCGGCGGTGAGGTCGAGCAGCACCTGGCCGACCAGCGGGGCGGCCTCGCCGTCGAGGGTGATGCGGCGCAGGTCGACGTAGTAGTCGGCCTCCAGACCCGAGGAGAGGGTCACCTTGCCGTGCACCACGGCCTTGTCCTTGATCTGTTCCAGCAGTTCGCCACGCGCGTCGGTCGTCATACGGCCAGCTTAGAGGCGGCCCCGGCGTGACGGCGGACGGCTCAGAGGCGGCGCCAGCTCCAGGTCGTGGACGTCTCCAGCGGGTCCAGCGGGGTGACCAGGCGGGGCATCGTGTTGAGCCCGTTGGGCGGCCCGGTCTGCGGCTCGACGCACACGGCGGCGTCCTGCTCGTCGTAGACGACGGCCCACTGCTCGCGGCTGGTCAGCTTCAGCTCCAGCTGTCCGGGCCAGGTCAGGGTGACGTCCACACCGTCGGGCATCCCGAAGCAGTCGTCCCAGGGGCCGGGCCGGGGGTCGATCCGGTTGCCGGTCGGGAGGTGGTCCTCGCCGCGCTCCTCCTGCCAGGCCGGGGTGAAGTCGATCCGCACGCCCTCGCCGCCGCCCAGGGTCCGGTTGAACCAGGGGTGCCAGCCGATCTGCGCCGGGAACGAGTCCTCGTACGTCTCCACCGCCATGGTCAGCGTCAGGCTGTCCTCGCCGAGGCTCACGATCTGGGTGACCCTGCCGTGGTGCGGCCAGGGGTCGGTCAGCTCGTACGTCAGGACCGCCTCGTCCGCCGAGACGCGGGCGGTGCGCCAGGCGCCGTCGCGGGTGGTGCCGTGGATCGCGTGCGGCGGGGAGTTGAGCGGCATCTGCCGTACGACACCGCCGTCCAGGAACCGGCCGTCCCTGATCCGGCCGCACCAGGGGACCATCGGAAAGCACCCGAACCGCTCGCCCTGGCGCAGCAGCTCCGTGCCGCCGACCTTCAGCCCGGCGACCCGTCCGCCCTTCCCGGGCCGGACCACGACCTCCGCGTCACCCGCGGTCAGCACAATGTCTTCGTCACTCACGGGACGACCCTACTCGCGTACGGGCGGCGGGCCCGTGGTCTACGGGCCGTCGTCTCAACGGCGTTTGCGCAGGGCCCGGGTGACGACGATCGCGGAGGCGAGCGCGAAGGCCGCGGCGGGGGCCGCCCAGCGGAGCGTCGAGCTCGCGGCGACCGTCTGGGGGGCGGGTACGGGGGCGTAGCGGCCGCGCGGCGGGGCGTGGTCCACCTCTTCGGCGCTGCGGCCGATCATCGTGCGGCGCGCGTGCGCGGCTTCCGCCGGAGGCCCGGCGGGGGTCTCGGCGGGGGTGCCGGGACCCGTAGGGGTGTCCTCGGGGGCGGGGGGGAGGGAGGGCGGGGGGACCTCGGTGTCGAAGACGGAGGTGTGCGCGTCGGCGGCCGTCTCCTCGAAGTCGGGCCGCTCCGGCTGCTCCGGTTCCTCCGGGACCGGGGGCGCGCTCGGCTCCCGTGGCTCCTCGGCCAGGCCCTCCAGGAAGCGGGTCAGCAGACGGGCCGCCGCCGAGGTGAGCTGGTCCGCGGGGAGTTCGGCCGTACGGGCGCCCGTCGTGGTCGTCGCCGTCGCGGTCAGGTCGGCCGTCGTCCCGTCCGCGGCCTCCGCGAGCCGTACGGTCACGGTGAACTCCGCGCTGCCCGTGCCCCGGGACTCGGTCGCCTCACCCTTGATCGTGTAGCCGCCGTCCTCGTGGCGCGTGACCCCGGCCGTGCCCCGGTACGTCACCGAGTGCCCGCCCACGCGCAGCTTCAGCCTGCCGGTCAGCGGGTCGGCGGTGGCGTCCTGCTGAAGCCCGGGTACCGCCCGGGCGACCCGTACGGGGTCCGCCAGGGCCTCCCTGAGCCGGTCGGCCGGAACCGGGACGAAGACCTGGTGCTCCATGTCGCCCGAGCCTACCCAGTGGGCGCGGGATTGCACCCCTGTACGGAAGGAGCGGCCCCACGTGCGGCCGACCCGGTGGGGCCCCTCAGTACCTCGGGTGCGCCAGCGTCGACGCCACCAGTCCCGTCACCCGTGTACGGCGGGCCGCGTGGGCGTCGGCCGCCAGCCCGGCCGGGGTCAGGGTGCGGGGGCGGGGGCCCGTGAGGCGGAGCCGGGGCGGGGAGGGGCCCGGGGTGGCCAGAAGGTAGCCCCAGTCGGGCGGGGCGCCCGCGCGCGCGGCCGAGCGGTCGGGGCCCGCCGGGAAGCCGGAGTCGTGGCCGAGGACGCGGTAGGGGGCGGCCGAGAAACCCGCCGCTCGCAGGCTCGTCGCCACCGTCCAGAAGACGCGGGGGCGGGTGGTGACCGGGCCCGCGTGCACCACCAGGCGGCCGCCGGGGGCGAGGGCACGGCGGGCGAGGCCGTAGAACTCCTGGGAGTAGAGCTTGGTGCTGGCGGTGATACCGGGGTCGGGGAGGTCCGCGATCACCACGTCGTACCGTCCGGCGGGGGCGAGGCGCAGGCGGCCGAGCGCGTCCGCCGTGGTGACGTGGACGCGTGGGTCGGCGAGGGCGTGCCGGTTGAGCGCGGCGAGGCCGGGGTCGCTGCGGGCGAGGCGGAGCAGCCCGGCGTCCAGCTCGACCACGTCGACGCGCCGTACCCCGCCGTACCGCAGCACCTCGCGCGCGGCCAGGCCGTCCCCGCCGCCGAGGATCAGCACGCGCGTGTGCGGGCCGGACATCGCGGGGTGGACCAGCGCCTCGTGGTACTGCCGCTCGTCCCGGCCGCCGACCCTGAGCCGTCCGTCCAGGAAGAGGTCGAGCGGCCTGCCGTCGGTGCCCCCGGCGAGGACGACCTCCTGGACGTCGGTCTGGAGCGCGACCCGTACCTCACCGCCGTACACCGCCTGCCGCGCGGCCCGTTCGAAGTCGCCCGCGAGCGCGGCGGCCGAGGCGAGGACGCCGAGCACCACGAGCCCCACGACGAGCAGCGCCCATCGCGCGCGACGGCTCAGATCGTGGCGGAAGAGGCCGAGCACCAGGGCGCTGCCCGCGACCACGTTCACCGAGCCGGTGAGCAGCGCGCCGGTCAACTGGCCCAGGAACGGCAGGAGTACGAAGGGGAAGGCGAGGCCGCCGACCAGCGCGCCGACGTAGTCCGCCGCGAAGAGGTCGGCCACCGCGCCGCCCGCGTCCTGGCGCCGGATGCGCTGGATCAGCTCCATCAGCAACGGCACTTCGGCGCCGACCAGCAGCCCGATGGCCAGCGAGAACGCGACCAGCAGACAGCGCGGGCCGTCCGCCCACACGCCGCCCCAGCCGCCGGTCCACGCGAAGACCGCGTACAACGCCATGGCGCTGCAGCCGCCGACCAGCGCGAGCGCGGTCTCGATCGCACCGAAGCCGAAGGCCGCCCGCCAGCGCAGACGTTTGGCGGCGAGCGAGCCGATGCCCATCGCGAACACCATCACGGACAGCACGACGGACGCCTGGGTGACCGAGTCACCCATCAAGTACGAGGCGAACGCGACGAGTTCCAGCTCGTACACCAGTCCGCAGGCCGCGCAGACGAAGACGCACGCGAGGACCAGGAACCGCCCGGTGCCGGGCCGCACGGGCAGCCACGCGGGCTCGGCCCAGGGCGGGGCACCCGGGGACACGGGGGCGTGGGGTTCGATCACGTTGCGACGTTACGTCACGGCGTACGCACGCTTCGTCACCCACACGTGTGGAACTCGGGCGTCTGGCAGCGCGATCGGTTTACGGCGGCCAGAGTTGGTTGACTTGAGGCGGGGGTCAGCCGGGCTGTCCGGCGGGCACGCGTACGCCGACGCGGGTCCTCGTCGCCACCAACTGGCCGTCCTGCGGGTAGGCGTGCCAGGTACGCCAGTGCACCTGACCGCCCTGCCACTGGGCGAGCAGCGCGGTGAAGGCGTGCGGGCTGCCGGGGAAGACACCGGCCAGGCCGTGCGGGTGGTCGGAGACCAGCGCCAGCAACTCCTGTGCGCGACCCGCGAACTGGCCCGGCGTCAGCATCTCCACGCGCGCCGCGAACTCGTACTCCCAGTCGCCGATCCGCTTGGCGACGCCGAGCGGGAGGGGCGTGCTGGAGCCGGGCATGCACGCCACGGTCTCCGAGCAACTGCCGTTCTCTTCTTCGAGGAGGACCTGGTGGGAGGCGCCGAGGAGCCTCAACTGGAGTCTCGCCCCGCTCAGTTCGAGGTCGAGGGTGGCCAGGGCCGGGAGCGGTTCGCGTCCGAGGGCCCAGGCGAGATCGGCAGCGCGCGTATCTGTGTAGGAGGTGTTCAGGGTCGTGAGCATGGATCGGCTCCGCTAACACGCATGAGGGAGAGGGCAGTCCGGCGCACCTCGGCGGACACCGGGGCGGTCGGCCCGCTCGGCCCGGCTGGAGGGGGGTGCCCTTGGGACGCCCGAGGGCTGCGGTGGTGTTTTAGAGGGAATCATGAACTGTGGCCGTGCCACAGCGTTTTTACCCAACTTCGTAGGGTTTCCATCCCTCAGAGGGCCCCACAGCTCAACTGTTCAACGATGCCCTCCGGGGGCTGACTGCGAGCCCGGGGAGGGGTGTTGACGGGGCTGGAGCGAAGCGGGGTGACGGTGGACCGGGGTGGGGCGTCATGACCGACGCCTCGGGACTCGTGCCCCACCCCGGCTCACCCACTGTCGCCAAGACGCCCCACCCCCGGCTACGCCGCTCCCCGCCCAGCCGCCACCTCTCAGCTACCGCCCCCGCAGCCGCCCCCACCACCGCAGGACGAGCCGCCCCCGCACGACGAACCCCCACCGCAGGACGAGTGACCGCCGCCGCAGGAGTGGCCGCCGTGATGGCCGCCCCCGTGGTGGCCGCCGCCATCCGACGAGCCGGAGTCGTTTCCGGCCACCCACCAGCTCGTCCCGGCGTCCGCCGAGGACGACGACGAGCGATACGACGACCGCGACCCCACGCCTGAGCGCCGCTTGCCGAGCGAGACGTTCCCCCGGCCGCGCTGCCGCGCCCGCGACCTCGACGCCGCCGTCACGACGATCACCAGCGCCACCAACAGGACGATGCCGATCACCATGGCGTCATCCCCCTTCCGTTCCCCCGAAGCGGCCCCCCGTGGGCGCCTCGCCACCGCGCCGTGCGACGCGGTGACCGGGGGATGCCCGGCCCGCCGTACGGCCAAAGCAGAGTTGAGCAACTTCTGAGGGTTGTTCCGGGGCCGGTGCGGCAGCGAGCCCCTCTCCCGATGAGTCGCGCCGCATCGACCCCGGCGCGACCGAATTCCTCCAACCCTCCGAACGCCGGTACACTCCTGCGCTATTTACCACCCGGCAACGTGACGGATATCCGCCAGATCACCGAATTCAGCGCCGTGAATTTCCACGCCGTTTCGCGCAAATGGGCGTGCGGAATTTGGGCGGTGAGAACACCGCCGCCGTCACCGCATCCGGACGCCGCGAGGGTCTTTCCGGCGGAGACAATGCTGAACTTGACCGGTCCCGCGCAGCTCCACATCGCGGTCACGGACGACGCTTCGCCCACCGACGCGGGGAGCGTGACACCTCCGGCACCGTGTCCCGATCCCGTGTACAGCACCTTCGCCCCGACGGGGAGTGGGGAAAGGACCGGATCGGGCAGGTGGGCCGAGCCATGGGGGGCGGAAACGGGAGAGGGGGCGGCCGTGCCGGTTCCCGTCGTGGAATGCGTGCCACCGGAACAGGCCGACACGAGAACGAGTACTAAAGCCGACAGTCCGACGCCTCGCGGAAAATACTTCACCAGGTCGCCTCCGGCTCACGAATGGGCGAAACGGCATTCACAATGAATCCCCCTTTTCTTCGCGCCCGGACAGCAGTGGCGCGGCCCCAACAATCACGGGACGCCCGAGTGATCGTCAAGAAAATCCGGGAAACTTGAGCCGGACTTGAGTTCCCGGGCAGGATGACCGCATGACCTCCACCGCACGCCCGTACCTCAACCGCCGTCTCGCCGAGTTCGGGACGACGATCTTCGCCGAGATGTCCGCCCTCGCCGTGGCGACCGGATCGATCAATCTCGGGCAGGGGTTTCCCGACACCGACGGGCCCGAGGAGATCAGGGAGGCGGCGGTGCGGGCGTTGCGGGACGGGCGGGGGAACCAGTACCCGCCGGGGCCCGGCGTCCCCGAGCTGCGCAACGCGATCGCCGCGCACCAGGAGCGCCGGTACGGGCTGACGTACGACCCCGACACCGAGGTCCTGGTCACGGCGGGCGCCACGGAGGCCATCGCCGCGACGCTGCTGGCGCTGCTTGAGCCGGGCGACGAGGTCGTGGCCCTGGAGCCGTACTACGACTCGTACGCCGCGAGCATCGCCATGGCGGGCGGGCGCCGGGTGCCCGTCACGC
Organism: Streptomyces sp. SID4985; assembly: GCF_009863025.1. Taxonomy (GTDB): domain Bacteria; phylum Actinomycetota; class Actinomycetes; order Streptomycetales; family Streptomycetaceae; genus Streptomyces. The sequence continues at coordinate 6,076 of NZ_WWIR01000442.1, read as the reverse complement.
TGCGCCCCGACGCGGGCCGCTTCACCCTCGACCTGGACGAGCTGCGCGCCGCCGTCACCGACCGCACCCGGCTACTGCTGATCAACACCCCGCACAACCCCACCGGCACCGTCCTCACCCGCGCCGAACTGGCAGCGATCGCCGAACTGGCCGTGGAACGGGACCTGTTGGTCGTCACGGACGAGGTCTACGAGCACCTGGTCTTCGACGACGCCGAGCACATCCCGCTGGCCTCGTTCCCCGGGATGCGCGAGCGCACGGTGACCATCGGGTCGGCGGGGAAGACTTTTTCGTTCACCGGCTGGAAGGTCGGCTGGGTGACCGCCGCGCCGGAGCTGGTGAGCGCGGTGCGCTCCGCGAAGCAGTACCTCACCTTCGTCTCGGCGGGCCCGTTCCAGTACGCGGTGGCCGAGGCGCTGGCGCTGCCCGACTCGTACTACGACGACTTCCGCCGCGACATGAGCGCCCGCCGCGACCTCCTCGCGACGGGCCTGGCCGAGGCGGGCTTCGACGTCTTCCGTCCCGCCGGCACCTACTTCGTCACCGCCGACATCCGCCCCCTCGGCGAGAAGGACGGCTTCGCCTTCTGCCGTGCCCTCCCGGAACGCGCGGGCGTCGTCGCCATCCCCAACGCCGTCTTCTACGACGACCGCGAGGCGGGCGCACCGTTCGTGCGCTTCGCGTTCTGCAAGAAGGAGGAGGTGCTGCGCGAGGCCGTGGAGCGGCTGCGCGGCATGTGAGCGGCCCACACCGGCGGACGCGGCCTCAGCGTGCCGCCAGGCTCCGCTCGATGAGGTCCACCGTCGCCCGGGGATCGTCGACCTCGACCACGAGACGCGCGTAGCGCTCGTCGGCGAGTTCGACGACCACGGCCCTGGCGCCGTCCTTGACGTCCCAGAAGACCCACTCGCCCTTGGTGTGGAACGAACCCGCGACGAGGAGACCGGGGAAGTGGGAGCCCGGGGCGCGGAATCCCTTCGGTTCCTTGACGATTCCCGGGTCGGCGGTGGCGCCCCGGACGTTCGCCAGCGGTATGTCCAGGCGGCTCTTGAGCGCCCAGAGCTTGTCGAGCCCTTCCATCTCCACGACCAGGGTGGAGCCCTCGACAGTGATGCGTGCCATGTCGGCCTCTTTCGGTGAACGGGGTGGGTGGGGACGGCTCAGCCGGGGACGGCTCAGCCGTGGGAGGTGAGGCTCCGCGCGAGGGCGGTCCCCGCGAGCAGCACGTCGTCGTCCGAGGCGCCGGCCCTGGCCCGGACGCGCAGCCCGAGCAGGGTGGCGGTCACCGCGGTCGCCGCGCCCGCCGCTCCCGCCGTTCCCGGGGAGTCACCGCCGTCCCCGGCGTGCGCGGCGGTGCCGAAGGCCCCGTCCAGCGCGGCGAACGCCGTGGCGACGAGTCCGCCCACCTCGGCGTCGACGGGGGCCCGCTCGATCGCGGCCATCAGCAGCAGGTCGACGCCGTTCTCCGCGCCGGGACCGGCGAGGGCCTCCTCGATGGCGCCCCGCACGCCCGCCTGCTCTGCGAGGCGGTCGGCGAACGGCGTGAAGAGATGCTCGACGGACCAGCGCAGCGCGGCCAGATAGAGCCCGCGCTTGCTGCCGAAGGTCTTGTACAGGCTGTTGCGGTGCACGCCGAGGTGCGCCACCAGATCGTCGATCGACGTTCCGTCGTACGCCCGCACCGAGAAGAGCGCGGCCGCCCGGCGGACCACCTCGGCCTCGTCGAACCCTCTTGGTCGTCCCATGCGCCGACCGTAGCCAGTTGAGGAACAACCAGTCAAGAACAATCGTTCCTTAATCCGGTACGGCAAAGGGGCCCGGGGTGGCATCACCCCGGGCCCCTCGAAGTCCGCGTGCGGACCGGCTGGGACTAGTCCTCGTCCTCGCCCGGCTTCTCCGCGTCGTCGATCTCGTCGACCTCCTGCTCCAGGCCGAGCTGCTCCACGATCCACTTGTCGAACTCGATCGCGGCGCGGACCCAGCTGACCGTGGAGGAGACGAAGTGGTTGAGGTCGACGCCGGTGCCGACCAGCATCTGGGCCTCGCCGATGAGGCGGACGGTGCCGTCCTCGTGGGTGTGGGTGTACACCTTCGGCCACAGGGTGCGGCGGTTCCACTCGTCGACGGTCTCGAGCAGCTGCGGCTTCTCGTCGATCTTGTGGGGACGGTCGTAGAAGGTCCGTACGGAGAAGACCGCCTGCTCGTCCTCACCACGGAACATGAAGTACGTGCGGAACTGCTCCCACGGAGCCGCGAGGTCGCCCTCCTCGTCCACGACGTACTTCAGCTCCATCTGCTCGAGGAGCTGCTTCACGAGGTCCTGATCCGGGACGACGGGGCCCACAGGTCCCTGGGGCTGCGGGTCGGGCTGGCCCCCGAAGTTCGGAATCGAGGACGGGTCGATGCTCACCGTGTTTTTCCCTTCGTACGGATACCGCCATCCTCCCCCAGAAGGGGAGGCCCCTGGCAAGCCCCGCCGCGCCCTGTAAGCCCTCGGCGGACACGGAGTCCCCGGACGGGCGGTGGCCGTCCGGCATGATTCCGCCATGCGCATACCAAGAGTGGTGCGATGGGTCCTGTGGACCCTGTGGACCGGCTGTCTGCTGTTCATCATCTGGTTCTTGTGGAAGGTGTGGGCCTTCTACCGGGAGGCCGAGTCCTGGTGAGCGAGTGACACCCGGCGGCACCGGTGAAACACACGGGCCCCCGTCCGCACCTTCAAGGTGGGGACGGGGGCCCGAGCCATGGGCTGCCGTCTGCGGCGTCTACAGCTTCTTCGCCGTCGCCGGACCCACGATCAGCTCGTCGCCGAAGCGGTCCACGCGGACCGTGTCGCCGTCCTTGATCTCGCCGGAGAGGATCTCCTTGGCGAGGCGGTCGCCGATGGCGGTCTGGACGAGGCGGCGCAGCGGGCGGGCGCCGTACGCCGGGTCGTTGCCCTCCTCCGCGAGCCAGGCCAGGGCGTCGGGGGTGACGTCCAGGGTGAGGCGCCGCTCGGCGAGCCGCTTGGCCAGCCGGTCGAGCTGGAGGCGGGCGATCCGGGCCAGCTCCTGCTCGTCGAGCGCGGAGAAGACCACCAGGTCGTCCAGCCGGTTCAGGAACTCCGGCTTGAAGGAGGCCCGGACCACGTCCAGGACGCGCTGCCGCTTGTCCGCGTCGTCCAGCGCCGGGTCGACCAGGTACTGGCTGCCCAGGTTGGAGGTCAGCACCAGGATGGTGTTGCGGAAGTCGACCGTGCGGCCCTGGCCGTCGGTGAGGCGGCCGTCGTCCAGCACCTGGAGCAGGATGTCGAAGACCTCGGGGTGGGCCTTCTCGACCTCGTCCAGCAGCACCACGGTGTACGGGCGGCGGCGGACGGCCTCGGTGAGCTGGCCGCCCTCCTCGTACCCCACGTACCCGGGAGGCGCGCCGACCAGGCGGGCCACGCTGTGCTTCTCGCTGTACTCCGACATGTCGATCCGGACCATGGCCCGCTCGTCGTCGAAGAGGAAGTCCGCGAGCGCCTTGGCGAGTTCGGTCTTGCCGACACCCGTCGGGCCGAGGAACAGGAAGGAACCGGTGGGACGGTCCGGGTCCGCGATGCCCGCACGCGAGCGGCGTACGGCGTCGGACACGGCCTGCACCGCCTCGCGCTGGCCGATGAGCCGCTTGCCCAGCTCGTCCTCCATGCGCAGCAGCTTCTGCGTCTCGCCCTCCATGAGGCGCCCGGCCGGGATGCCGGTCCAGGCGGCGACGACGTCCGCGATGTCGTCGGAGCCGACCTCCTCCTTGACCATGGTGTCGCTCGCGGCCTCCTCCTCGGCCTCCGAGGCGGCCTCCAGCTCCTTCTCCAGCTGCGGGATCTGCCCGTAGAGCAGCTTGGCGGCGGTGTCGAAGTCGCCGTCGCGCTGGGCGCGTTCGGCCTGGCCGCGCAGGTCGTCCAGGCGCTCCTTCAGCTCACCGACCCGGTTGAGGGACTGCTTCTCCTTCTCCCAGCGGGCGTTGAGGTGGCGCAGCTCCTCCTCCTTGTCGGCGAGGTCGCGGCGCAGCCGCTCCAGACGCTCGCGGGAGGCGGGGTCGGTCTCCTTGCCGATCGCCAGCTCCTCCATCTTCAACCGGTCGACGGAGCGCTGGAGTTCGTCGATCTCGACGGGCGAGGAGTCGATCTCCATGCGGAGCCGGGACGCGGCCTCGTCGACGAGGTCGATCGCCTTGTCGGGCAGGAAGCGGGAGGTGATGTACCGGTCGGAGAGCGTCGCGGCGGCCACCAGCGCGCTGTCCGCGATCTGCACCTTGTGGTGCGCCTCGTACCGGCCCTTGAGACCGCGCAGGATCGCGATGGTGTCCTCGACGGTGGGCTCGGCGACCAGCACCTGCTGGAAGCGGCGCTCCAGGGCGGGGTCCTTCTCGATCCGCTCGCGGTACTCGTCCAGCGTGGTCGCGCCGACCATGCGCAGCTCGCCGCGCGCCAGCATCGGCTTGAGCATGTTGCCCGCGTCCATGGCGGAGTCGCCGCCCGCGCCCGCGCCGACGACCGTGTGCAGCTCGTCGATGAAGGTGATGATCTGGCCGTCTGAGTCCTTGATCTCCGAGAGCACGGCCTTCAGCCGCTCCTCGAACTCGCCGCGGTACTTGGCGCCCGCGACCATCGCACCGAGGTCGAGCGACACCAGCCGCTTGTTCTTCAGGGACTCGGGGACGTCGCCCTTGACGATGCGCTGGGCGAGGCCCTCGACCACGGCGGTCTTGCCGACGCCCGGCTCGCCGATGAGGACGGGGTTGTTCTTCGTACGGCGGCTCAGCACCTGCACGACCCGGCGGATCTCGTGGTCCCGGCCGATGACCGGGTCCAGGCGACCCTCACGGGCGGCGGCGGTGAAGTCGGTGCCGAACTTCTCCAGGGCCTTGTACTGGCCCTCGGGGTCGGCAGTGGTCACTCGTCGTCCTCCCCTGGCCTTCTGGAAGGCCTCTTGCAGCTTCTTCGCGTCGGCGCCCTGCTTCTGGAGCACCTCTCCGGCGGCGCCGCCCTTCGCGGCGATGCCGATCAGCAGATGTTCGGTGGACAGGAACTCGTCCCCGAGTTCCTTGGCCCGCTGGTCCGCGTCCGCCAGGACCGCGAGGAGGTCCCGGCTGGGCTGCGGCGGGGCCACGGTGGAGCCGGTCACGCCGGGCAGGCCCGCGACGATGCGCTCGGCACCCGTGCGGACGGCGGCCTGGTCGGCTTCGACGGCCGCGAGCAGGTCGGTGATGTTGCTGTTGTCCTGCCCCGCGAGCAGCGCGAGGAGCAGGTGCGCGGGCGTCAGATCCGGATTCCCCTCGGTCACGGCCCGCTGGCTGGCCGCGTTGATCGCGTCCCGGCTCCTGTTGGTCAGCTCGGCGTCCACGTTCGTGTTCTCCTCCTCGACACGTCCTCCATTGATGACTTCATCAGTGTACACAAACTTGAGCGGGGTGCACTCAATTAAGCGGAGGTCATTTGGACCTGACTAGGTTTCGGCCATGACCTCCCTGAATCAGGACGAGCCGTACCTCGCCTTCTGGCGCGAGCGGCACCTGTGCACCCTGACGACCCTCCGCCGCGACGGCACCCCCCACGTGGTCCCGGTGGGCGTGACGTACGACCCCATCACCGGCGTCGCCCGCGTCATCACCGACGCCGCCACCGCCAAGGCCGCCCACATCCGCGCCGCAGGTCCCGACGGCGCCCGCGTCGCCGTCTGCCAGGTCGACGGCCGCCGCTGGGCCACCCTGGAGGGCCGCGCCCACGTGGTGACGGACCCGGCCCGCGTCGCCGACGCCGTACACCGCTACGCCGAGCGGTACGGCCGCGTGCCGCGCGAGAACCCGACACGGGTGGTGCTGGAGATCGAGGTGGACCGGACCCTGGGCCACGCCTGACGGGAGCCTCCGGCGGTTCGGGGGGCCTCGGGGTCGCCCGCGTACGGCAGGGCCGGGGCGGAACGCCTGGCGGCGCCGGGAGCCGTAACGCTCACCGCCTCGGCGGCCGGGCAGCCGAAGACGCCGGGGTGACACCGGGAAGGACGGCCGGCAGGACCGGAGTTGTGGCGCTCGCCGACGCGGCGGCCCGGCGGCCGGA
>NZ_WWIR01000441.1 GCF_009863025.1 Streptomyces sp. SID4985 | reverse complement strand
CGCGGGCCTCCGCCATGGCGCGCCCGGCGCGCCCCTCCGGCACCACCCGGCGCAGGCCGGCGAGCCGCCGTGTACGTCCTGTCATTCCCGTCCCATGTCCCGGTGTACGACCACCGTCTCCACGCCCTCTGCCGCCAGACGCGCGGCGAGCTTCTCCGACATCGCTACCGAGCGGTGCTTTCCGCCGGTACAGCCGATGGCGATGGTCACATACCGCTTGCCCTCGCGCCGATACCCGGCCGCGATCAGGCGCAGCAGCTCGGCGTAGCGGTCGAGGAACTCCTTGGCGCCGGGCTGGTTGAAGACGTAGGAGGCGACCTCCTCGTTGACCCCCGTGAAGGGGCGCAGCTCCGGCACCCAGTGCGGGTTGGGCAGGAAGCGCATGTCGGCGACGAGGTCGGCGTCGACCGGCAGCCCGTACTTGAAGCCGAAGGACATCACCGTGGCCCGCAGCTCCGGCTCCTCCTCACCGGCGAACTGGGCGTCCATCTTGGCGCGCAGTTCGTGCACGTTGAGGCTGGAGGTGTCTATCACCAGGTCGGCGTCGCCGCGCAGCTCGCGCAGCAGCTCGCGCTCGGCCGCGATGCCGTCGACGATCCGGCCGTCGCCCTGAAGGGGGTGCGGGCGGCGGACCGACTCGAAGCGGCGCACCAGGGCCTCGTCGGAGGACTCCAGGAAGACGATCCGCCGGGTGACGCCCCGGCCGTCGAGGTCGGCGAGGGACTCGCGGAGGTTGTCGAAGAAGCGGCGGCCGCGCACGTCGACGACGACCGCGATCCGGGCCACGTTGCCCTGGGAGCGGGCGCCCAGCTCCACCATGGTCGGGATCAGCGCGGGCGGGAGGTTGTCCACGACGAACCAGCCGAGGTCCTCCAGGCACTTGGCCGCGGTGGACCGGCCCGCTCCGGACATCCCGGAGATGATCACCAGCTCCGGGATGGCCGCTTCCTGGGCCCCGTTCGCCGTACCGTCCGTACTCACCTGTGCTCCGTTCTCGTCGGCCGCTTCCCGTGGCCGTGCCTCGCCCGCCTTCCCCTGCGCGCGTTCGCTCCGCGTGGGTCCCGTGTCGTGCTCGGTCATCTCTCCTGCCCCCGTCGGTCGTCCGGGAGACCCGCGCTCACGGGCTCTCCGGGGGAACCCGCCGTCGTGCCGGGTTCCTCGTCATCGATGATCTCTCCGGTCGCCGTGTTCACGGCGGGCCCGGCCGGGACGGCGCGCGCGAGTGCCGCGGCGATGGTCTCGGCCGTCTTCCGGCCTATGCCGGGTACTTCCTGGATCTGCTCGATCGTGGCGGCGCGCAGCCGCTTGACCGAGCCGAAGTGCTTGAGGAGGGCCTGCTTGCGGGTGTCGCCGAGGCCGGGTACGTCGTCCAGCGGGCCGGAGCGCAGGCGCTTGGCCCGCTTGGTCCGCTGGTAGGTGATGGCGAAGCGGTGGGCCTCGTCGCGCACGCGCTGGAGCAGGTAGAGGCCCTCGCTGCTGCGGGGCAGCACCACCGGGTCGTCCTCGCCGGGCACCCAGACCTCCTCCAGGCGCTTGGCGAGGCCGCACACGGCGATGTCGTCGATCCCCAGCTCGTCCAGCGCCCGCCGGGCCGCCGCGACCTGCGGCTGCCCGCCGTCGACCACGACGAGCTGCGGCGGATAGGCGAACTTCCGGGGGCGGCCGTCGTCGTCCTTGAGCGGGTCGGCGAAGAGATCGCCGTCCTGACCGGGGCCGGGGAGGGGGAGGGGGGCAGCGGCCTGGGCAGGGCCAGGGAGGGGAGCGCTGTCCTGGGCGGGAGCGGGCAGCGGGGCGCCGTCGGCACCGGTGGGGAGGGGGCGCGGGGTGCCGTCGGTGAGGGGCGCGCTGTCGGTGTGCGGGGCGCCGTCCACGGGAGCCGGGCTGCCGGTGAGGGGCGCGCCGTCAGTGGGCGAGGCGCCGTCGGCGGAAGCCGGGCTGCCGGTGAGGGTGTCGTCGGCGCCGGACGGGCCGTTGCCGGCAGGTGCGCTGTCCGTGAGCGAGACCCCGCCGTCCGCCGGGGTGTCCTCCCCCGCCGTCCACTCCCCGGACCGCTCCTTCTCGGCGAGGTAGCGCCGGAAGCGGCGGGTGATCACCTCGTGCATGGAGCGGACGTCGTCCTGGCCCGCGAAGCCCTTGATCTGGAAGCGGCGGTACTCGTTCTTGCGCTGGAGGCCGTCCTCGAAGACGACCATGGAGGCGACCACGTCGTCGCCCTGGAGGTGCGAGATGTCGTAGCACTCGATGCGCAGCGGGGCGCTGTCCAGGCCGAGGGCGTCGGCGATCTCCTCCAGGGCGCGCGAGCGCGTGGTCAGGTCGGAGGCGCGCCTGGTCTTGTGCAGGGCGAGGGCCTGCTGGGCGTTGCGCTCCACGGTCTCCATGAGCGCCTTCTTGTCGCCGCGCTGCGGGATGCGCAGCGACACGTTCGACCCGCGCCTGCCGGTCAGCCACTCCTGGACCGGCTCCACCGGGTCGGGCAACGCCGGGACCAGCACCTCCTTGGGCACCGAGTCCCCGCTCTCCTCGCCGTAGAGCTGCTGGAGGGCGTGCTCGACGAGGGCGCCGGTGGTGATCTCCTCGACCTTGTCGGTGACCCAGCCGCGCTGTCCGCGCACCCGGCCGCCGCGCACGTGGAAGATCTGGACGGCGGCCTCCAGCTCGTCCTCGGCGACGGCGATGAGATCGGCGTCGGTCGCGTCGGCGAGCACGACCGCGTTCTTCTCCATGGCCTTCTTCAGGGCGACGATGTCGTCGCGCAGGCGGGCCGCCCGCTCGTACTCCATCTCGTCGGCCGCCTCGGCCATCTGCTTCTCCAGGCGGCGCAGATAGGTGCCGGTGCGGCCCGCCATGAAGTCGCAGAACTCCTCGGCCAGCTCCTTGTGGTCCTCGGGGGAGATCCGGTCGACGCACGGCGCGGAGCACTTGCCGATGTAGCCGAGCAGGCAGGGGCGGCCGGTGCGGGCGGCGTTCTTGAAGACCCCGGCGGAGCAGGTGCGCACCGGGAAGACGCGCAGCAGCAGGTCGACGGTGTCGCGGATGGCCCACGCGTGCGCGTACGGCCCGAAGTACCGCACGCCCTTCTTCTTGTGACCGCGCATCACCTGGACGCGCGGGAACTCCTCGTTCATGGTCACCGCGAGGTACGGGTAGCTCTTGTCGTCGCGGTACTTGACGTTGAACCGGGGGTCGTACTCCTTGATCCAGGAGTACTCCAGCTGAAGCGCCTCGACCTCCGTGGACACCACGGTCCACTCCACGGACGCGGCGGTGGTGACCATCGACCGGGTGCGGGGGTGCAGGTTCGCCAGATCCTGGAAGTAGTTGGCCAGGCGCTGGCGCAGGCTTTTGGCCTTTCCGACGTAGATCACCCGGCGGTGCTCGTCGCGGAATCGGTACACCCCCGGGGAGTCCGGGATGTCTCCCGGCCTGGGGCGGTAGCTGGAGGGGTCGGCCATGTCTCACACCCTACTGGCGAGGACCGACACCGCGTCGGGCCTGTGGACAACGCCGGCACCCGTACGGCGCACCGGCCCGGCCGGCGGGTGGGCACGGGGTGACGGCGGGGTGACGGGAGCGTTGCGGGAGGGCGCTCCCGGGGGCTGTCACGGGCCCCGCGCGGGGCGTCGTACGGGGGTGGCGTGTGGGCCACCGCACTGTCCGAGGTGTTGTCGGGTCCAAGTCAACACGCTTCAATGCGGGGGAACTCGGGGCGGCGCCCGCACGGCGCACGCGCACAGCGTGCCCGCCTGCGCTCGCGCCCCGGTGCCCCACGGGGTGGCAGCAGAACCCCGCGCCTCGGTCTGACCAGCCGAGGTGACACCTCACAGAAAGGCTTCTGTGCATGTGGCATGTCACAGAGCACACGGACGCCGCCGCTCCCCCGGACGTGCCCGAGCTGGACACGGTCCTGCGCGGCGGCCCCTTCCACGTGGCGCTGCGCGCCGCGATCGCCGCGCGCGGGCTGCCGCTCCAGCGTGTGCAGCACCATCTGACCCGCCACGGGGTCAAGGTGGGCCTGACCAGCCTGAGTTACTGGCAGCAGGGGGCGCGCCGACCGCAGCGCCCCGAGTCGCTGCGGGCCGTACGCGCACTGGAGGAGATCCTGCGGCTGCCGGAGGAGTCCCTGATCCGGCTGCTCGCCGAGTCCGGTGACCGCTCCGTGCACGGGCGCCCGGCGACCCGCTCGTACCGCTCCCTGCTGGAGACCTCCGGGGTGCTGCGCCGCCTCCAGGCCGAGCTGGGCTGGGCCTCCGACGGCGGCCTGCACGTCCTCGGCCACCATGAACGCGTCCGGATCGGCACCCGGCGCGAGCTGGCGGCCCGCGAGTCCGAGCACATCGTGCGCGCCCACCGCGACGGCGTGGACCGCTTCGTCGCCGTCCACCAGGGCGACCCCGGCTGCGACCCGCGGGGCATGGCCGTCCGCGCCCTGGAGAACTGCCGCACCGGGCGTGTCCTGTTCGACCGGGACACGGGGGTCCTGGCCGCGGAGCTGCTCTTTGGCACTCCGCTGCGCCGGGGCGACACCTTCCTGTTCCGGTACGGCGTGGCCGACGGCACGGGCGGGGTCTCGCACGAGTACGTGCACCGGTTCGGCGCGCTGGGCGGCCAGTACGCGCTCCAGGTCCGTTTCGACAGCCCCACGCTGCCGGTGCGCTGCCACCGCTTCAGCCAGGTCTCCCCGGCAGCTCCGCGCGGCGGCCGCGTCGAGCTGCCGGTGACCCACCCGTACCGCAGCGTCCACGTGGTCGAGCCCCGGGTCCGGCCGGGGATGGTGGGGATCGCCTGGGAGTGGGAGGGGCCGACGGCAGGTCCGGCGGAGGGAGCGGCGCAGGCTTAAGGAGCGGCGCAGGCTCGGCCGGGTCCGGTCCCGCCGACCGGGGCGGGGGTCAGGCTTCGGGGCCCGCGACGATCCGGCCCGCCGAGACCTTCACCGGCAGTTCGTTCAGCGGCACGGTGGCCGGGGCCGCGAGCACCTTGCCGGTCGCGGCGTCGAACTCGCTGCCGTGGCAGGGGCAGGTCAGGGTCGTGCCCTGGAGCTTGTTGATCGCGCAGCCCGCGTGCGTGCAGATCGTGCTGTACGCCTTCAGGGCGCCGTCGGCACCCCTGCTGACGACCACGTTGTGGTCCCGGTAGAGCTTGGCCCCGCCCTTGGCCAGCTCGCTCTCCGCGCCGAGGTCGACGGGGGCGGTCGGGGTCGGCGCGGGAGAACCGCCCGGCGCCGCGCAGGCGGCCAGGCCGAGCCCGGCGACCGGGGCCACGGCGGCCCCTCGAAGGACGGTACGACGGCTCGCGGACGGCTGGGCCGGCATCAGGCTCTCCACAGGTCAGACGGTGTGCGGCCCGACGATACCCGGGCAGAGCGGACCGACCCGGGGCGGGGCCACCGGGGCGACGCCGGGACGGCTCCGGAGCGGGGAGCACCGGCGAGTCCGGACGGGCAGCCGCATCTCCCGCTCGCAAGCGCTTGCGCAAGCGTTTACGGCTGGGTGGTGGATGGGATACCTTCCCGCCCGGAGAGCTCTCGGCCGGTCGCGCCGGGTGTTCGCCACGGGTACGGACCACCGACGGTCCGTCCTCAGCCAGGAGGGCTCACCCGTGCCCCCGGCGGACACCCCGGGGAGGGAACCGCGATGCCCACCATGGCCGACGTCGCCCGGCGCGCCGGAGTCTCCGTGGCGACCGTGTCCCACGTGCTCAACGACACGCGCCCGGTCCTGCCCCACACCCGTCAGGCCGTCCTGGACGCGGTGGACGCCCTCGGCTACACCCCGAACACCCTCGCGCGCTCCCTGGTGACCTCCCGCACCCGGTCCATAGGGCTCGCGGTGTCCGCGATCAGCAATCCGTACTTCACCGAGATCCTCCAGGGCGTCGAGGCCGCCGCCCTCGCGGAGGGCTACAGCCTTCTCATCGCCGACCCGCACGACGACCCCGAGCACGAGCTGAAGGTCGTACAACTGCTGCACGAGCGCCGGGTGGACGGCATGATCGTCGCCCCCTCGGCCCGGCCGGACGAGCTGGTGGCCTACCTCCGCCGCCAGGCCGTGCCGACGGTGTTCCTGGACCGTGTGATCACGCGGGACGACGACGATGACAGTGACAGCGGCAGCGGCGAGGGCGACGGCGAGGTGGCCGAGAGACCCGCCGGACCCGGCCGCGAGGGTCAACTCACGTCACATGCGGGCGGTTTCGATCAGGTCTGCGCGGAGAACAGCGAGCCGATGGCCGGACTGGTCACCCATCTCGCCGGTCTCGGCCACCGCCGCATCGGTCTGATCGCCGGGCTGCCCGGCCTGAGCACCACCAGCGAGCGGATCACCGGCTACCGCCGGGGCCTGGCCGCCGCCGGGCTCCCCTACGACGCGGACCTGGTCGTGTCCGGCAGTTCCGAGTCGGCCGCCGCCGAGCGCGCGACGGCCGACCTGCTCTCCCGGCCCGCCGCGCCCACGGCCCTCGTCACCGCCAACAACGCGATGACCATCGGCACCCTGCGCGCCCTGCGCGAGCGGGGGCTGAGCGTGCCGGGCGACATCGCCCTGTGCTCCTTCGACGACTTCGCCTGGGCCGACCTCTTCTCGCCCCGGCTCACCGCCGTCGCGCAGCCCAGCCGCGAGATGGGCGCCCGGGCCGTACAGGTGCTGCTCGACCGCCTGGCCGCGCCGGACCGGCCGACCAGGACCGTCCGGCTGCCCTGCGCCTTCGTCCACCGCACCTCCTGCGGATGCCCGGAGGAGGTGCGCGGCGGGGCCGAGGGCAACGGCACGCACCCGGCCGGGGAGAACGACGCGCGCCCCGCCGGGGTGAACACGGAAGCATCCGCGCAGTCCGAGAAGGGAACCACCACGTGATCGTCGTCGCCGGTGAGGCACTGATCGACCTGGTACCGCAGGGCCCCGGCGCCCTGGCCGGCCTCAAGCCCGCGCTCGGCGGCGGCCCGTACAACACGGCCGTGGCCCTCGGCCGCCTGGGCTCCCCCACCGCCTTCGCTTCCCGCACCTCGCACGACGCCTTCGGGGAGGCCCTGCTCGACGGGCTGCGGCAGGCGGGCGTGGACGTGTCCGGGGTGCAACGCGGTCCGGAGCCCACCACTCTGGCGGTGGCCACGATCGACTCCGACGGCTCGGCCGCCTACTCCTTCTACGTGCAGGGCACCGCCGACCGCCTGTTCACCGCCCCGCCCGAACTCCCCGCCGGTACCCGCGCGGTGTCCTTCGGCACCTGCTCGCTCGTCCTGGAGCCCGGGGCGAGCGCGTACTCGGAGCTGATGCGGACCGCCGCCGGCCAGGGGCTGTTCACCGCGCTCGACCCCAACATCCGCGCGGGGCTGATCCCGGACGCGGACGCCTACCGGGCCCGCTTCCGCGCCTGGCTGCCCTCGGTGACGCTGCTGAAGCTGTCCGAGGAGGACGCGGCGTGGCTCGGCGGCAGCCCGGCCGGGTGGCTGGCCGCCGGTCCGTCGGCCGTCGTGCTCACCCGGGGCGGCGACGGCCTCACCGTCTTCACTCGGGACGGCGCGGAGTACTCCGTGCCCGGTGAGAAGGTCGACGTCGTGGACACCATCGGTGCCGGTGACACCGTGAACGCGGCCCTGCTGCACGGTCTTTCGGCCCAGGACGCGCTGTCCGCGCGGGCGCTGGCCGGGCTCGGCGCCGACGGCTGGCACCGGCTGCTGCGCTTCGCCGCCCGCGCCGCGGCGCTCACCTGCTCCCGGGCGGGGGCGGAGCCGCCGTACGCGGCGGAGCTGGGTGGCTGGTGACCCGGTCCCGGGCCGTGCGGCCCGGATGTCTGACGGTGGAGCGAGTGGTGCCCCCGGGAAAGTTCCCCGGAGGCACCACTTTCTGACGAATCGTCAGCCGACAGACGTCAGGCCTTGCGGGCCCGCGTCGTCTTCTTCGCAGCCACCGTCGTCTTCTTCGCAGCCGCCGCCTTCTTCGTCGCAGCCGTGGTCTTCTTGGCCGCGGCGGCCTTCTTGGTGGCGGTGCTGTCGACCTTGGCGGTCGCCGTCCTGGCGGTCGTGGTCTTCTTCGCGGCCACCGTCTTGGCCGTCTTGCGTGCCGTCGTGGCGCGCTTCTTGACCGGCTCCGCGTCGCTGACCCGGTCGGCGCCCAGAACCTCGCGCAGGAACTTGCCGGTGTGGCTGGCCGGAACCGCCGCGACCTCCTCGGGCGTGCCCTCGGCGACCACGATGCCGCCTCCGGCGCCGCCCTCCGGACCCATGTCGATGAGCCAGTCGGCGGTCTTGATCACATCGAGGTTGTGCTCGATGACGATGACCGAGTTGCCCTTGTCCACCAGGCCGGAGAGCACCTTCAGGAGCTTGCTGATGTCCTCGAAGTGCAGACCGGTGGTCGGCTCGTCCAGAACGTAGACCGTGCGGCCGGTGGAGCGCTTCTGGAGCTCGCTGGCGAGCTTGACGCGCTGTGCCTCACCGCCGGACAGGGTGGTGGCGGACTGTCCCAGCCGGACGTAGCCGAGGCCGACGTCCTTCAGGGTGCGCAGATGCCGGGAGATCGCGGGGACGGCCTCGAAGAACTCCGTCGCCTCCTCGATCGGCATGTTCAGCACGTCGGCGATGGACTTGCCCTTGTAGTGGACCTCCAGGGTCTCCCGGTTGTACCGGGCGCCGTGGCAGACCTCGCACGGGACGTACACGTCCGGGAGGAAGTTCATCTCGATCTTGATCGTGCCGTCGCCCGCGCAGTTCTCGCAGCGGCCGCCCTTGACGTTGAAGGAGAAGCGGCCGGGCAGGTAGCCCCGGACCTTCGCCTCGGTGGTCTCCGCGAAGAGTCTGCGGACGTGGTCGAAGACGCCGGTGTACGTCGCCGGGTTGGATCGGGGGGTGCGGCCGATGGGCGACTGGTCGACGTGCACGACCTTGTCCACCAGGTCGTCGCCGTCCACGCGCGTGTGCCGTCCGGGGACGTTGCGCGCGCCGTTCAGCTCACGGGCCAGGTGGGTGTAGAGGATGTCGTTGACCAGCGTGGACTTGCCCGAGCCGGACACGCCCGTGACGGCCGTGAACACGCCCAGCGGGAAGGCCACGTCGATGTCCCGCAGGTTGTTCTCGCGGGCGCCGCGCACGACGAGCTGCCGGCCCGGGTCGATCGGGCGGCGGATGTCCGGGAGCGGGATGGCCTTGCGGCCCGAGAGGTACTGCCCGGTCTGCGACTCGGTGTTGGCGAGCAGCTCCTTGAGGTCACCGCTGTGCACGACCTTGCCGCCGTGCTCACCGGCGCCGGGGCCGATGTCCACGATCCAGTCGGCGACCTTGATGGTGTCCTCGTCGTGCTCGACCACGATGAGCGTGTTACCCATGTCGCGCAGCCGGACCAGGGTCTCGATCAGCCGGTGATTGTCCCGCTGGTGCAGGCCGATGGACGGCTCGTCCAGGACGTAGAGCACGCCGACCAGACCGGAGCCGATCTGCGTGGCCAGGCGGATGCGCTGGGCCTCGCCGCCGGAGAGGGTGCCCGCCGCGCGGTTGAGCGAGAGGTAGTCCAGGCCGACGTCGACCAGGAACCGCAGCCGCTCGTTGACCTCCTTCAGCACCCGCTCCGCGATCTTCTTGTCGCGGGCGTTCAGCTTCAGCTCGCCCAGGAAGTCCGCGCAGTCGCTGATCGACATGCCGGAGACCTCGGCGATCGACTTCCCCATGATCGTGACCGCGAGGACGATCGGCTTCAGTCGCGTGCCCTCGCAGGAGGGGCAGGGCACCTCGCGCATGTAGCCCTCGAAGCGCTCACGGCTGGAGTCGCTCTCGGCCTCGCTGTGCCGCCGCTTCACGAAGGGCACGGCGCCCTCGAAGGGCGTGGTGTAGCGCCGCTCGCGGCCGTACCGGTTGCGGTAGCGCACCTCGATCTGGGTCTTGTGGCCGTACAGCAGGGCCTTCTTGGCGCGCTGCGGCAGTCCGGCGAACGGGATGTCGGTGCGGAAGCCGAGCGCCTCCGCGAGGGCGCCGACCAGGCGGCCGAAGTAGTCCTTGGTGTGGCCGTGCGACCAGGGGTGGATCGCGCCCTCGTCGAGGGACTTCTCCTCGTCCGGGACGATCAGCTCCGGGTCGACCTCCATGCGGGTGCCGATGCCGGTGCACTCGGGGCAGGCGCCGAACGGCGAGTTGAAGGAGAAGGAGCGGGGCTCCAGCTCCTCGAAGGAGAGGTCGTCGTACGCGCAGTACAGATGCTCCGAGTACATGCGCTCGCGCTCGGGGTCGTCCTCGGGGAGGTCCACGAAGTCGAGCACGACCATGCCGCCGGACAGCCCGAGGGCGGTCTCCACGGAGTCGGTGAGACGGCGCTTGGCGGAGTCCTTCACCGTGAGGCGGTCGACGACCACCTCGATGGTGTGCTTCTCCTGCTTCTTCAGGGTCGGCGGCTCGGAGAGCTGGATGGTCTCGCCGTCCACCCGCGCGCGGGAGTAGCCCTTGGTCTGGAGCTCGGCGAAGAGGTCCACGAACTCGCCCTTGCGCTCGCGCACCAGCGGGGAGAGGACCTGGAAGCGGCTGCCCTCGGGCAGCTCCAGGACCTTGTCCACGATGGCCTGCGGCGACTGGCGCGCGATCGGACGGCCGCATTCGGGGCAGTGCGGCTTGCCCACGCGCGCGAAGAGCAGGCGCAGGTAGTCGTAGACCTCGGTGATGGTGCCGACCGTGGAGCGAGGGTTGCGGGAGGTCGACTTCTGGTCGATGGAGACGGCCGGGGAGAGGCCCTCGATGAAGTCGACGTCCGGCTTGTCCATCTGGCCGAGGAACTGCCGGGCGTACGAGGAGAGCGACTCCACGTAGCGGCGCTGGCCCTCGGCGAAGATCGTGTCGAAGGCCAGGGAGGACTTGCCCGACCCGGACAGGCCCGTGAAGACGATGAGTGCGTCACGCGGCAGGTCGAGCGAGACATTCTTCAGGTTGTGCTCGCGCGCGCCACGGACGATGAGACGGTCGGCCACGCCGGTCCGCACCTTTCTTGAGAGAAGTGACAGGGGCGGGGCCCCCGTGCTCTTCCAGGCTAGGGGGAGCCACTGACAACGCCGGTCGGATTCCCGGTTGCATAACAACCTCGGGGCCTTGAACATGCCCGGCGCCACTCACGACGATATAGCACGCGCTTTCGATTACCGGGCCAGGTTCGCCACCTTCACCCGAAGGAGTGGCGGGGCTAGGGTTCGGCGCATGATCGACGATGCTCATGACCTGGCATGTGTACACGCGGCGACGGAACGGCTCCTGAGCGATGCCGCCGGACTGGACAACGCGTCACTGGCCGAGCCGTCACGGCTTCCGGGCTGGAGTCGCGGACACGTCCTCGCCCATCTCTCCCGCAACGCCGACGCCCTCGTGAACGTCCTGGAGGGCCGCCCCATGTACACCGACGCCGCGACCCGCGACGCCGACATCGACCGTGACGCCCCGCGCCCGCCCGCCGCCCAGCTCGACGACCTGCGCGAGAGCGCCGACCGGTTCCGGCGCACGGCCGGGGCCCCGGAGGACCGCAATCGCGTCGTGGAGCTGCGCAACGGCGTCACCGACATCGCGGCCCGGGTGCCGTTCCGGCGGTGGGCCGAGGTCGAGCTGCACCATGTGGACCTCGGGACCGGCTACGAGCTGGAGGACCTCCCGGCGGAGTTCACCGAGCGGGAGACCGACTTCCTCACGGAGCGGTTCGCGGGGCACTCGGACGTCCCGTCGACGGTTCTGGTCTCCGACACGGGACGGACCCGGACGACCGGCGGCGGCGCCCCGGGCGGTCCGGTCACGGTAGAGGGACCGGCCGCCGAGCTGCTCGGCTGGCTCGCCGGCCGCCGCGACGGCTCCGCGCTGACGGTCCGGGGCGGGGCGCTGCCCGAACTGCCCCCGCTCTGAGGCCCCGGCTCCCGCCCCTCGGCGGACCACCGCACGCTCCCCCGCTATAGGCTGATCACCATGACGTACAGCGGCGAGGTCAAGGTCGGCGGACCGGCCGACGTGCACGAGCTCAAAGACCTGATGATCACGAAGATCGCGGTCGGCCCGATGAACAACAACGCCTATCTGCTGCGCTGCCGGGCCACCGACGAGCAGCTGCTGATCGACGCGGCCAACGACGCGCCCTCGCTCCTCGGCACGATCGGTGACGACGGCATCGCGTCCGTCGTCACCACGCATCAGCACGGCGACCACTGGCAGGCCCTCGCCGACGTCACCGCCGCCACGGGCGCGCGCACCTACGCAGGCCGCGAGGACGCCCCCGGCATCCCGGTCACCACGGACGTCCTGGTGGACGACGGCGACGTCATCCGCGTGGGACAGGTGGAACTCACCGCCCGCCACCTCGTCGGCCACACCCCGGGCTCCATCGCCCTGGTCTACGACGACCCGCACGGCCACCCGCACGTCTTCACCGGCGACTGCCTCTTCCCGGGCGGCGTCGGCAACACGCACCAGGACCCCGAGGCGTTCGCGAGCCTCATCCACGACGTGGAGACGAAGATCTTCGACGTGCTGCCCGACGAGACCTGGGTCTACCCCGGCCACGGCGACGACACCACCCTGGGCGCCGAGCGCCCGCACCTGCCGGAGTGGCACGCGCGCGGCTGGTGAGACGGCGCCCGGGCGCGCCCGCTACGCGTCCGCCCGCGCCGCCCCGGCCAGCGTGGCGACCCGCTCGACCGCGAAGACGTAACCCTGCACTCCGCAGCCCGCGATCACGCCGTCGGCGCGCAGCGAGACGTACGAGTGGTGCCGGAACGACTCGCGCTGGTGGATGTTGGAGATGTGCACCTCGACGACGGGCATCCCGTCGCAGGTGTTGAGCGCGTCCAGGATCGCGACCGAGGTGTGGGAGTAGGCCCCGGGGTTGATGACGATCCCGGCGTGGCCGAGCCGTGCCTCGTGGATCCAGTCCACCAGTTCGCCCTCATGGTTGGACTGCCGGAAGTCCACGGTGCCGCCGTACCGCGCCGCCGCCGCGACGCACATCGCCTCCACGTCGGCGAGCGTGTCCTTGCCGTAGATCTCGGGCTGCCGCTGGCCGAGGAGGTTCAGATTGGGCCCGTTGAGAATCATGATCGGGGCGCTGGCCAGGGTGCGGGGCACGGTTCCTCCGGTCCGTAAGGGGTGCGGTACGTCCACGACCGCTCGTCGGACCGGTCTATCACGGCGGCTTCGGGCGGTGCCGGACGGCTATGGATTGACCGCCAGCTCCAGGTAGGCCGCGAACACGACCAGGTGGACGCCGCCCTGGAGCGGGGTGGCGCGGCCGGGTACGACCGTCAGGGTGCCGACGATCACGGTCAGCGCGAGCAGCAGCATGTGCGTGGAGCCGAGGCCCAGCACGAGCGGGCCGGGCAGCCAGAAGGAGGCCAGGGCGACGGCGGGGATGGTCAGGCCGATGCTGGCCATGGCGGAGCCGAGCGCGAGGTTGAGGCTGGTCTGGACGCGGTCACGGCGGGCGGCGCGCAGGGCGGCGATCGTCTCGGGCAGCAGCACGAGCAGGGCGATGATCACGCCGACGACCGCATGGTGCAGCCCCGCCCGCTCCACCGCGGACTCGATGGTGGGCGACACCCCCTTGGCCAGGCCGACCACTCCCACCAGTGCGAGGCCGAGCAGACCGAGGCTGATCCAGGCGCGGCGGGCGGTCGGGGGCTCGGCGTGTCGGTCGGCGGCGATGATCTCGCCCTCCCGGGTGACCGGGAGGAAGTAGTCGCGGTGCCGCACGGTCTGGGTGGCCACGAACAGGCCGTAGAGGACGAGCGAGGACAGCGCGGCGAACGACAGTTGCACGCTGGAGAACTCGGGGCCGGGCTTGCTGGTGGTGAACGTCGGCAGGACGAGGCTGAGCGTGGCCAGGGTCGCCACCGTCGCGAGGGCCGCTCCGGTGCCCTCGGGGTTGAACACCGCCGTGCCGTGGTGCAGCGAGGCGACCAGGAGGCAGAGGCCGAGGATGCCGTTGCAGGTGATCATCACGGCGGCGAAGACGGTGTCCCGGGCCAGGGTGGCGCCCTTCTCTCCTCCGTCGATCATGAGGGTGACGATCAGCGCCACTTCGATGATCGTCACGGCGACGGCCAGCACCAGGGAGCCGAAGGGTTCGCCGACCCGGTGCGCGACGACCTCCGCGTGGTGCACGGCCGCGAGGACGGCCCCGGCGAGCACCAGGGTGACCAGCGCGACGAACCCCACGGGCAGCTCGCGCCCCCAGGTCAGGGCCAGCAGGACGATCGCGAGCACCGGCACGAGGAGCGTCCACCGTGCGGCGAGCGACCCGAGCCGAGTGATCATGCAGCGATGGTGGCAGAGACGGACACGCTTCGCATTCCGTCTCTGCCGGGCATCACTCCGGGTGCCGCCGCGGGCGTCAGGCGTCCACGTCGGCCTTCGCCTGGTCCTTGCCGCCCTTGCCCTCGGCCGCCTCCAGAGCCGCCTGCTTGCGGGTCGCGAGCAGGCTGGTGACCGTGGTGACGATCAGGACGCCGCAGATCACGCCGAGGGAGACCGGAATGCTGATCTCCGGGACGTGCACCCCGGACTCGTGCAGGGCGTGCAGCACCAGCTTGACACCGATGAAGCCCAGGATGATCGACAGGCCGTAGGACAGGTGCACCAGCTTGCTCAGCAGGCCGCCTATGAGGAAGTACAGCTGCCGCAGACCCATCAGGGCGAAGGCGTTGGCGGTGAAGACGATGTACGGGTCCTGGGTCAGGCCGAAGATCGCGGGGATCGAGTCCAGCGCGAAGAGCACGTCGGTGGTGCCGATGGCCAGCATCACGACCAGCATCGGGGTCATGACCCGCTTGCCGTTCTGCTGGATCCACAGCTTGGTGCCGTGGTAGCGGTCGGCCACGCCGAACCTGCGCTCCGCCGCCTTCAGCAGCTTGTTCTCTTCGTACTCCTCGTCGTCCTGACCGGACCGGGCGTCCTGGACGAGCTTCCAGGCGGTCCAGATCAGGAAGGCGCCGAAGATGAAGAACACCCAGGAGAAGCTGGCGATGATCGCGGCTCCGGCGGCGATGAAGACCGCCCGCAGGACCAGGGCTATGAGCACGCCGACGAGCAGCACGCGCTGCTGGTACCGCGTGGGGACGGCGAACTTCGCCATGATCAGGACGAAGACGAAGAGGTTGTCGACGCTCAGCGACTTCTCGGTGATGAAGCCGGCGAAGAACTCTCCGGCCGGGCGGCCGCCGCCGAAGACGAACAGACCGAGGCCGAAGAGTCCGGCCAGGGCGATCCAGACGGCCGTCCAGATGCCCGCTTCCTTGATGGAGACCTCGTGCGGCTTGCGGCCGATGAAGAAATCGACGGCGATCAGCGCGGCGAGGCCCGCGATGGTGAGGACCCAAAGGGTCACGGAGACTTCCACTGCACCTCCGGCATGGGGTAACGGCAAACACATCAGCTTGTCGCTGCTGCCGGAGGTCTCTTCCACCCGCTGTGCGGGCCGACGCCCCGGGACCATTCGGGTCCGTATTGACGGGTGCGCCGCGATGAGGAGTACTCCCCTCCGTACGGACGACAGTACCCCAATAGCCAAGGAACAGTAAAGAGAAAGGTAAAATAAAGATCAAGTGAGCAGGTCAGGACCCCTTTGCCAGCGCTTGATCATCCCTCCCTCTACAGGTGCGGCAGGATCGTCGGCATCAGGTCCTGGAAGGTGCGGCCCCGGGCCGGCTCGCCGAGCGCCGTCAGCTTCCAGCCCTGGCCCGCGCGGTGGACCTTGGCCATGATCTGGGCGGTGTACTCGCCGCCGCCCGCCAGTGTGTAGCGGGCCAGCTCCTGGCCATTGGTCTCGTCGACCAGACGGCAGAAGGCGTTCTCCACCTCCTGGAAGGTCTGGCCCGAGAACGAGTTCACCGTGAACACGATCTGGTCGATGTGGGCCGGGACGCGCTGGAGGTCCACGAGGACGGCCTCGTCGTCCCCGCCGTGGCCGACGCCGCCGACCAGGTTGTCCCCGGTGTGCCGGACCGAGCCGTCGTCGCTCACGAGGTGGCGGAAGAAGACGACGTCGACCGGCTGCTTCTCGGAGAAGAGGACCGCCGAGGCGTCCAGGTCGATCTCGCGGGTGCGCGAGCCGAACAGGCCGCGCCGCTTGGCCGCCTGCCAGCCGAGGCCCATGCGGACCGCGGTCAGGCTGGCCCCGTCCTGCTTCTCCAGACTGATGGCCTGGCCCTTGGACAAGTTGACGGACACGGCTGAATCCCCTCTCGGCGTTTCCCCTGTTGCCGCGTGTCACGCGGTTGTCAGGAACCCTACGCAGGGGCACCGGACGTGCCGACCCCCGCCCCGCGCTTTGTGTCGGTGTTGCAACACATCGCACACGGGCGGGGGCCGGACCGTGTCCGGAGGGTCAGGCGAGGCCCGCCTCCCGCATCTGGCGCAGCTCCTTCTTCATCTCGGAGACCTCGTCGCGCAGCCGGGCGGCGATCTCGAACTTCAGCTCTGCGGCCGCGGCGCGCATCCGCTCGGTCATCTCCTCGATCTGCTCCGCCAGCTCGGCCGCCGGACGGTCGGTCGGCGCGGCGCCCTTGCCCCGCGCGGACTTCGTGGACTTCGCCGCCTTGGTGTCGGCGTCCTTGGCGTTCTTCGCCGCCTTGCCGCCGAGCGACGGCACGGGCGCCTTGGCCGGCTTGCCGTCCTTCTGCTTGCGGTAGCCCGAGCCGAGCAGCTGCTCGGTGTCCACGTCTTCGCGGGCGATCTGCGCGACGATGTCGTTGATCTTCTTGCGCAGCGGCTGCGGATCGATGCCGTTGGCCTTGTTGTAGGCGACCTGCTTCTCGCGGCGCCGGTTGGTCTCGTCGATGGCCTTCGCCATCGCCGGGGTGATCTTGTCGGCGTACATGTGGACCTGGCCGGAGACGTTGCGCGCCGCGCGGCCGATGGTCTGGATCAGTGAGGTCCCCGAGCGCAGGAAGCCCTCCTTGTCGGCGTCGAGGATGGCCACGAGGGACACCTCGGGCAGGTCCAGGCCCTCGCGCAGGAGGTTGATGCCGACCAGGACGTCGAACTCACCGGCGCGCAGCTCGCGCAGCAGCTCCACGCGGCGCAGGGTGTCCACGTCGCTGTGCAGGTAGCGCACCTGGATACCGAGTTCCAGGAAGTAGTCGGTGAGGTCCTCGGCCATCTTCTTGGTGAGGGTGGTGACCAGGACGCGCTCGTCCTTCGCGGTGCGCTCGCGGATCTCGTGCACCAGGTCGTCGATCTGGCCCTCGGTGGGCTTGACCACCACCTCGGGGTCGATCAGTCCGGTCGGGCGGATGATCTGCTCCACGACACCGTCGCCGCGGGAGAGTTCGTAGGCGCCCGGGGTCGCGGACAGATAGACGGTCTGGCCGACGCGCTTCTGGAACTCCTCCCACTTCAGCGGGCGGTTGTCCAGCGCGGAGGGCAGCCGGAAGCCGTGGTCGACCAGGGTGCGCTTACGGGAGGCGTCGCCCTCGTACATGGCGCCGATCTGCGGGACCGTGACGTGGGACTCGTCGATGACGAGCAGGAAGTCGTCCGGGAAGTAGTCCAGCAGGGTGTTGGGCGCGGAGCCGGGGAGCCGGCCGTCGAAGTGCATCGAGTAGTTCTCGACGCCGGAGCAGCTGCCGATCTGGCGGAGCATCTCGATGTCGTAGGTGGTGCGCATCCGCAGCCGCTGGGCCTCCAGGAGCTTGCCCTGCTTCTCCAGCTCCGAGAGACGCTCGACGAGCTCCTTCTCGATGTCGTTGACCGCCCGCTCCAGGCGCTCCGGACCGGCGATGTAGTGCGAGGCCGGGAAGACGTAGAGCTGCTGGTCGTCGGTGATGATCTCGCCGGTGACGGGGTGGAGCGTGGACAGCGCCTCGATCTCGTCACCGAACATCTCGATCCGGACGGCCAGTTCCTCGTAGACCGGGAAGATCTCGATGGTGTCGCCGCGCACGCGGAAGGTGCCGCGGGTGAAGGCCATGTCGTTGCGCGTGTACTGGATGTCGACGAAGCGGCGCAGCAGCTCGTCGCGGTCGATCTCGTCGCCCACGCGCAGCGGGACCATGCGGTCCACGTACTCCTGCGGGGTGCCGAGGCCGTAGATGCAGGACACCGAGGCGACCACGATCACGTCACGCCGGGTGAGCAGGGAGTTCGTCGCCGAGTGGCGCAGGCGCTCGACCTCCTCGTTGATCGAGGAGTCCTTCTCGATGTAGGTGTCCGACTGCGGGACGTACGCCTCGGGCTGGTAGTAGTCGTAGTACGAGACGAAGTATTCGACCGCGTTGTTCGGCAGGAGCTCGCGGAACTCGTTGGCCAGCTGGGCGGCCAGTGTCTTGTTCGGCGCCATCACGAGGGTGGGGCGCTGGAGCTTCTCGATCATCCACGCCGTGGTGGCGGACTTGCCGGTGCCGGTCGCGCCGAGCAGGACGACGTCCTTCTCCCCGGCCTCGATGCGCTTGGCCAGGTCGGCGATGGCCGCCGGCTGGTCGCCGCTGGGCTGGTAGGGGCTGACGACCTCGAAGGGCGCCACCGTGCGTTCGATCTGGGAAACGGGCCGCATGTCATCCACCGTACGACCCCCCACTGACAACGGGTCCGGGTCAGTGGCCGCGCGGAGCCCGGGAGCCCTGCGCCCCGGCATGGCCGACGGGCAGGCGGGCGGGCCGGTGCGGCGCGCGGAGGTGCTGGTGGGAGGCGATGGTGGCGGCCGGGACACCCGGTTTGGACTCGGCGGCCGGACGGCGCTGCCCGCCCTTGACCATCAGCGGGTCGAAGATGACGACGACGCCGGTGAGGAGCAGCAGGGCGAGCGGTCCGACGAGGATCGGCAGAAGCGCCTCGGCGGGTGCGCCGGGCGGGGTGGCGTGCGCGGTGTGGTGCAGGTGGACGCCGAGGGCGGCCATGCCGGTGTAGTGCATGCCGGTGACGGCGAGGCCCAGCAGAAGGCTCGCGCCGACGCTGCCCGCGAGGCCCCGGACGCGTCCGGCGGCCCACAGGGCGGTGGTGGCGGCCGCGACGGCGATGACGACGGAGGCGGCCACGGTGAGCGTGTTGTAGGCGAAGTGCCCGCCGAAGCGGACCGCCGCCATGCCGAGGTAGTGCATTGAAGCGACGCCCAGACCGGTGATCGTGCCGCCGGTGACGAGCGAGGTGCGGTCGGTGCCCCGGTAACCGACGATGAAGATCCCGACGCCGACCATGACGACGGCGAGTCCGAGGCTCGCCCAGGTCATGGGGCCGTCGAAGCGGAGCGGCGTCCCGGCGATGGAGAAGCCCATCATGGCGATGAAGTGCATGGTCCAGATGCCGGAGCCGATCGCGACCGACCCGAGCGCCAGCCACGCGGACCGCCACACGCGTGTGACCAGCAGAGACCGTGCCACACAGCGCAGTCCGAGGGCGCCGCCGAGGCACGCCATCAGATAGCCCGCAAGAGGGGTGACCACCCCGTAGTCGAAGCCGTCGACCGTGCCCTGCATCCGCGGCTGCCCTTCCGCCCAAACGTGTATCCGGAACACCCGGAACACTCCCCTGGCCCAGGACCGCGGCAGGCGGTCGGGGTTGACGCAGAGAGTATGACCGCCACCGGAATGGTCGAATGATTATCCGGCAAAGAATCACGGCCTTACCCCACTTGTGCGGCAGCGGTGTGCACGGTTGGCCCAGCCCGTTCATCCTGTGATCCTTCTGCGCCCGCGTGCCATTGACGCTCTGCTGTCACTCTGGAGCTGTCGGTGTTCGCTGGACGTGAGGAGTACCCATGCACGCGCACGCAGTCGCCACCGTGGTCACCGCGGCCCTGGGAACGGCGGTCCTGCTGGCCCCCGCCTCCGACACGCGGCCGGTCCGGACCGCGGTCCAGCCCACGGTGATCGCTCACCGGGGCGCCTCCGCGTACGCGCCCGAGAACACCCTGGCCTCCATCGACAAGGCCGCGAAGCTGGGCTTCACCTGGGTCGAGAACGACGTGCAGCGCACCAAGGACGGCCGCCTTGTCGTCATCCACGACGACAACCTGGCGCGCACCACCAATGTCGAGAAGATCTTCCCGCACCGCGCGCCCTGGAAGGTGAAGGACTTCACCGCGGCCGAGATCGCCCGCCTGGACGCGGGCAGTTGGTACTCCCGCGCGTACACGGGCACGCGCGTGCCGACGCTGGAGCAGTACATGCGCCGCGTCGAGCACAACCACGAGAAGCTGCTCCTGGAGGTCAAGAACCCCGAGCTGTACCCCGGCATCGAGCAGCAGATCCTGAAGACCCTGGGCAACGAGGGCTGGCTGGACCGGGCACATCTGAAGCGGCTGATCGTGCAGAGCTTCAGCGCGGACAGCGTGCGCAAGGTGCACCAGCTCAAGCCCGCCGTCACCACCGCCCTGCTCGGCCGCCCGGCGGTGACCCGGATCGGCGGGTACGCCCGTTACGTCGACCTGATCAACCCCTCCCACGGCACCCTCTCCACCAGCTACGTCTCCACCGTGCACGCCTTCGTCGGAGCGCACGGCAAGCCGCTGCGGGTCTTCGCCTGGACGGTGAACGACGCGGCCACGGCCCGCAAGGTCCGGGCCTACGGCGTGGACGGTGTCATCACCAACAAGCCCGACGTGGTGCGGGCGGCACTGAGCGCGAACTGAGCGGCGAGGGGCGTTGTCAGTGCCAGGTCGTACGGTGGGCGCATGGACAGCCATGGGCAGGACGAGCAGCGGGTCGTGTGGACCGTCGTGGACACCGGCATCGGCCCGCTGATGCTGGCGGCGACCCGCCAGGGACTGGTCAACGTCGTCTTCCACGCCACGGACGCGATCAGCGAACGCGTCCGTGAGCGGCTGACGGCCCGGCTGGGCGCCGAGCCCGTCGAGGACCCGGACGCCCCGCTGCTGGTGGAGGCGATACGGCAGGTCGAGGCGTATCTCGCGGGTGAGCGCCGCGACTTCGACCTGCCCCTGGACTGGTCGCTGATCTCCGGCTTCAACCGCGAGGTGCTGCGCGAGCTGGCCTCCGGCGTCCCCTACGGCACGGTGGTGGGCTACGGCGACCTGGCGGGCCGGGTCGGCCAGCCGGGCGGGGCGCAGGCGGTGGGCGCGGCGATGGGCGCCAACCCGCTGCCCGTGGTCGTCCCGTGCCACCGGGTGGTCGAGAGCGACGGCGGCATCGGCGGATTCGGAGGCGGTCTGGAGACCAAGCGCCGGTTGCTCGCGCTGGAGGGCGTGCTGCCGGAACCGCTGTTCTGACGGGCCCGCGCACAGGGTTCCGTCCGGTCGGGCGCCCCGGATTCCGTCCAGTCGGACACTGCGGCTCTGTTTAGCCGGGCGCCCCGCCCGCCAGAAAGGGAGTGGGGACCGGCTGACGGGAGGCGGGCACATGGTGCTGGTGATGTCGGAGGAAGTCCGGGAGGCGATGTCCGCCGGACGGCCCGTGGTGGCCCTGGAATCGACGATCATCGCGCACGGTCTGCCCCGCCCGGACAATCTGCGGGTCGGTCTGGAGCTGGAGGACACGGTGCGCCGGGAGGGCGCCGTGCCCGCGACCGTCGCCGTGCTGGACGGGCGCCCTCGCATCGGCCTCACCAAGGACGAGTTGGAGCGGGTCGCCGGGGAGGACGGGATCAGGAAGCTGAGCCACCGCGATCTGCCCCTGGCGGTCGCCACCGGGGCGAGCGGCGCGACCACGGTGTCGGCGACGGCCCGGCTCGCGGCGCTGGCGGGCATCCGCGTGTTCGCCACCGGAGGTCTCGGCGGAGTGCACCGGCAGTGGACGCTCACCCAGGACGAGTCGGCGGACCTGGGCCTGCTGGCCCGCACGCGGATCACCGTGGTGTGCGCGGGGGTGAAGTCGGTCCTGGACGTACCGGCGACGCTGGAGCGCCTGGAGACGCTGGGCGTGAGCGTCGCCGGTTACCGCACGAACCGGTTCCCCGGCTTCTACCTGTCGGACTCCGGCTTCCCGGTGGACTGGACGCTCGACGGCCCGGAGCAGGTGGCCGCGGTGATGCGGGCACAGGACGCGCTCGGCGGGCAGGAGTCTGCGCTGCTCGTCGCCAACCCGGTCCCGCCGAAGCAGCAACTCGATCCCGGCCTGCACGCGCGCGTGCTCACGGAAGCGCTGGACGCCTGCGCGCGGGAGGGCGTCACCGGCCAGGCGATCACACCGTTCCTGCTGGGCTACCTGGTCCGGCACACGGACGGGGCGTCGCTGCGGGCCAACCTGGCGGCGGTGCGCGGCAATGTGCGGCTGGCGGCGCGGATCGCCCTGGCGTGGACCGGGCAGTGACCCGCCGGGCGGGCGGCCTGCTGGTGGTCGGTGATGTGATCACCGATGTCGTGGCCCGGCACCCGGGACCGCTCGCGACCGGCACCGACACCGCCGCCGTGATCCGCACCCTGCCGGGTGGCGCGGGCGCCAACGTGGCCTCCTGGGCCGCCCACGCGGGCTGTGCCGACGTACGGCTCCTCGCGCGGGTCGGCGCGGACGCGGCGGGGTGGCACGAGCGGGAGCTGCGCGCGGCCGGGGTGCGGCCCCGGCTGGTGGTCGATCCGACGGCACCGACCGGCACCGTGATCTGCCTGGTCGACGCCGGGGCGGCGGCCGAGCGCACGTTCCTCACGTGCAGCGGCGCCTCGCTGCGGCTCGAACCCGCCGACTGGTCGGACGCGTTGCTCGACGGCGTCGGCCGACTGCATCTGTCGGGCTATCTGCTGTTCGCGGAGTCGAGCCGGGCGCTGGCGCGGGTGGCACTCGCCGCGGCACGCGCGCGCGCGGGGTGCCGGTCAGCCTCGACCCGGCCTCGGCGGGCTTCCTCGCGGAACTCGGCGTGGACCGGTTCCTCGCGTTCGCGCGAGGGCTCGACGTGCTGCTGCCCAGCCGGGACGAGGCGTGTCTGCTGACCGGCAGGCCCGACTGGGCGGACGCGGCGGCCGAGTTGAGCGGGGTGGTCCCGGTCGTGGTGGCCAAGTCGGGGGCGGACGGTGCGCTGGTGGCCCGGTCGGGCTCGGTCCGGGCGCGGATTCCGGCCGTACCGGCGACGCCTCGGGACACCACGGGCGCCGGTGACGCGTTCACCGGCGCGTTCCTCGCCGCCCTGGTCGCGGGCGCGTCCGTCGAGGAGGCGGCGGAGCGGGGGTGCCGGTCCGGGGCGCGGGCGGTGGAGCGGGTGGGAGGCCGGCCTCCGTATCCGGGACCGGGTACGGAGGACACGACGTATCCGGAACCAGGCGCGGAGGACACGACCGCACCCGGTCGGTGCGAGGCGCACGGGCCGCACCCCGCCGCGCCCGCGCCCGGCCCGTGAGGGCATCAGGCGGCCTTGCGGCCCCACGCCGAGATCATCGGGGCCGTGGCGAGGTCCATGCCGCCCGCCTCCACGTTGGCCAGATGCCGGTCGATCTCCTCGTCGGTGGCGATCCCCGCCGCGACGAGCCGGTCGCGGATCTGCCGGACGGTGGCGGATTCCAGGGCGGTGCAGGCGGGTGAGGTGACGGGGAAGTACGCGTCGGCCCCGACCTCGCGCAGTCCGGCGTCGCGGAGCAGGCGCGGGAGCTTGCGGCCGTAGGAGAGGTCGGCGCCGCGCCCGGCGAGCAGGGTGCGGAAGCCCTGGCGCAGCCGGTTCGCCAGCTCCTGCTCGGGGCCGTACTCGTCGGGGCAGAGAAGGGGCTGCAGGGCGGGGTCGGCGTCCTCGACCAGCAGGTGGCCGCCCGGCTTGAGCGCGTCGATCATCGAGCGCAACGCCCGTTCCCGGTCGGGGACGTGGACGAGGACCAGCCGGGCGTGCACCAGGTCGAAGCGCTGTCCGGGCGGCTCCTCGGCGCCCACGTCGTGGACCAGCACCCGGACCGGGGGCCGGTCCGCGGCGGTGAGCCGGGTGGTGTCGATGTCGGTGGCGACGACCTCGCCGGTGGGACCGGCCTTCCTGGCCAGCCAGGACACGACCGAGGTGCCGCCCGCCCCGACCTCCCAGCAACGCTGGCCTGGGCCGATGCCGAGGCGTTCGAGGTGGCGGAAGGTCGTGGGGTCGAAGAGGGAGGCGAAGGCGTCGAAGCGTTCCTGCGCCTCCGTCCGGCGGTTGTCCAGCAGGTATCCGTCGGGTCGCGTCATGTCGTGATCATTCCAGCAACCAGCGGTTTCTCGTCCGTCGGCGCCCCATTGTCCACAGGCGGGAACAAAGCGGAACTCCCCATTCCCACAAGCTTTTCCGCGCTCGTCGCAGGACTGGCACACTGGCCGGGCACGGCGCGAAAGCGCCACGTGAGGAGATCCAGGGCAAGGAGATCCAGATGACCATGGCGGGCAATCTGCGGAGGGTCACGGGGCTGAGCGGGGTCGGCGGCCTGCGCAAGGTGGCACGGCTGGCCAGACGGCGTCCCCGGGTCGACCTGAGCCATCCGGCCAGGTCACCCCTGGGTTCCTCGGTGGTCAACTGCGTGACGTACCAGGACGGTGTCCGGGTGTCCGGCGCCCTCGATCTGGTGGACGCGGTGCGGAGGGTCCGCAAGAGCGGGGAGGGCTTCGTCTGGCTGGGACTGCACGAGCCCACGGCCCAGGAGTTCGCCGGTATCGCCGAGCTGTTCGACCTGCATCCGCTGGCGGTGGAGGACGCGGTGGAGGCCCATCAGCGCCCGAAGCTGGAGCGGTACGGGGAGACGCTGTTCGCGGTCTTCAAAACGGTCTGTTACGTGGAGCACGAGCAGCTGACGGCGACCAGCGAGGTCGTGGACACCGGCGAGATCATGGTGTTCCTCGGCGAGGACTTCGTCGTCACCGTCCGGCACGGGCGGCACGGCTCGCTCGGCCCCCTGCGGGAGGAGCTGGAGTCGCGGCCCGAGCAGCTCGCGAAGGGTCCGGCAGCGGTGCTGTACGCCATCGCGGACCATGTCGTGGACGAGTATCTGAACGTCACGGACGCGGTCCAGGCGGACATCGACCTGGTCGAGACGGACGTGTTCGCGGAGAACGGCGCGCGGACGGACCCCGGCCGCATCTACCAGATGAAGCGCGAACTCCTGGAGCTGAAGCGGGCGGTGGTGCCGCTCGGGCGGCCGCTGGAAGACCTGGCGACCCGGCCGATACGCGTGGTGGACCCGGAGATCCAGGCGTACTTCCGGGACGTGCTGGACCACTTGATACGGGCCAGGGACCAGATCGCCGCCTTCGACGAACTGCTCAACTCGATCCTCCAGGCGCATCTGGCACAGGTGACGGTCGCGCAGAACGAGGACATGCGGAAGATCACGGCCTGGGCGGCGGTGATCGCCGTGCCGACAATGGTGTGTGGTGTGTACGGCATGAACTTCGAGCACATGCCGGAGCTGGACTGGCGGTACGGCTATCCGCTCGTCATGTCCGTGACCGCGCTGTTCTGTGCGGTGGTCTACCGGGGGTTCCGGCGCAACGGCTGGCTCTGACGCCCCCGGGGCTTCCAACCGGTCAGCCGTTCCAGGCGGGGTGCCGCGGGTCGTCGGCACGCACCAGGACGTCGGCCGTCCCGGCGGGGTCGGTCTCCGTCTCGTAGCGGGCGAAGGCGGGCAGCGTCCAGTGGCCGTCCTCCGGGGTGCGGCGGCGCAGGGCGCCCGGAGAGAGAAGGAAGTGGACGGTCAGATCGAAGGGGAACCAGTGACGCAGAAGGAGGGGCCCATGCATCAACAGCACCGCGCCGGGCGGTAGTCGGACGTACGGGCTGCGGGTGGCACGGTCGGTGTCCGCGTCCCACAGGTCCGGCAGCACCCGCCCGTCACCACCGGGGTCCAACGGCCCGAAGACCTCGCGCCACAGCGCACCCGTGTCGAACCAGCCGCTGTAGTACGACTCCTCGTCGTGCCGTCCGTGTTCGAGACGCAGCGAGGCCGGGCGCAGAAAGCCCTCGGTACCGACGACGAGCGAGGGTCGTCCACGTACCCGCAGCGCCTCCGCGACCCGCTCCGCGAGGTCTCCCGGCCGCGCCGCCGGCGCCCCGTCGAAGCCCACCCGCGTCCAGGCGCTCCCGTCGGCGGGCTCCAGACCGCTGATCCGCTCGGCGAGCCGCTCCGCCATCCGGTCCCAGGTGATCGCTTCGAGTCGCACGGGCCCATGATGCCGGGTCCTGGCGGACGGGTGCCTGGTCCCACCGGGCGGATGCCTGGCCCCACCGGACGGATGCCGGTGGGGGCGCGACCGGTGCCGACGGGACGACAGGGACCGGCGGGGCACGGGAGCGGGGACCGCACGGGTGCCGGGCGGGAACCGGCGGGAACCGGACGCATGCCGGGGAGGGAACCGGGCGGATGCCGGGCAGGCGCCCGGCGGTACGGCCGAATTCCGGGTGGTCCGGCACGGGACGGGGGCTCCGCCAGGGGGAATGAACCGCGTATGGCACGCTCCGCCACTCCCCCGCCCTCCGGTTCGCCCGAGGAAGTCGCCCCCGGCTCCCCGGACGGGCTCGCACCCCCGGACGGCCACGGCTCCCCGGACGGCCACGGCTCCCCGAACAGCCCTGGCTCTCCGAACGGCCCCGGCTCTCCCGACGCCCTCACGGCCCTGGGCGGTCTCGTCGTCGTCCAGCCGCTGCGGCACAAGCGGCGGTGTGCGGAGTGCCGGGGCGGACCGTTGTCATTGCTCGTGCTGGAGGAGGGGATGCCCCGTTGCCTGGACTGTGCGGACCTCGGGCACATGGTGTTCCTGCCGCGGGGTGACGCCGCGCTGACGCGGAGGTCGCGGGAGGAGAGCGTGTTGTGGGCGGTGGTGGTGCGGTTCAACCGGCGCCGGAGCCGGTACGAGCGGCAGGGGGTGCTGGTGGAGGAGGCCGCGCTGGCCCGTGCCGAGGCCCGCTGCCTGGCCGACGCCGAGGCCAGACGGCGGCGGAGAGCGCGGGACGCGGGCCGCAGGGCGGTGGAGGACGAGCGGTTCGTGGCGGACTTCGCGGCGGAGGTGCGGCGGCTGTTCCCGGGGTGTCCCGCCGAGCGGGCCCTGGCCATCGCGGCCCACGCGGGAGCGCGGGGCAGTGGGCGGGTCGGGAGGAGCGCGGCCGGGCGGGCGCTGTCCGAGGAGGCGGTGACCTCGGCGGTGGTGGCCTCGGTGCGGCACACGGACACGCCGTACGACCAGTTGATCATGAGTGGCGTGCCGAGGTGGGAGGCCAGGGAGCGGATCGCGGAGACCGTGCGGGAGGTGGTGCGGGGGTGGGGCGGACGCCCGCTGCGCGCTCCGGTCGCCGGACACCGCCGTGGAGGAGCCGGACCGACGAACAGGACGAGAGAGACGAGAGAAGGGAGAGGAGAGGTGATCGGATGAACCCCTGCGGAAGGGCGACGCGGCTCGGTGAAAGGCGAGGTCCGCCGCTCTGCGCGGGCGTCGGGCGCGACGTATCGTGGCCGGAAGAGTCCCGGGCGAGCGCTCCGGGGCAGTGTCGCACCAGCGCCGGGCGACCGCCGAGTGACCCGAGCCCGATGACGCACGGCCCGTCGTACCCCAGGTACCCCCAGCCCGCCGGTATCCGTACACGAGGAATACGCCGATGGCCGATCCCAAGGGGTTCATGACCACCCAGCGCGAGGAATGGCCGCGGCGGTCCGTCGAGGAGCGTGCGCGGGACTGGGCCGAGGTCTACGTCCCGGGGGCGCTGTTGCCGATCATCGGGGCGCAGGCTGACCGCTGTATGGACTGCGGGGTGCCGTTCTGCCACGAGGCCTGTCCGCTGGGCAATCTGATCCCGGAGTGGAACGACCTGGTGGCGCGGGCGGACTGGCGGGCGGCGAGCGACCGGCTGCACGCGACGAACAACTTCCCGGAGTTCACCGGCCGGTTGTGTCCGGCGCCGTGCGAGGCGGGGTGTGTGCTGGCGATCAACCAGCCGGCGGTCACCATCAAGAACGTCGAGTGCGCGATCGCGGAGCGGGCCTGGGAGGAGGGCTTCGTGCCGCCCCGGCCGCCGGAGCGGCTGTCGGGGAAGACCGTGGCGGTGATCGGTTCGGGTCCGGCCGGGCTGGCGGCGGCGCAGCAGCTGACGCGGGCCGGGCACACGGTCGCGGTGTACGAGAAGGACGACCGGATCGGCGGTCTGATGCGGTACGGCATCCCCGAGTTCAAGATGGAGAAGCGGCAACTGGAGCGGCGGCTGGAGCAGATGGAGGCGGAGGGCACCCGGTTCCGTACGTCGGTGACGGTCGGGCGGGACGTACCGGCGACGGAGCTGCGGGCGCGGTACGACGCCGTGGTGGTCGCGACGGGCGCGACGGCGTGGCGGGAACTGGCGGTGCCGGGGCGGGAGTTGGCCGGGATACACCAGGCGATGGAGTATCTGCCGCTGGCCAACAAGGTGCGCGAGGGCGACCTGGCGGTCTCGCCGCTGTCGGCGGAGGGCAGGCACGTGGTGATCGTGGGCGGCGGGGACACCGGCGCCGACTGTCTGGGGACGGCGGTGCGCGAGGGTGCCGCGTCGGTGACCCAGCTCGACATCTACGCCCAGCCGCCCGGCGCGCGCGACGAGGACGCCGAGCCGTGGCCGACGTATCCGAAGCTCTACCGGCTGTCGGCGGCGCACGAGGAGGCGCGGGAGTTGCGGACGGCACCGGCGGCGGACGCGGACGCGCGGCTGTTCGCGGCGTCCACGCTCCGCTTCACCGGGGACGCCGAGGGGCATGTGCGGTCGCTGCACCTGGTCGAGGTGGACGAGCGCAGGAGTCCGCTGCCGGGCACCGGGCGGACGCTCCCCGCCGACCTGGTGCTGCTGGCGCTCGGCTTCTCCGGGCCGGACCGGGGGGACGGGCTGATCGACCAGCTGGGGCTGCGGACGGAGCCGCGCGGGACGCTCGCCCGGGACGGCGACTTCGGGACCGGTGTCCCCGGCGTGTTCGCCGCCGGGGACGCGGCTCGTGGTCAGTCGCTGATCGTGTGGGCGATAGCGGAGGGGCGGTCGGTGGCGGCGGCCGTGGACCGCTATCTGACGGGCGGTTCCTGGCTGTCGGCGCCGATATCGCCGTACGACAGGCCGATGACCGCGTAGTCGGGACTCAACAACAGGAGGGATATCGGGAGTTGACGGTTCGTGGGATCGGGGTCAGGCCTGTGGTGGGTCGAAGAGCAGGGGCATGAGTCAACAACAGTGAGCGTGGTCAGGAGAGCAGGAAGTCCGCCTCCCCGGCCTTGGCGCCCTTGATGAAGGCGGTGATCTCGTCCGTGGTGTATATCAGCGCGGGGCCGTCCGGGTCGGTGGACTGGCGGACGGCGACGCGGCCGTCGGCGAGTTTCATCGCCTCCAGGCAGTTGCCCCCGTTGCCACCGCTCCACGGCTTGTGCCAGCCGTCGCTGCCCAGCTCCCGCGCGGGCATACCGTTGTAGACACGACCGCGCGGATTGATGCGATCCATTCACAGCTCCTTGCGGAGATCCCGCAGGATCTCCTTCGTGCGTTGTGCCGTGGCGGCTTGTGCCGCCATGCGGTCCATGACCTCGAGGTGGCTCGCCACCTCGGAGCGCGCGTCCAGGTAGACGGCGCCGGTCAGGTACTCGCTGTAGACCATGTCCGGCAGTTCTGACATGGCGAATCGGAACAGCACGAACGGCCCGTACGTGCCCGGGTGCGGCCCGTCGGCGAACGGGGCCACCTGGAGCGTCACGTTGGGCAGCTTCGTGGCCTCGAGCAACTTGTCGATCTGCCGCCGCATCACCTCCGGGCCGCCGACCGGGCGGCGCAGGGCGGTCTCGTCCATGACGGCCCAGACGCGGGGCGCGTCCGGCCGGGTGAGCAGGTCCTGACGGCGCATCCGCAGGGCGACGTGCCGCTCGATGTCGTCGGGGCTGGTCTGGCCGATGGCGCCCGACTTGAGCACGCCGCGCGCGTAGTCCTCGGTCTGGAGCAGTCCGGGCACGAAGTGCGGTTCGTAGGAGCGGATGAGGGAGGCGGCCTCCTCCAGGCTGACGTACATCGAGAACCAGCCGGGCAGGATGTCGTGGAACCGCTGCCACCAGCCGGGTCTGTTGGCGTCCTCGGCGAGGCGGACGAAGAGTTCGGCCTCGTCGTCGGGCACGCCGTAGGACTTGAGCAGCACTTGCAGGTACGGGATCTTGAGGGAGACCTCGGCCATCTCCATCCGGCGCACGGTGGCGGGGGCGACGTGGAGGACGTGTGCGGCCTCCTCGCGCTTCAGCCCGGCGCGTTCCCGCAGCTCCAGCAGGCGTCGGCCGAGGACCACCTGACCCACGGTCGGCGCGGACCGCGGTTCGCTCACGTGCCACCTCCGACTGACATCCCGCTCCGGCAGAAAACGTGACAGCGCCGGGGCGCCGGGCACCGTGTCCCGACAGCCCTGCGGCGCCGTTCGAAGACGCGTACGTGGATCCGGCCGGATCGACGACGGTCTCAATTGGCGCCGCGCGACGTGCTGTTGCGAGCAGTGTGCCACGGCCCTCCACCGCGTCACACAGCACTCTGCATTTTTCAGAGTGACACTTGCCAAGTGTTCACGGCGGGGAGATAGTGGCAAGCGTGATTCCGTCCGCGCCCTTAGGAACAGACTCCGCCGCAGACCGGTCCGGTCTCGGTGTCGCCACCGGAGAAGCCCCGGTCAGGGGCGCCGCCAAGCGACGGTTCCGCTTCGAGCTGGCCGCACATCCGACGTCCTCCGCCGAGGCCAGACGCGTGACGCGCGCCCGGCTGCGGGGCTGGTCGGTGTGCGCGGACACATGTGACAGCGCCGCCCTGGTGGTGTCCGAGCTGGTCACCAACGCGATCATGCACACCGCGAGCAGCCGGGTCGTGTGCGAGCTGCACGACCAGGACGACGTGGTGCGCATAGCCGTGCGCGACGAGGGGTGCGCGCCCGGCGATCCCCACCCGGCACAGCAGCGGCCCGACGAGGAGCACGGGAGGGGGTTGCTTCTCGTCGACGCGCTGTGCCGGGCCTGGGGCACCCGGCAGCACGGACCCGGGCTCCTGGTGTGGGCGGAGCTGCCCAGGGAGGGCGACGCGGAGGAGTCCGCCCCCGACGAGGCGTACGGCACTGCGTACGGCACGGCCGACGAGCTGTTCGACGCCTACGCCGCGGCGGACGAAGCCGACCACGACGCAGCCGACGACATCGCCGACGCGCCCGCCGGAACCCGGGAACACGCCCCCGCCCGCGACCCCCGCTGCGACCTCGGCTGGGGTGTACGCCCCAAGCCGGACCCCTCCCCCGTCCCGGGCGAGGACGAGTCCGCCGGGCCGGCCGTCCGGCGCGGCGAGACGGTTCCGGCCCAGTGGGCCGGCCCCGGACCCCGCACGGTGCCGCCGGGGCGGACGGTGACACCCGCACGGACGGCGGCGCCGGAACCGGCCCAGCCGTGGGCCGTCCCATGACCGGCACCGGGCAGCCACTGGGGCTCGACACGCTCGTCAGACTGGGGCGTCGTCGTCACCTGCCCATACCGACCGGTCGGCCTGTCCTGCCCGAGGGTATGACGACCCCGCTCGGCATGGACGCCGTGGCGGTCCCGGAGCGGCTGGGCGCGCTGCTGCTGCCTCGGCTGCCCCGCGTGGGATGCGTGTACGCCGATGGCACGCACTGGTGGTGGATCGTCCCCGCCGACTCCGACTACGCCCTGTCCTGGCCCTCCCCGGCCCACTACGCCACGGGCGCTCCCGTCCCCACCACCGCCCGCCTGCTCCACCGCCCCGAGGGCACGATCCCCTACACCCCGCCGATCCCGCTGTACCTCGCCCTGTGCCGGGCCACGGGCACGACGCCGGACTGGTCCCGCCCGCTGTCCGCCTGACCGGGGCGCTGCGGGAGCCGAGTTCCCGACCCCCCTCGGCCCACCCGGTCACGGCACCACGGCACCGTGCGCCCGTCGTTTCCTCGTCGCGCCCCGTGCGTGCGCGGGACCGCCCCGGAGGGCGCCGCTCCACCGCGCACCGTGTTCCGGCACCGCCCGCGCACTCCCCCCGCGCCCCCGGCACCCCCGCTCGCGCCCTGCCCGAGCCCTCGTCGTGCGGCAATAGTGGCCGTTCGGTCATGGCGTCGGGAGGTTCGCGGTGGGGCGGAGGCGGGGGCGGGAAGAAACCGAGGTGTCGGAGTCGGAGCGGCTGCTGTTCGGGGGACCGCTCAGGTACGACATGGGGTGGAACGAGCACTCGCGGGCGTTCCTGGAGCTGAGCTTCCGGGCGATGGTGCGGCGGCTGCCGGGGATGCTGGCGTCCAGCCTGCGGCTGGCGCGGCGGGCGGACCCGGGGGCCGCGCGGGCCGTGCTGGCCGCCGAGGTGGGCCGGGGTGTGGCGCAGGCGGTGAGCCTGCTGGCCGTGAACAGCGCACTCGGCAGCCTGCTCAGCGGCCCGGACATCGAGGAGCGGCTACGGGCGGCGGCCCCTGCCCTGGCCGTGATGGCCGCCATGATGCTGGTCGCGGCGCTGCTGCGGGCCGCCTCCACCTACGCCACCGGACGCCTGGAGCCCAAGGTGGAACGGGTGGCGACCGAGCTGTATCTCGAGCGCGCGGCCAATGTGGAGCTGGCCGCGATCGAGGACCACGCCTTCCACAAGCTGCTGGACACCGCGCAGTACGGCGCCCGCTCGGCGCGGCACATGATCTCGTACAGCGCCCGGGTGATCAACGCGATGATCTCGCTGATCGCGGCCGCCGGTGTGCTGACCGTGCTGCATCCGGCGCTGCTGCCGCTGCTGATCACCATGACGCTGCCGAGCGCCTGGAGTTCCCTGACCATCGCGCGGCGCCGCTACGAGTCGTTCCACGTCTGGGTGCAGCACGCCCGCGCGGGCCAGCTCATCGGCAGTCTGCTCACCGAGCAGGGCGCGGCTCCGGAGATCCGGGTGCACGGGGTCGGCCCGTTCCTGCTGCGGCACTACCGGTCGATGTCGGAGACGGCGGAGGCGGAGCAGGCCCGGCTGTCACGGCTGGCCGCGCGGACCGGCCTGGTCGCCGCCGCCTGGACCGGCCTCGCGACGCTCGCCACGTACGCCACGCTGGGCGCGCTGCTGGTCACGGGCGCGATGGCGCTGTCGGTGGCGGGTACGGCGGTGATCGCGATCCGGACCGGCGCGGCGAGCCTGGACACGCTGGTGCTGGAGATCAACCAGCTGCACGAGGAGGCCCTGTTCGTGGGCGACCTGGAGCGGATGTACGTGGAGGCGGCCGAGCGTGCGATCCCGGTCGGCGGGGAGGAACTGCCCGACGACCCGAAGGAGATCCGGTTCGAGGACGTCACCTTCAGCTATCCGGGAGAGGGTGCCCGCCCGGCCCTCGACGGGGTGACCCTCAGCCTGCCGACGGGCCGGATCATCGCCCTGGTCGGCGAGAACGGCTCGGGCAAGACCACCCTGGTCAAGTTGCTGGCGGGGCTGTACAACCCGGACCGGGGCCGCATCCTGTGGGACGGCGTCGACGCGGCGCGGGCCGACCGGCGGGCGCTCGCCGAGCGGGTCGCGATGGTGGCCCAGGACTTCAAGCGCTGGCCGTTCACCGCGAAGGTGAACGTGGCCGTCGGCCGCTCGTCCGTGCCCATGACGAAGGAGCGGCTGGACGCGTCGGTGACCGAGGCGGGGGCCGAGGAGGTGGTGGCCGCGCTCCCGAACGGCCTGGACACCCTGCTGGCCCGCAACTTCAGCGGCGGCCACGAGCTGTCCGGCGGCCAGTGGCAGCGGCTCGGTATCGCGCGGGCCGCCTACCGGCGCGGGGACATCCTGATCGTGGACGAGCCGACGGCGGCGCTGGACGCGCGGGCCGAGCTGGCGGTGTTCGAGAAGATCCGGGCGCTGGCGGGCAGCGGGCAGACCGTCGTACTGATCACCCACCGGCTGGCCTCCGTACGCCACGCCGATCTGGTGCACGTGCTGGAGCGGGGGCGGCTCGTGGAGTCCGGCACCCCGGAGGAGCTGCTGGCAGGGGGCGGGGTGTACGCGGAGCTGTACGCGCTCCAGGCGGACCAGTTCACGGCCGCGGTGCCCACGCCCAGGCCCGCGTGAGCCCGTGAGCCCGTGAGCCGGACCCTGTCCGTACTGATCAGTCGGCGCTGCCCCGCCTAGTCCGCGCCCTCCGGCCCCCGCAGGATCACCAGGAACGTGTCCGTGGCCAGGTCCATCACGACCTCCGCGGGCAGCCCTTCGAGGCGCCGCGCGTGCGCGAACTCCTCCGCCGGCCATGATCCGCGCGGTCCACCGGCGGGAAAGCGCCCGAGCTCCGTTCGCCCGTTCACCATCTCGCACCTCCAGAAGACGTCGTACTTCATGGAAGTGAACGCTGCGGAGGGGCCGTTCGCCTCGGCCGGTGACGGGACTGAGACATTGCCGACACCGAGTCAGTGCGCTTCGCCACCGTTCGGGTGCCTGCCGAGCGCGGTCAGGTCGAGCAGGCCGGGGACGGCGCCGAGTGCGCCCAGGGTGTCGTCGTCGTGGACCGAGTAGGTGTGGAAGACGCGGTCACGGTCGCGGAGGAAGCAGCTGAGGCCGGGGCGTTCGACCGGGCGGCCTTCGTGCTCCACGGTCGCCTCGAAGTCGCGGTTGAAGTCGCCGAGCGCCGAGGAGTACCAGGGGACCGCCCAGCCCATCCGCGCCTTGAACGGCAGGATCCGGGTGAACGGCGCGCGGGAGACGGCCGCGAAGGCGGTGTCGCGGGCGCGCAGCCGGTCGAGGTGGCCCAGCTGGTCCAGGAAGGCCGCGCAGCCGGGGCAGCCCTCCGTCCACTCCGGGTCGAACATGAAGTGGTGGACGACGAGTTGGGCCCGTCCGTCGAAGAGGTCGAGGAGGGTGGCCTTGCCGTCGCCACCCTCGAAGACGTACTCCGGGTCGACCTCCACCACGGGCAGCCGCCGCCGCTCGGCGCCGAGCGCGTCGCGGGCCCGGGCGACCGCCTCCTCCTTGCGCCGTAACTCCTCGCGCGCCGCACGCCATCGCGCACGGGTGACGATCTCCGGAAGCGACATGGGCCCTCCTGCCTGTCCGACGGTCGGTTCGTGGTGCTGACCGCGGCAGAGGACGGAACTCATCGCGGGGCGCCGGGATTTCTTCGTCGATTTCCCGGCGCCCTGATGCAGGCGGGTCAGGCGGCCGGGAGCACCCGCCAGTCCCGGCCGCCGCTCTCCAGCTCGCGCAGGGCTTCCTGGAGCCGGTCGGTGTGGCGCGGGGTCAGGCGGCCGGTGTCGTCGAGGTGGACCGCGCAGGCGGTGGTGGTGTCCACGAGCCGTTCCAGGGCGGTGGCCACCGCGCCGGTGTCGCGGGTGTGCCGGGCGAGGGCGGGCAGTTCGGCGGCGGCGACCGCCATGGCGGTGTGGGCCTCGGCGAGCGTGCGGTACGCCTCGCGGCGCAGCGCCCAGCGTTCGGCGCGGTCACCGGACTCGGCCATGACGTGCGCGAGGTAGGCGTGCGCGGCGGTCCCGGCGGCGGCGAGCCGCGCCCGTACGCCCGCGCCCCGCTTCCCGGGCATCGGCAGATGGCCGACGATCAGCACCAGCGCGCATGCCAGCAGGGTCTCGGCGATCCGGCTGACGCTCGCCTGCGGTTCGCCGCCGATCATGATCAGGGCGAGGACGAGCACGGTGACGACGGCGGTCAGCGCGGCGAAGTGCCGGGTGGAGACGGGCAGCAGCGCCCCGCACACCGCGACCAGCGCGATCAGCCCGAAGGGCCTGGGCAGCACCGCGGCGAACCCGGCGAAGAGCAGTGCGCCGAGCACGGTGCCCGCGGCCCGGCACAGCACCCGGGAGGCGAGCGGGCCGAGGTCGGGCTTGACGAGGAAGACGGCAGTGACGGGCAGCCAGTACCAGTGCTGGTGCCTGCCGTACCAGCCGGTGTGGTGCAGGGCCTGGGCGATGCCCGCGGCCGCGCCGAAGGAGAGGGCGACGCGCAGTGCGTACTCGCGGCCCCCGGTGCCGAACGCGGCCCACAGCGCGCGCCGGG
>NZ_WWIR01000440.1 GCF_009863025.1 Streptomyces sp. SID4985 | reverse complement strand
GCCCGGCGGACATCCACCGGGAGCGCGCGACGCTGCACGCCGCGTGGCGCGGCGACCCGGAGCACGGGCCCACGGACGAGGACCGGCGGATCGTGGACGAGGCGCGGCAGCTCCACCACGCGCCGGACGAGGCCGCGACCACTCCGCTCCCCCTGATCGCCCTCGCCCAGCTCTACCGCCGGGACATACCCGACCTCCCGGACGGCCCGGACGGCTGCGATCTGCTCCAGGTGTTCTGGTGCCCCTTCAGCGCGCACGGCCCGACGGGTTACGGCATGATGCTCGATCT
This sequence comes from Streptomyces sp. SID4985, assembly GCF_009863025.1. Taxonomy (GTDB): domain Bacteria; phylum Actinomycetota; class Actinomycetes; order Streptomycetales; family Streptomycetaceae; genus Streptomyces. The sequence continues at coordinate 22,569 of NZ_WWIR01000440.1, read as the reverse complement.
GCGCTGGCGCCGGTCGCATGAGGTCACCGCCGTACTGACGGCACCGCCGTTGCCACGGGTGGTCGGCTCCGCGGGATACGTGCCCGAGCCGTGCGTGCTGAACCCGGAGCGGGTGACCACCTATCCGTTCGCCGGTCTGCTGCCCGAGGAGCTGTGCGCCCGGATCGACGCCTGGGAAGAGGCCCTGGAGGAAGAGGCGGAGGAGACGGACGGGGAAGTGCCCGCGTACTACCAGTACGACCTCTCCATCCCGCCGGGCTGGCGCGCAGGGGGATTCGCCTCGTGGCACAGCACCGACCCGGCCGCCATGGACTGCACAGCGTGCGCGACCCCGATGCACCTGCTCCTGACCGTCGATACCTCGGAGTGGGACGGCGGCAGCGGCAGCTGGCGTCCGCTGGAGGACCGCGGGCTGCCCACGCACGCGCACGCCGTTCCGACCGGGGTCGTCGTCGGCCGCTGGGGCGAACTCAACGTCTTCGCCTGCCCCGCCGACCCCGCCCACCCGCACCGCTGGAGCATCCAGTGACGCATCCGGTGACGACCACCTGAGGCGCCCCGGGGGGCCGCGTCACCCCCGATGAGGGGTTTCCTCCCGGTTCGGGTGGAGCGAATCCGCCCGAACCGGGTAGAGGGGAAGCCATGGACAGCTTCGAGGTGGACGCGGCACTGCAGGAGGCGCTCGACCGCCTCACCCTGTTGAACCAGACCGGTGCCGTCCTGGCGAGCACCCTGGACGCGGTCGAGGGGCTGCGCCGGGTCTGCCGGGTCCTCGTCCCCGCACTGGCCGACTGGAGCGTCGCCGACGTCATGGACGAGGCGGGCAGGCTGGAGCGGGTGTGCGTCACCCACCACGACCCGAACACCCCGCTCACGGGACTCACCGGCGTCCTGCCCGCCGTCCGGGAGGACTCCGGCGGCCCCTGGGCACGGGTGCTGCGCGGCGCGGGCGCCCTGCTGCTGTCCCCCGAGGAGTTCGCCCCCGAGAACACCCCGAGCGACCCCCTGCACGCGCTCAACTCGGCCCTGTTCCGGCGCATGGGCGGGGCGTCCGGCGTCGTGGCGCCGCTGCGCGCCCGGCGCCGCATCCTCGGCGCGCTGGCCCTGGGCCGCGGCCCGGACCGGCCACCCCTGGGCGAGGAGGACCTCGATCTGGTGGAGGGCCTCGCCCACCGCGCCGCGCTGTACGTCGACAACGCGCGTCTGCACGCCGAGGTGCAGAACATCGCCGAGCGGCTGCAGCGCTCCCTGCTGCCCACCCTGCCGGCGGTGAACGGCCTCAGGATCGCCGCGCGCTACTCCCCCGCCACCTCCACCGCGCAGATCGGCGGGGACTGGTACGACTGTTTCGTGCTGCCCAACGGCGACACCGCCCTGATCATCGGCGATGTGACGGGCCATGACCTCCAGGCCGCGGTGACGATGAGCCAGATCCGCAACATGCTCCGGGGCATCGCCTGCGACCGCCAGGAGCCGCCCGGACACATCCTGCGCCGCCTGGACCTCGCCATCGCCGCCCTGAACCCCCACCAGACGGCGACCTGTGTGTACGCCCTGCTCAAGGGCCCCGGCGAGGACGGCCACTACACCCTGGACTGGACCCGGGCCGGGCATCTGCCCCCGCTGCTGGTGACCGCCGGGGGCGACACCCGGTATCTGGAGGACGCCCACGGGATGGTGCTGGGCGTGAGCCCCGAGGCCCGGCGGACGAGCGCCACGAGCGTCCTTCCGCCCGGAAGCACCCTGCTGCTCTACACGGACGGTCTGGTGGAGCGGCGCAGCGAGCCCCTCGACCACAGCCTCACCCGGCTCCGTCAGCACGCGGCGGCCCTGGTCGACCAGAGCCTGGACGTGATGTGCGACGAGCTGATGGCGGGGATGGGTCCGCACGGCAGCGACGACGTCGCGCTGATCGCCCTCCGCCTGTCGGTGTGAGGCGGAGGGCGACCGGCGGGCCGCGCGGACGGGCCGTCAGGCGTGGAGCAGCTTGTTGAAGAAGGTGCGGTACTGCTGGAGTGCCACCCGCAGCCCCTCCGTCTCGACCTCCTGGCCCCGGCTCCACTGGGCCTCCAGGTCCTTCTTGTGGTCGGCGAAGGTCTCGGCCAGGGACTGGATGACCTCGGCCACCAGCGTGTCGGCCGAGTGGACGGCGTCCTTCGGGTCGTCCACGAAGGTGCCCTGGATACGCGTCCAGCGCTCGCGGTAGTCCTCCGCCGCCTCGGGCTCGATCAGCGGCTCCGCGTCCGGCTCGGGCGACCGCTCGGCCTGCCCACCGGGCGCCTGCCCCTCGCCCCTCTCCCGCTCCCCCGGCACGGCGGTGCCCTCGCCGGGATAGGCGGGCGGCGAGTCGGGCGCGGCGCGCCGCTCGGGATGCGCCAGGTCCTCGGTGGTCAGTCCGCCGTCGGCGGCGTCGGTGTGGGTGTCGTGCGACATGGCGAGTTCCCTTTCCCGCGCGGACGGTCCCGCGCGTGCGGTTCTTCGACGTGCTGCTGTCCTTCGGCGTACGGTCGTACGGTCAGGCCGCGTGCGGCGATCCCCCGTGCCGTTGCGTGCCGCCGAGCAGTTCCTGGAACAGCGCGCGGTAGTGCACCATGGCGCCGCGCAGCTCCTCGGTGGTCGCCTCGCCGTTCTCGTTGCGCCGGCCGACGTCGTGGGCGGCCCGGTACTGCTCCAGGGTGTGCGCGTGCTCCACGGAGAGGTCCTTGAGCCGCTGCTCGAACCCTTCCGTCGGATAGCCGCGGTCCCGCATCAGTTGCGTGACCAGCCGGTCGGCGTCCGTGACGCTGCGGTCCGGATGGTCCACGAACTCCTGCTGGGCCCTGTTCCAGTCCTCGGCGTACCGCTCGCGGGCGCCCGGGGGCAGTTCGCGGATGTCGAGATCCTGGTGCCGCTTCTCCCGGGAGTGCAGCTCGCGCTCGGCCGACAGCCTGCCGTCGCCGGAGCGTACGGCCCTGTCGTACTCGGGCCCGAAGCGCTCGCGCAGCCTGCGGCGGCGTACCACGAACCAGGTGACCAAGGTGATCAGCGCCAGGATGACCACGATGGGGACGATGATGGCGATCAGCGTTTCGGTGGTGGACATGGGACCTCCCCATGAGTCCGTCGACGAGTGCGGTCCGGTGACGGGGTTCCTCGTTCCCCCTCCGACTGCCCCCGGCCTGTCGGCACACACCTGGGGGTAGCGGCGCAGTGATTGCGCCGGGTCGGTCCGGGTACGCGGACGGGGCTCCTCACCTCGGCTACGACAGCGGGAGGCTCTCATGCGGCAACGGCGTTCCCCCGAGAACCCGGCGGGCGTTCCGCGCGCGCGTTCCGGGCTGGTCGGCCGCCGCTGGGAGCGCACCGGCACCGAGCCGGTCAGGGCGCGCGGCGCGCTCACGCTGCGGCTGGTGCTCAGCGCGATCGGCGCGCTGGCCTTCCTGTTCGGCACGGTCGTCTTCGCCGTGTGGGCGAGCAGGTCCACCCCGGTCACCAATCCGAGCGCGATGGAACTGGGCGTGCTGGCCGCCATCTGCGCCTTCTTCGCCGTGCTCGGACTCGTGGACCTGGTGATCGTCGTACGGCGCCGCGCGCGGGAGCGGGGCGGGTGGCCCCCGGAGGAGGACGAGCCGCTGTGACCGGCACATACGGCGCCCCGGTCTCCGACCTCTGACTGGTCGCGAGGGCCTCAACTCCTGAGGACCGCGCTGAGAGCCGCGAAGACGGTGACCAGGGACGCGAAGGGCACCATCACGAGACGCACCAGGTCCACCACACGGGTGAGGCGGCACCGTCGGCAGTCCGGACGGGGCGCGGGCGGCGGCGGTTCACCGTCGCACACGTGCTCCGTGAGCAGGAGCGCACGGCACCAGGGGCAGTTGTCGTCACCGCCGTCGAGCCGGAACCAGTACACCTCGCCGGGCGGTCGGCGGTCGCTTCCCTGTCCGTACACGCCGTCCCTCATACCTCACGTAACGGCAGGCCCTGGGGAGAGGTTGCGGTCCCTGTCGGCCGCACGGTCGTTCTGCATATGCCTGACCGACGCGAGAACGCCCCGGCGAGGACCTCCCCCGGGAGCCTCGGCCGGTCGGGTGCGGCGCCTGTGCCGCCCGGGGTGCATCGGGCCGTCCGCGCACTGGGCCCGCGCGCACCAGGCTGGGCATGGCCAGAAGCCGCGGGCTTCCCTCCCGCTAGGAAACACGGCCTCCCGACGGCGGAGGCGCCATGAAGTCGACCTCCGCGGCAGGCAGGACCCGGACACTGCGGTCAGGAAAGTCGATGTGCCGGTAGATCTCGTTGTGATGGGCGATCGACTGGTCGGGCGGTACGAATTCCGTCGGCTGCGGGCGGACGGATGTGGTGTGTCCGTCGGCCACCAGTACCAAGTCGTAGCCGTGACTGAGGACTTGGCGGGCGGTCGTCTCCACGCAGTTCTCCGTGGCGAAACCGGTGACCAGGACCTCGGTCGCGCCGAGCCGGACCAGCGTCTCGTCGAGGCCGGTGTTCAGGAAGGCGTCCGCAGTGGTCTTCGTGACCACCGATTCACCTTCCTGTGGCGCCAGTTCGGACACGGTGTCGCCGCAACCCCGCTGTCGCACGGTGATGACGGGAACGCCCTCGGCACGCGCCCGGAAGCTCAGATCAGCGAGGGTGCGGACGGTCCGGTCGGGGCGGTGCATAAGGGGCAACACGTCGTCCTGCATGTCGATGACGAGGAGCGCGCAGCGGTGCGGCGTCGGTGGCATCGGCCCACCGTAATGGCGGCCCTGCGCAGGTGGCCATCGGCCGTGAACCGTCATCGCTGCGTGCGCTGTACCCCCAGGCCCTCACATTCCCCTGTCTGCCTCGGCGACGGGCTGCCCCGCGGCGCGTTGCCGGTCCGCGACCATGATCCGTGTCCGGCCCGCCAGACACCCGGCTCCCGCGATCGGAAGCATCAGAAGCGCGAACGCGCCCGTAAAAGACGGGAGTTGATGCGTCGAAGCTGCCGAGAGTGCCGTGAACACAGCCGACGTCACCATCAGGACCAGGGTCTGCCCGAGGTTCTGCGCGGTCTGCAGCGCGCCGCTCGCGTAGCCCTGTCGGTCGGCCGGAGTGTGCGCGAGGGACAGCAGGGTGAGGGACGGTGTGGCGAGTCCCATGCCGAAGGCGGCCACCACCATCGAGGACACCGCCACGGCCGCGGGCACCGCCGGGACGGTGCACAGGGCCGCCACCGCGACCGCCACCGCCATGATCGCGGCCCCGACGGCGACAAGCCGGTGCCGCTGCACCCGGTGGTGCAGGCGCCCCTGCACCCAGGACGCCCCGGCCCAGGTAAGCGCCGCCCCGGTGAACGCGAGCCCCGTCACCGTGCCCGGCACCCGGCGCGCCGTGCTGAGCATCAGGGGGACGAAGGCTTCCAGGGTGAAGTACGCCCCCGAAGTGAGCGCGCGCAGGAGCACGGTGGCGGGCAGTCCGGCACCGGCTCGCCAGGTGCGCGGTGGCAGCAGGCGCGGGGCGAACGCCACGAGCAGCGCCACACCGGCCGACGCGCACACCACGTGCCGTACGTCCCAGGCGGTGACGCCGTACTGGGTGAGCGCCGCGGCCACGCTCACCGCCAGCGCGGCGGGCAGGGCGGGCCGCCGTACGGACGCCCCGGGACGCGCGGGTTCCCTCGCCGCCCCGGGCTGTCCCGGCCGTCCGCGAAGGAGCAGCACCGCGGCCACCGCGGGGATGAGGGTGAGCCCTGCGAGGCCGAAGAACACCGCGTGCCACGACCACCGCGTGGCGACGAACCCGGCGAGCGGCGGGCCGGCCAGTGACGGCAAGATCCAGCAGGCGCTCATGAGGGACAGGACGCGGGCGCGCAGATGATCGGGGTAGGACTGCCCGACGGCCGCGTTGACGGACACGGCCACCAGGCCCGCCGCGATCCCGTCGGTGAAGCGTCCCAGGGCCAGCTGCCAGATGGTGGTGCTGGTCGCGGAGACGAGGAGCGTCGCGACGGACAGGATCACCCCGGCGGTCAGCGGCCGCCGGGCCCCGCCCCGGTCCGCCCACGCCCCGCCCAGCACACCGCCGAGCAGGCTCGCCGCCACGAACGCCCCTGCCACCAGCGGATAGAGACCGACCCCGTCGAGGTCCCGGGCGGCCACCGGCAGCAACGGCATCACCGCCAGCGCCGCGAACCCGGTCAGGAACATGACGGCGGCGAAACTCGCCGTGACGGCCAGATACGCCCGGGAGAAGAGCCCGGGTGCGGCAGGAATCTCCGCCGGTTCACAGGGGTCGCTGGTCACCGGCAGCAACGTAGGGCCTGACTCCGGCCCGGAACAGTGCTTTTCGGGAAGCACCGGCCGGTACGCGCGGGTCCGCCGACGCCCCCGCCTCAGGAATCAGAGGCCGTTCCCGTCAGGCCCGCAGCGTCGCCCACACCGCGTTCCCCCCGGTCAGCCGTGAGCGGTCCACCCCCCAGGCGTCGGCCAGTTCGCCGACCAGCAGCAGTCCCCGTCCGCTATCGTCGTCGGGTTCCGGCTCGCAGCGGCTCAGCCCCTGGCCGGAGTAGTCGTGGTCGTGCACCTCGACGCGGAGACAGCCCGCGGAGACCATGCCCAGACCGCACAGGATGCGCACGCTCGGGGTGTGCCGCACCGCGTTGGTGGTCAGTTCGGAGACGAGCAGCACGGCGTCCGCGCACAGTTCGCCGGACAGCCCCCAGCCGTCGATCCGCGTGCGCACGCAGCGGCGGGCGACCCGGACGCTGGAGCGGTGCGAGGGTAATTCGATCCAGTGCGCCTGGTCCGGGTCGGCGACGTCCAACAGGTCGGGGGAGGAAGTCGTGTGGGGGGACACAGTGGTTGCCTTCCGTCGGACGGACTCGGTCGGCAGAGGGCAATGTGATCAACTTGCCTTCGGGGACGCGACGTTGACCGTGAACGAGACTGCGATTCACTCAAATAACTATGCTCGCATCGGAGTTCACCCTGCAACCGGCTCCCTGATAATTTCAGAAAGCCGGGTATCCCTCTGGTTGCATCATCAAGTGCCTGTCACACTCGTGTCGGTGACAGAGCGTCAGGAGGCTGGACGTGAGTGAAGGGCGTGCGAACGCGGGTGGCACCAGTGCGCCCACCGTCCTGCGCATGATCCTGGGACGGCAGCTCCAGGAGCGGCGCCAGGAGGCGGGCGTGTCCCTGGAGGACGCCGCGCGGGCGCTCAGGGTCACGCCCCTGACCATCCGCCGCCTGGAGAAGGCGGACGTCGCCCTCAAGCCCCTCTACGTCGAGAAACTGCTTCAGACGTACGGCGCCGACGCCACCGAGATCGCCGAGTTCGTCGCCTTCGCCGACCGCGCCAACGAGCCCGGCTGGTGGCACACCTACCGCGACGTGCTGCCCGGCTGGTTCAGCGCGTACGTGAGCCTGGAGACCGGCGCGAGAACCCTGCGCACCTACGAACCGCACTACGTCACCGGCCTGTTGCAGACCCACCGCTACGCACGCGCCGTACTCTCCGGCGGCTTCCCGAACGACAACGACGAGGACCTGGAGCGCCGCGTCGGCCTGCGGCTGCGCCGCCAGGCCCTGTTGGAGAAGCCCGAGGCGCCCACGCTCTGGGTCGTGATGGAGGAGGCCGTACTGCACCGGGTGGTCGGCGGCGCCGAGGTGATGCGCGAGCAGATAGACCGGCTCCTGGAGGTCTCGGAGCTGGAGCACGTCAGCGTCGACATCGTGCCGTTCACCGCCGGGGCCCATGTGGGCGTGTGCGCCCCGTTCACCTACTTCCGCTTCGAGGAGCCCGAGCTTCCGGACGTCGTCTACAGCGAGATCCTCTCCGGCGCGATGTACCTCGACCAGCGTGCCGAGGTCGTCGCCCATCTGGAGGCGCACAACCGCATGTCCCTGCTGACCTCCGACACGCAGAGCAGGGCGCTCCTGAACCGCATGCGCAAGGAGTACTCATGACCGCCAGCGACGGCAGTTTCTACAACGGCATGCCCGCGTCGGACCTCGGTGAGCAGGGCTGGGAGTCTCCCTGGAGCGGCCCCAACGGAGGTCAGTGCGTGCAGACGAAGCAGCTCGCGGACGGCCGGGTCGCGCTGCGGCAGTCCACCGACCCCGCGGGACCCGCCCTCATCTACACCCCCGAGGAGATCACCGCGTTCGTCGCGGGGGTCAAGCGGGGCATGGCCGACCACCTGACCACCGGCTGACCAGCGGCCGGCTTCTCCCCCCACGCACACGCACGCCCCGGCGACTCACCGAAAAGGAAGAGGATGACCAACTCACACGCGGCGCGGGACATCGACACCAGCAGGCCCCACTCTGCCCGCATGTACGACTACTACCTCGGCGGCAAGGACCACTTCGAGGTCGACAAGCAGGCCGCCGAGAACGTGGCGTCCGTCTACCCGGGCATCTTCACCTGCGCCCGCGAGAACCGCGCCTTCATGCACCGCGCCACCCGTGTCCTGGCCCAGGAGCACGGCATCCGGCAGTGGCTCGACATCGGCACCGGCATCCCCACCGAGCCCAACCTGCACCAGGTGGCCCAGTCCGTGGTCCCCGACGCCCGGGTGGCGTACGCCGACAACGACCCGCTCGTCCTGAAGTACGCCGAGCGTCTGATGCGCAGCACGGCGGAGGGCCGTACGACCTACATCGAGGCGGACGTCAACGACCCGCAGTCGCTCCTCGACGCCCCCGAGCTGGCCGAGGTGCTGGACTTCGGCCAGCCGATCGCCCTGTCCCTCAACGCCCTGATGCACTTCGTGCCGGACGCCCAGGACCCGTACGGCATCGTCGGCCGCCTCCTGGACGTCCTCCCCGTCGGCAGCGCGCTCGCCCTGAGCCACTGCACCCCCGACTTCGACCCGGAGACCTGGCAGAAGGTCACCGACATCTACAACAACGCCGGAACTCCTGTGCAGTTCCGCTCCCGCGAGGCGGTGGCCCGCTTCTTCGACGGCCTGGACCTCCTCGACCCCGGCATCACCGTCGGCCACCGCTGGCGCCCCGACGCGGAGCCCACGGACACCGACGCGGAGGTCAGCCTGTGGACCGGGGTGGGCATCAAGCGGTAGCGGGTGCGAGGCGGCGCTTCCCCCTCCCCCTCGTACACGCACGTGGTGCGTTGCCCTGACATCCGGGCCGCGGGAAGCAACCGCCGCCGCGGCTGAGCACTGTGACGTCGCGTCAACTGCGCACACGTGCCTGTCGTGGGCATCCACTACTGTGACCCCAGTCGATCAGTCGAGGCGAGAGGACCGGGGGAATCATGAACGGGGATCGGCGGATACGCGCGCCCAGGCGCTGGGCGGCCGCGACGATCGTCGGCATCGGGATCGGCACGCTGACGGGTTGCGGCGGGCACGCGACGGCGCCCGCCGGGGCCATCGGGACGACGGCGGCCTCACAGGTTCCCGCGCCGGGCAAGAACGCGACCGACCAGCCCACGCCGCTCAAGATGCCCCCGGCGCGCACCCCGGTGCTGCACATGCACGGCAAGTACACCTACACGGTGCGGATACTCGGCGCCAAGACGATGGCGGACATGCCGAACGATCCCCCGCCGGCCGGAACGAAGGCGCTTGCCCTGCTGCTGCGGGTGGAGGCCGAGCCACGCGACCGCGGTATCCACGCGCCCACCGCGGAACTGTCGATCGACTATCCGAGCCTCCAGAAGGACGTGGACGCCGCTTACGGGTCCGGGGCCATCGGGAACATGCTCGACGGCGGGATGGACTACCGGACCGAGGACCAGATGCTCTACGGCGGACAGGAGTCCCAGGGCATCGACCCCGTCTTCGGCACCCTGGAGGCGAACACCGTCTACTACCACTGGGTCTGGCAGTTCGTCTCGGAGAAGGCGAACCTGAAGGGCGCCACACTCTGCGAGACACAGTCCCAGGTGCGCTCCCGAGCCAACTGCATCCCGATCGGACCGATCACTACCGCGTCCTGAGCCCGAGTCGAAGGAAGGGACAGCGGCAGCGGCGCGGGGTGCCTCCATGTCGGTGAGCGGGGATTCCTCCACGGCTGGTTGGGCGGCGCGGCCTGTGAAGGGCCAGTCGGCGGATGCCACAAGGGAGCTCAGGAGGCCGCCCCGGACCCCTTCCCCTCGATCTTCCCCGCGGACTCCGCCTGCCCCACCTCCGCCCGGACCTGGTCCGGCGTGAGATAGGCGTCGGTGTACTCGAAGTCCCGCAGCCGGGCCGGACGTCCGCGCTGGAAGCCCGTGCGGACGAAATCGTCGCCCGCGACGGCGTTCAGTAGCCAGTTGACCAGGACCCGGACCTTGGCGACGCCGGTGCGCAGCGCGGACCAGTGATAGCCGCGGGCGACGAGCTGGGCGAGGATGCCGTGCAGTTCGATGCCGAGCGGCCGGGACACGGCGTCCTTGCCGCCGAGGTCGACGACAAGGCCGAGGTCGTGGTGGACGTACGGCTTGAGCGGCTCGCCGCGCAGCGCGGCGATGACGTTCTCCGCGACCACCTTGCCCTGCCGCATGGCATGTTGAGCGGTGGGCGGGCAGATCGCGTCGCCGCCCTTCGCGAGGTCCGGCACGGCGGCGGCGTCACCGAGGGCGAACATGCCGTCCTGGCCGGGCACGGTCATCTCGGCGGTCGTCCTGAGGCGCCCCCGGATCTTCTCCCCGTCGAAGGTGTCGATCAGCGGACTGCCGATCACACCGGCCGTCCAGATGAGCGTGTACGTCGGGATGACCCTGCCGTCGGTGAAGGTCACCCGGTCCTCCGTGACCTTCGCGACCGACACGCCCAGCGAGACGTCGATGCCCCGGTGGCGCAGGATCTTCATCGCCTGCTGCCCGAGCCGGTCGCCGAGTTCGGGCATGAGCTTGGGGGCGATGTCGATCAGATGCCAGCGGATCAGGCCCGGATCGAGGCGGGGATAGCGCTCCACGGCGGCATGGGTGAGGCGTTGCAGACAGGCCGCGGTCTCGGTGCCCGCGTAGCCGCCTCCCACGACCACGAACTGGAGCCGCGCGGCACGCTCGTCCGGGTCGTCGCTCGCGTCCGCGAGGTCCAGCTGGGAGATGACGTGGTCGCGGATGTAGGCGGCCTCCGCGAGGGTCTTCATCCCGACGGCGTACTCGGCGAGGCCGGGGATGTCGAAGGTGCGGGTCACGCTGCCCGGGGTGAGCACGATGTAGTCGTAGGACTCGTTGAGGATCCGGCCGGTGAGGGTCCGCACCACGCACACCTTCGCCTCGGGGTCCACGCCGATCGCCCGGCCGGGGACGATGCGGGTGCGGTACTTCCTGCTCCGCCGCAGCGAGATCGCGATCGACTGCGGGGTGAGGACACCGGAGGCCACCTGGGGCAGCAGCGGGAGGTAGAGCTGGTACGAGTACGGCGTCACGAGGGTGACGTCCGCCTCGCCCCGCTCCAGCTTGCGCTCCAGATGGCGGACACAACCGACTCCGGCGAAACCCGCCCCCACCACCAGGATTCTGGGTCGAGACACGGACATCACCCCTTTCCACGGGTCAGGCGGCTCGAACCGTGCACAGGCACGGGAGCACGGCCGACACATTGATCCCAACACGTCAGGAATGAGCGCGCGACCGGTGTGCGCGGGGCGGGAGGGCCTGCTCAGCGACGGTGTCCCCGCAAAGCCGCAGGCCCGGGCTACGCGGCGCCGGTTCGGACGACGAGCCGACCGGGCCGTCCACGCGGCACCGGCGCCTCCCGGCCGTCCAGGGCGGCGGCAAGTATCTCCGCGCAGATCGCCACGATCGTCTCCGCCGGGGGCGCCGGGCACCGGGCGGCCGAGGCCCAACCCGCCGGGGCTGCGGATGCGCCGGGGACGACACCGATGCGGACACGCACGGGGGCCGCCCGGCTCCTCGGACACGGAAGCACCCCACCAAGACCGATCGTTCTCTCCCCGTTCGCTAACCTGGGCGCATGAGCCAGGGCACAAGGCGAAGCGGCACGTCGGAAGCGCGAGCGCGGCTGCTCGGGACGGCGACGAGGATCTTCTACACGGAGGGCATCCACTCCGTCGGGGTCGACCGGATCGTGGCGGAGGCGCAGGTCACCCGGGCCACGCTGTACCGGCACTTCACGGGCAAGGAAGATCTCGTCCTCGCGTACCTCACCCAGGCCGACCGGGAGCTCCGGGCGCAGGCCGAGACCGCCCAGGCGGGTGCGGAGTCGGCGGCCGACCAGGTCCGGGCCGTCTGCCGGACCATCACGGCGGGCATCCGGTCCCCCGGGTTCCGTGGCTGCGCGTTCCTCAACGCGGCGGCGGAATACCCCGACCCGGAACACCCGGTCCACCGGGCCGTCCTGGCCCACCGGCAGTGGTTCCTGGACACCGTCACGGAACTGCTGGCCCAGACCGGCGCCACGTCCGCCGAGGCCGCGGGCCGGCATCTCGTCATGCTGCGGGACGGCGCCATGGTCTCCGGCTGCCTGTCCGACCCCGAACTGGTCTCGGAGACCTTCCTGCGGGGCGTCGAGGGAATCCTCCGGGCCCGCGCCGCCGAGGTTGTGGCGGCCGACGCCGCCGCCTCGTAGGACCGGCTGGACGACAACTCCCCGATTTCCGCGCCCAGTCGGCTTCATGAAGAGGTAGAACGTTCGGTCTTGACAAGTAGGGACACCCTTGCCAGCCTGAAGAGACAGAACGTTCGTTCTTCCATGGAAAGGGATCGCCATGAGCACCCTCACCGCTCCGACCGGCACCACCGGGACGGCCTCCGTCCTGCGACGGCTGTACTTCGTCCGGTTCGCGTTCGCCCTCGCCTGGGCCCTCGTGATGTTCCCGATGGCGTCGCGGCTCGGCCCGGTCGCGTCCGTACTGCTCGTGCTGTATCCGCTGTTCGACGTGGGGGCGGCCGTCGTCGACGCGAAGTCGTCGCGCACCACGGGATCACCGGCCCTGCTCTACGTGAACATGGCGATCAGCCTGGTCGCGGCCCTCGGCGTGGCCCTCGCCAGCACGTCCGGCATTCCGGCGGTGCTGCGCGTGTGGGGAGCCTGGGCGATCGCGTCCGGGGCGGTCCAGCTGACCGTGGCCGTCCGCCGCCGGGCGCTGGGCGGCCAGTGGCCGATGATCCTCAGCGGCGCCATCTCCGCCCTGGCCGGGGTCTCGTTCGTCGCGTCGGCCGGCGCGGACGAGCCCACGCTCACCGGCGCGATCGGCTACGCGGTCCCGGGCGGCGCCTTCTTCCTCGTCTCGGCCCTGCGCCTGGGCCGCGCCACCAATGGGGACTGACCCGGCCGCTCGGCGGCGCGCGCTCCCGGGAACACCGATCCCCGACCGGCCCCCACGCGGTCCCCGCCTGGTCCCCCAGAACGAGTCAGGGCCGGTTTCGGATCTCCCGAAACCGGCCCTGAACTGCGACTCTCACGAGTCGGGACGACAGGATTTGAACCTGCGACCCCTTGACCCCCAGTCAAGTGCGCTACCAAGCTGCGCCACGTCCCGATGCCGTTTGACCTGGGGTTTCCCTGGCCGCAACGTGCAGGGAAACAATACCGCACTCGGGTCGCTGGTCGCGCATCCGTAAACGGTTGACCTCAAGCCTGGTCGAGGTTGCACGATCGGCGGTATGACGATCACCGCGCACGACCACCGTCCTGGCCATGGTCCCGAGGAGCACTCCGGCGAGGCCCCGCACACCTACGCCGACCTGGGCGGACTGATTGGCCTCATGACCGGCGACGAGAAGCACGGCCCGGCCGCCACCTCCACGCTGGACGTGCTGTGGGTGCTCTACGACCGGGTGCTGCGGGTCACGCCTGAGCGGCAGGACGACCCGGGCCGCGACCGGTTCCTGCTGAGCAAGGGGCACGGGCCGATGGCGTACTACGCCGTCCTCGCCGCGAAGGGCTTCGTCCCCGTGGACTGGCTGCCCGGTTTCGGCGGCTACGACTCGCCGCTCGGCCACCACCCCGACCGGGTGCTGGTGCCGGGCGCCGAGATCGGCAGCGGGTCGCTCGGGCACGGGCTGCCGATCGGCGTCGGGACCGCGCTCGGGCTGCGCGCCCAGGGGCTGCACGACCCGGCCGTGTGGGTGCTGATCGGGGACGCCGAGCTGGACGAGGGCAGCAACCACGAGGCCATCGCCTTCTCCGGGCCCGCCGGTCTCGACCGGCTGCACACGATCGTCGTGGACAACTCCTCCGCCAGTCACGCGCGGCCCGGCGGGATCGCCGCCCGCTTCGAGGCGGCCGGCTGGTCCGCCGTGACCGTGGACGGGCGGGACCACGAGGCCCTGTACGCCGCCTTCACCGCCCCGCATCCCGGCCGCCCCCATGTGGTCGTGGCCCGTGTCGAGCCTAAGTACGCCTGATCCCCCCAGCCCCATCCCCATCTCCCTCCCCCACCTCCGCGCACATCAGTGGAAAGGCCCTTCCCCATGGAGACCATGCGTGACCGGCTCGCCCCCGTCGCCTCCCGCCTGCTGGAGGAGAACCCGCGTGTCGCGGTCGTTCTCGCCGAGATCGGCAGGGACGGCTTCGCCGAAGCCCTGCGCACGCACCCGGACCGTGTGATCAACGTCGGCATCCGCGAGCAGCTCCTGATCGGCGCCGCCGCCGGACTCGCGCTCACCGGGCTCCGGCCGATCGTGCACACCTTCGCCAGCTTCCTCGTGGAGCGGCCCTTCGAGCAGGTCAAGCTGGACCTCGGCCACCAGAACGCCGGGGCGGTGCTGGTCAGCGCGGCCGCCTCCTTCGACTGGCCGGCCGGGGGCGTGACCCACATGGCGCCCGGCGACATCGCCCTCCTCGACACCCTGGACGGCTGGACCATGCATGTGCCCGGCCACCCCGACGAGGCGGAGACCCTGCTGCGCCACGCGGTCGCCGCCGGTGACGACAAGGTGTATGTCCGCCTCTCCCTCCAGGCCAACCGTGAGGCGCTGCCCGTCGACGGGGAGCACTTCCTCACGGTGCGCGAGGGGCGCGCCGGGGTCGTGATCGCGGTGGGCCCGATGCTGGACGCCGTCCTCGCGGCGACGGAGGGCCTGGACGTGACCGTGCTCTACGCCACGACCGTGCGGCCCTTCGACGCCGCCGGGCTGCGCCGGGCGACCGGGGCCGGGGCGGCCCGTCCGGACGTGGTCCTCGTGGAGCCGTACCTCGCCGGGACCTCGACGGGGGCCGTCGGCGAGGCCCTGGCCGACGTACCGCACCGGGTGCTCGGCCTCGGCGTGGCCCGCCGCGAGCTGCGGCGGTACGGCACGCTCGAGGAGCATGTGGCCGCGCACGGCCTGGACGCGCGGAGCCTGCGGGAGCGGATCGGGGCGTTCGTGGCACCCGCCCGGGTGTGAGGAGCGACCTGCCCGGTGCGGCGGGGCGGGCGCGCGGGTCAGCCCGCCCCGGTCACCCCCAGCTCCGGGTGTGCCTCCAGCAGCCGGGGCGGGGCCGCCTGGCGCCAGGAGTCGGTGAGGATGGCACGCAGCTCCGCCTCGTCGTCCAGCGCGGCTATCCGGGCCCGTACCCAGGCGAACTGGGCCTCATGACCGGCGATCCAGAATTTCTCCGGCTCGGCCAGGACCAGTTCGTCGCGCTCCTCCTTGGGGCAGCGCACGGCGATCGAGGTCTCCTCCTCGGGCAGCGTGGCGAACATCTTCCCGGCCACCCGGAACGTGGGCATGCTCCAGGCGATCTTCTCCGTCACCTCCGGCAGGGACAGGGCGATCCGGCGTACGTCGTCTGCGTCCGTCATGCCACGCACGGTAACCCCTGCCACTGACAGTCAGCCGAGGGGCGGTTCGAGCGGTTCCCGTGGTTCCAGCGGTTCGAGCCGCTTGTAGTACAAGGTCGTGGCGCGCGGGGTGCCGACCGTGTTCGTGGCGTAGTCGGGGATGGTCCCGGCCCGGGTCCAGCCCTACGCGGCCGGTGGCGCTGTCCTCCCCCTGATCGCCGCCGTCCGCACGGCCGCTGTCGTCCACCGCCGCCCACACCGCCAGCTCCCCTCGTGCCACCCCTTCCGCCCGCTCGCGCCACCAGGCCGTCGCCCGGGCCCGGTCCAACGGCGCGAGGAAGCCCACCGAGGCCCCGGCGGCCACCGTGTCGGTGAGCAGGTGGGCCAACTCGGCGGCGCCGTGCCGCACTTGGCCCACGTCCCACCGCAGCACCCTCATGGCCGTACCACCGCCAGCACATAGCGGGCCTCGTCCGGGCCCGCGCAGCGGAACCTCGTCGGGCCGAAGACCCGCATCCGCAGGCAGTCGCCGGTGGCGAGGCGGTGCTCGGTACCGGCGTCCGTCACGTCGAGTGCGCCGGACAGGACCCACAGATGCTGTTCGAGGCCCGGCACGGGCGGGCGGTCGTAGGCGATGTCGGCGCCTGGCGAGAGTCTGCCCTCGACCAGTTCGCCGCGCAGGGCCGGGTGCGGCGGGGACACGGCCCGGCGGACGAAACCGGAGGCGCGGTCGGCCCACACCCGCTGCCCCTCGGCGCGGACCACCGGGGCCGGTTCGGCCTCTACCTCGCTGAGAAGTTGGGACATCGTGCGGCCGTAGACGTGGCAGAGGCGGTTGAGGACGGCGGCGGTGGCGCTGGTCTCGGCGCGCTCGGTGCGCGAGAGCGTGGACCGGCTCACGCCGCTGCGTTCGGCCAACTCGTCCAGGGACCAGCCGTGTTGGGCGCGCAGCGCGGAGAGCCTGGCGCCCAGGCGGGCGTCGACGGGGTCGGGATCCTCGTGTCTCATATCCGGGAAGCTGTCCCCGATGTGAGACAGAGGAGTTACGGGCGCGTCACGCGGCCGAGTCCCCGGCCCGTGCCGCGCAGCCCAGCGCGTCCAGCACCGGGCGGATCAGCGGATGGTCCTCGGCGCCGCGTCGTACGGCCGCGAAGACGCGGCGGGTGGGGGCCACACCGTCCACGGGGCGTACGACCACGCCCGTGAGGTCCATGCCGCGCAGCGCCGAGCGAGGTACGAGCGCCACGCCCGCGTCCGCCGAGGCCAGCGCGACGACGGCGCGGAAGTCGTCGGAGGAGTGTTCCAGGCGGGGCTGGAAACCGGCGTTCTCGCAGGCGAGCACGACCACGTCGTGGCAGGGGTTCCCGGGGTACGGCCCGATCCACGGATCCTTGGCCAGGTCCGCGAGGGGGATGACGGGGGCCTCCGCGAGGCGGTGCGTGACGGGTACGACCGCGTCGAACGGCTCGGCGTACAGCGGGACATGGGTGAGACGCGGGTCGTCGGCGGGCGGCGCTCCCCGGTACTCGACCGTCACCGCCACGTCCACCTGCCGGTCCAGGAGCATCCGCAGGCTCTCGTCGCCCTCGGCGTCCTGGACACGGATGCCGATGCCGGGCGCGGAGCGGGCGAGCCGGGCCACGGCGGGCGCCACGACCCCGGAGATGCCGGTCGCGAACGCGGCGAGGGTGACCGTACCGGCCTCGCCCTTGCCGTAGGCGGCCAGCTCGGCCTCGGCCCGTTCCAGCTGGGCGAGGACCAGGTTGGTGTGGCCGAGAAGGATCTCCCCGGCCGGGGTGAGCCGTACGCCCTTCGCGCCCCGTTCCACCAGGCGGTGGCCGGTCTCCTGCTCCAGTGCGGTGAGCTGCTGGGAGACGGCGGAGGGGGTGAGGTAGAGCGCGGCGGCGGCCGCCGTGACCGTCCGGTGGTCGGCGACCGCACGGAGGATGTGGAGCCGCCGAGCCTCGATCATGGAGCCCATTATCGCAAGGGGCCGCATGTTTTCGGCCGCGCCTCTGGATGGGTCCAAGGTGGGACCACATATGCCCGGCCGACATGTCCGCAACGACATGCCATATGCGAACGAGACATGTGGCCTCCCGCCGAGGGTGGGGCGGCCACATGTCTCGTTTCGGGCCCTCTCGGGGCCCTCAGCCGTCGGATCAGGCCGTCAGTGCGGCGCGGGCCGCCACGAAGGCGTCCACCGCGCGGTTCACGTCCTCTGTGGAGTGCGCGGCCGAGAGCTGGACGCGGATGCGGGCCTGGCCCTGCGGGACGACCGGGTAGGAGAAGCCGATCACGTAGACGCCGCGCTCCAGGAGCAGCTCGGCCATGCGGCCCGCCTCGGACGCGTCGCCGATCATGACGGGCGCGATGGCGTGGTCGCCGGGGAGGATGTCGAAGCCCTCCTCGGTCATGCGGCTGCGGAACAGGGCGGTGTTCTCGGCCAGGTGGACGCGCAGGTCGTCGGCGGACTCCAGCAGGTCGAGGACCTTCAGGGAGGCGGCGGCGATGACCGGGGCGAGGGTGTTGGAGAACAGGTACGGCCGCGAGCGCTGGCGCAGCAGGGCGACGATCTCGGCGCGGGCCGCGACGTAGCCGCCGGACGCGCCGCCGAGGGCCTTGCCGAGGGTGCCGGTGATGATGTCGACGCGGTCCATGACGCCGTGCAGCTCGGGGGTGCCGCGGCCGGTGGGGCCGACGAAGCCGACGGCGTGCGAGTCGTCGACCATGACCATCGCGTCGTAGCGGTCGGCGAGGTCGCAGATCTCGGCGAGCGGGGCCACGTAGCCGTCCATGGAGAAGACGCCGTCGGTGACGATGAGCTTGCGCCGCGCGCCGCCCGCCGTCGCCTCCTTGAGCTGGGTCTCCAGGTCCGCGAGGTCGCGGTTGGCGTAGCGGAAGCGGCGGGCCTTGGACAGGCGGATGCCGTCGATGATGGAGGCGTGGTTGAGGGCGTCGGAGATCACCGCGTCCTCCGCGCCGAGCAGGGTCTCGAAGACACCGCCGTTGGCGTCGAAGCAGGAGGAGTAGAGGATCGTGTC
Organism: Streptomyces sp. SID4985; assembly: GCF_009863025.1. Lineage (GTDB taxonomy): Bacteria > Actinomycetota > Actinomycetes > Streptomycetales > Streptomycetaceae > Streptomyces. Next base: position 3,878 of record NZ_WWIR01000440.1, on the reverse strand, counting down.
CTCCTGGCCGAGGAACGCCGACAGGCGGGCCTCCAGCTCCTTGTGGACCTCCTGGGTGCCGCAGATGAAGCGGACGGAGGCCATGCCGTAGCCCCAGCGGTCCAGCGCCTCGTGGGCGGCGGCGACCACGTCGGGGTGGTCGGCGAGGCCGAGGTAGTTGTTGGCGCAGAAGTTGAGGACCTCGCCGGGACGGCCACCTGCGGTGACGGCGACGGTCGCGGACTGCGGGGTGCCGATGACGCGCTCGGGCTTGTGCAGACCGGCGGCGCGGATCTCGTCGAGGGTGGCGCGCAGGTCGTCGCGCACGGAGTCGAACATGGGGTGGGCTCCTCTGAAGGTGCTGACGGAGTGGGGGTTCTCGCGATACCCGCCGGGGGCGGGGGTTACGCGGTCCAGTCGAGGATGACCTTGCCGCCGGTGCCGCTCGCCGCGTCCGCGAAGGCCGCGTCGAAGTCGCGGTAGTCGTACCGGCCGGTGATCACGGGCGTGAGGTCGAGGCCGCCTTCGAGCAGCACCGACATCGCGTACCAGGTCTCGAACATCTCCCGGCCGTAGATGCCCTTGATGGTGATCATCGACGTGACGACCCGGGCCCAGTCCACCGGGAACTCCTGCGCGGGCAGGCCGAGCATGGCGATCCGGCCGCCGTTGGTCATGTTGGCGATCATGTCCTGCAGCGCCTCGGCGCGGCCGGACATCTCCAGGCCGATGTCGAAGCCCTCGCGCAGGCCCAGCTCGCGCTGTCCGTCGGCGATGGTGGAGTGCGAGACGTTGAGGGCGAGGCTCGCGCCGATCTTGCGGGCCAGCGCCAGGCGCTCCTCGCTCACGTCGGTGACGACGACGTTGCGGGCACCCGCGTGCCGGGCCACGGCGGCGGCCATCAGGCCGATCGGGCCCGCGCCGGTGATGAGCACGTCCTCGCCGACCAGCGGGAAGGAGAGCGCCGTGTGCACGGCGTTGCCGAACGGGTCGAAGATGGCGGCCACATCGAGATCGACCGGAACACGGTGCACCCACACATTGGTGGCGGGCAGCACCACATATTCGGCGAACGCGCCGTCGCGGCCCACACCCAGTCCGATGGTGGCCCGGCACAGGTGGCGGCGGCCGGCCAGACAGTTGCGGCACTTGCCGCACACCAGGTGGCCCTCGCCGCTGACCCGGTCGCCGACTCGGATCTCGGTGACGTCGCGGCCGAGCTCCACGACCTGGCCGACGAACTCGTGGCCGAGCACGAGCGGGGTGCGCACGGCCTGCTGCGCCCAGCCGTCCCAGTTCCGGATGTGCAGGTCGGTGCCGCAGATACCGGTCCGCATGACCTTGATCAGTACGTCACCGGGCCCCACGGTGGGCTCGGGCACGTCCGTGAGCCAGAGCCCGGGCTCCGCCTTGTCCTTGACCAGCGCCTTCAACGCTACGGCTCCTGAGGGTGAGGCCCGGCACGCGGGCACACCGAAAGGGGCCGCACCGGGTCAGAGAGGTGGAATCACCCTGCAATCTGCCGTATGCGCGGGCCCGGGTCCATCGAGCTTTTCTTAACCGGAGCCTCAGCTCCGCTTCACGCCTTGCGGCGCCTGGGGGTTCGGGGCGGGTGCGGGGGTTTCTATGACCGGTTTGGGCGCGACTCGTTCGGAGCAGCTGGTGGGCTTGTCGGTGCGGGGTGGCGCCGGTTCGGGCGTGGTGCCGGTGCTGTTGCCGGTGTGCTGCCGGGGCGTGCGTGCCGTGCCGTCCGTTCAGAGGGGCAGACCGTCGGCGGCCGACCGCTCGATGCGGCCGGTGAGTTCGACGGCGAGGGCCTTGATGGTGTCCAGGCCCGGCTGCCCCCACGAACGCGGGGAGGTGTCGGCCGCGCACACGGTGCCCAGCACCATGCCGGAGCTGTCGATGAGGGGTGCGCCGAGATAGGAGCGGATGCCGAGGTCGTCCACGACAGGGTTCCCGGCGAAGCGCGGATAGTCGCGGACGTCCTCCAGCACGAGCGCCTTGCGGCGGACCACCACATGGGGGCAGAAGCCGTGTTCGCGGGGCAGCACCCGGCCGATCTCGGGCCTGCTGCCGTCCTCGCGGACGACGGGGGCCACGGCGGGGCTGCTCAGCCCGGCGAAGAACTGAAGCTCCTCGCCGATGAAGTTGACCATGGCGTACGGCGCGCCGGTGAGCAGGGCGAGATGGTCGGCGTAGACGTCGAGCGCCGGTTCGGGGCGCTCCCCGAGACCCATGCTGCGCAGCTTGGCCGTCCGGGCGGGAGCCTCCTTGTCCTCCGGTGTGAGCAGCAGGCCACGGACACGGCGGGCCGGCTCGTACATCATGACCGGGCTCCGTGACGGTGGGCGTACCTCATGGGGCGACTCCAGGGCTGTGTGCGGTGGTCACATGGGGGCGAGGCCCATGTGGGCTGGGCACGTGTGGGCGGGACACGTGTGCGGCGGTCACATGTGGGCGCTGTGGCGTGGCACGGGCGCGGGGCTGTGGGCGATGAGGTGGCGTACGAGGGCGAGCAGGGTCTGTACGCCGGAGCTGGAGATGCGGGCGTCGCACGGCACCACGGGTGTCCCGGGGCTCAGGTCGAGGGCCGAGCGCACCTCGTCGGGGTCGTAGCGGAAGGCGCCGTCGAACTCGTTGACGGCGACGATGAAGCCCAGTCCGCGTTCTTCGAAGAAGTCCACGGCGGCGAAGCACTCCTCGAGGCGGCGGGTGTCGGCGAGGACGACCGCGCCGAGCGCGCCCTCGCACAGTTCGTCCCACATGAACCAGAACCGCTCCTGTCCCGGCGTGCCGAACAGGTACAGCACGTGCTGCGGATCGAGGGTGATCCGGCCGAAGTCCATGGCGACGGTCGTCTCGACCTTGTTCTCGACGCCGTCGAGGTTGTCCGTGGCCGCGCCGACCGTGGTCAGCAACTCCTCCGTGCTGAGCGGCGCGATCTCGCTGACCGCTCCCACGAAGGTGGTCTTGCCGACCCCGAACCCGCCCGCCACCAGGATCTTGAGCGCGGTGGGGAACGGGTCAGAGCTGTCGTCGTAATCCATCGAGCACTGCCTCCAGCAGAGACCGGTCAGTGGGGTTGTGGTGGAAGGCGGGGGGCTTGGTGGTGAGCGCCCCGCAGTCCACGAGGTCCGAGAGCAGCACCTTGGTCACGGCGGCGGGGAGTCTCAGGTGCGCGGCGACCTCGGCCACCGTGAGGGGCCCGCGGCACAGGTCGATGGCCTGGGCGTACTCGGGGCCGAGGTAGCCGAGCGGGGCGACTCCGGTGGCCCTCACCTGGGAGATGAGGTCCAGTGCGATGGTCGGTTCGGTGCGGCCGTTGCTGACGGTGAACGGCCGCACCAGCCGCCCGGCCGCGTCGTCGAGCCAGGGCCCGTCGCCGGCCGTTGTCACGCTCAATGCCTCGTCGCCGGGGTGTCGGCGGCCTGCTGCCGGGGGGCGGTCACGAGGTACGGGCGGACGCTCTTGACCAGCATCGCCATCTCGTACCCGAGCACGGCGGCGTCGGCCTCGCGTCCCGCGAGCACGGCGAGACAGGTGCCGGATCCGGCGGTGGTGACGAACAGCAGGGTCGAGTCGAGTTCCACGACGACCTGGCGCACGTCGCCGCCGTCGCCGAACCGGACGCCCGCGCTGCGGCCCAGCGAGTACAGGCCGGAGGCGAGGGCGGCCATGTGGTCCGCGCTGTCGGGGTCGAGTCCGTGCACGGACTTCACCAGCCCGTCGCAGGACAGGAGCACGGCGCTGCCGGTGTGGGGAACGCGCTGCACGAGGCCGCTCAGCAGCCAGTCGAGGTCGGTTGCTTGGGCGGTCGGCGCATCGCTCGCCATGGTGGATCGACTCCTTGGGGTACGAAGGTCTGCGGGAGCGTGGTGGGCGCGGTTCGGGGTGGT